>JBFKTF010000166.1:0-4129 GCA_041636435.1 Thermoplasmatota archaeon
CGACAACTTGGCCGCACACTTGCAGCTGGCCAAAGACGACGTGCTCCGCATCGAGGGGCGCGTCATCTCCGCGTAGGCGTGCCGCGCCCACGCGGCCCTTCGGCCAGCCCCGGGGCGTTTGGCTCCTCGCCGCGAGGGCCCTCGCGCAAGTGCCTCCGCGATGCAAGCAGACGCCACGCGCCCATGATGAACAGATAGATTCCGCCGGCTGCAGCGCCCCATCCAACCGCATCCAGCAAACCTTCTGGCATGCCCCACGTGCCCACCACAACGGCCGTGGCCAGCCCGCTGGCTGCGGTCGCCTGCACCAACATCGCCCGCGGGACAAAGTGGCGCCGTGCCACCTCCCCTTGGGTGGCAATCAGGTGCGTGGCCAACCCAAGCTGGACCATGAGTGTGGATGCGGCGGTGCCCAGCGGACCAAACCACAACGTGGCCGGAACGGCAAGGATCAGGTTGCCAGCGGCTGCGAGCATCCATGCCTTCTGCACATCCTTGCGGCGGCCGGTGGCCTCGAGCACATACTGGGCAGGGAACCCAATCCGGTGGGCGAAAGCAGCAAGCAGCAAGGCGATGCCCACCCAGGCCGTGACCGTGGGCACACCAATCAGTCGCAACGCCGACCCCAGCAGCATGCCTCCAATGATGGTGGCCGGCACGAACCAATACACGACGGCGCGTTGGCTCCCGGCCACTTGGTTGGCGGCAGCACCCCATCGCTCTTGACGAGCGAGGCGGACAATGGCCGGGTAGAGTGGTAAGTGCCACGGGGCCGCGGCCGAAGAGAGGAGTGCCGCAGCGGCCGCCAGGGCACCGAATGCTCCAACGGTCGCGGCGTCCGACATGGCCCCCAACACCACGCGGTCGCCAACGGCCACGAGCCAGAGCCCCAGAGCAGGAAGGATGAGGGGCCAACCGGTGCCAAGGGGAGTGGGGTGTGGCGCGCCCCGGGCGGCGGGTTCCGGACCATGAACCCACGCCATGACGACCGTCGCCACCACCATGCGGCCAACGCCAATGGCGAACATGAGGGTACCAACATGGACGTTGTTGGCAAGCAGAACAAGGACGCCCAGCGAGGCAACCGCTTCGATGCCTCGGGCCGCCCCGTACAATGTGTCCATGCCCCTTGCCCGGGCCGCTTGCAATGCCACGGGCATGAATGCAGTCGAGGCCACAAGCGCCGCGGCGCCCAATGCGTGGTGCGAAGCACCGGCGGCATGCCAAGCCAACCAGGCAATGACGGCACCCGCCAAGGAGCCGCCTGCGGCGGCCAGAATGGCCCGCCGCATGGAGCGGCGCGCATGCTGGGTCCAATCGCGACCGGCGAAGTTCACCACAATGCCTTGTGCGATGCCCAGCCCCACGAGCGGCGCGGCCACGACGGCCAAGGCCTGGGCAAAGACAACCTGCCCATAGGCAGCGATGCCTTGGGCGGCCACGATGATGGCCAACCCCAAGATGCCCTTGATTGCCTGCATCGCTTCGCCTGCGGCCAACCAGATTCGCGCCCGATTCATTGGGCCTCGAGAGCTTCCTCGTACACGCCAATGGTCGCTTGGACCATCGCGGAAAGGGGGAATTGGCGAGCGCGCTGGGCGGCGGCCTGGCCAGCCAATCGCCGCGCGTCCTCATCCAGCAGGAAGTGGTTGATGGCCGTGGCCAAGGCCTGCTCGTCCCCGGGGGGTACGGTGGCGCCGGTCTTGCCATCGATGTTGACTTGATCGACTCCGGTGCCCAAGCGGCAACTGACGACGGGGGTTCCGGCGGCCAAGGCTTCCAGTTGTGCCAGACCAAACGCTTCGGCGGCGGTCACCGAGGGCAGCGTGGCGACCGTCGCCTGCTGGTACAAGGCGCGCAGGCGCGCGTCATCGCATTCGGGCAGGAACGTCACGCGATTCTGGATTCCCAGGGCGAATGCCAAGCGCTCCAATGGGCCCAGCAACGGCCCCTGACCCACGATCAACAAGTCGGCGTCGATGGACCGCATCGCACGGAGCAAGACATCCAGGCCCTTGTACGGGACCAATCGCCCGACGAACAAGACCAACGGCCGGGAGGACACTGGGGGCGCCGTCGACGCATGCCAACGGGTGTCGATTCCCAGAGGAACGACCCGGACCTTGTGGGCCACACGTTGCAATGCCTGCGAGCGCTCCAGCATGGCCGGGTGCGTCACGATGACGCGCGTGGCGCGCTGCAGAGCCTTGCGTTGCAGCGGGGCGGCCACCCAGGCACGCACGGGTTGCATGATGTCGGCGTGATGCGTGATGACCACGGGAGCCTTGCTGCGGGCGGACGCCCATTCGGCGGTGGGATTGGGCGCATGCACATGCACGAGATCGACGTCCTTGGATTGCTGCGCGATGCACCGGGGCGCCAGCGGATTGACCGGGGGGGCGCGGGGAATCCACCTCCCGATGCGCCGGACGGGGATGCCTTCGATGGAGCCGTTGCTTCCCGAAACCCCGTTGTTGAACACCATGCACTCGACGTGGTGACCGTGCCGTTGGAGCCCTGTAGACAAATCCTGCAGATGGCGTTCCATTCCGCCGCGGACGGGGAAGTAGTACTTGCCAAACTGGAGGATGTTCATGCGGTCTTGAACAGTGAGCAGTCTTGGCATACCGGATGGTCGCCTCGCTTGCGGATGGCGGCCATCTCGGGCTGATTCCAAATCGTCTGCAGGGGCTGTTCATGAATGCTGCCAAATCCATGGGTGGCAAAGCCAAACGCGCATGGCGTGACCTGCCCGTTCATGCGGACGTGGGCTCCTTCGTGGCGGAACGGGCAGTAGTCCCCCTTGAGCTTGTACAGCCGCCGGATGCCTCCGTGGCGGGTGCGTGGTGTTTGCACGTGGATGCGGCGGGCCTTGCCTTGAATCGTAGCATACAGGGACCGGTCAACGACCTTGTGTTGCGCCGAGGCGTGGTTGCGCCCCAAATCCAATGGAATGAGGTTGATGTCGTCCGCGCCCAAGGCCTCCGCAGTGTCGACGATGGCTTGCAGGTCTGCGGCGTTGCTTTGCTGCACCACCGTGTTGATCCCCACCCGTGTGGGGGCTTGTCGGGCGTCCCGTTCCTTGACGAGCGCAGCGATGTGCTCGCGGATGCGTGGGGAGAACGCGTGGCCGACGTCCAGCTCATCGGCAGGAGGTCGCAGGTGGTCCACCGAGATGCGGATGCTGTCCATGGATGCGGCCAGCAGACCAGCTCGCAGCGTCGGGCCCAACGTGGTCCCATTGGTCGTGCATTCCACGATGTGGCCCCGCCGCTTGCATTCGCCCACCATGTCGACGAAGCGCGGGTGCAGTGTCATCTCCCCATAGCCTCCGAAGCTGACGATCTCCACGGTGGCAGGCAACGAGTCGAGGACGTGGAGGAACTCTTCCCAGGGCATGAGCTGGTCGCCGAAGTCGAACGTCTGCCGCTTGCACATCTTGCACGCCATGTTGCATTGGGTCGAGACCTCGATGTCCACGTGGATTGGACCCGGGGGTGGGCGCCGGAGCACCCGCCCAACGAAGCGCCCCATGGACGCGCTCATGCCGTGACCTTCTGCGGCGCCGGGACAATGGCGGCGCGCCGAGGCCTCCGGAGGCCGATGGCCACGCCGGCCCGAAACGCGTTGCCGGCCAAGCGGATGAACATGCGGTCGCACAGGGATTGCCAGCCAGCGGCGCGCCCGAATGCAAAACCGACCCAGCTGACCAGGGCCATCGTCGAGAACCACGCGGTCGCCGGCCATCGAAACAGGCGGAGCATGCGTTCGTGACGACGGAAGCGTTTGCTCACCAGATACTTCTCCACAAAGTCCGGGGTGCGATGGTGCATCAGACGCGACCGGTCGATGCCGGTCTGCCAGGTCCAGGACATGTAGCTGAACTGCTTCCACTCATTGACATGGACCACCTTGGCTTCGGGCACGAGAAGCGTCGTGTGGCCCGCGTCCGCTGCGCGATATCCTAGGTCATGCGACACCATGGTCCCGGCGCAGGGATCGAGGCCACCAAGCGCGGTCCATGCGGAACGACGGATGCCGAATGCATGGAAGCAATGATGGCAGTGCGCCAGCTCCCGCTGTGCGATGCGTGCGGTAGTGTGGGCCAGGTTGGCGGTGACGCCTCGCC
>JBFKTF010000167.1:0-4109 GCA_041636435.1 Thermoplasmatota archaeon
GCTGGAGAAACCGCGCAACGTCTACGAATTGCAGGACGTGGTGCGGCGCGTGGCGGGCGTCTGGGGCCAGGCGGCGCGGCAGAGCTAACGCTTTTGCGCGGGGCCCGGTCGAAGCGGTATGCCCCAGTGCAGCAAGTGCAACGACCCGGCGGTCACGCACATCCGCTACTCGGGGCAGCACTTGTGCGGGCCGCATTTTGTCCGGTTCTTTGAGAAGCGGGCCAAGATGAACGTGGCCGAGCAGGGGCGCCTCCCCGAAGGACAGGTCGCCGTGGCGCTCAGTGGCGGCAAGGACTCGGTAGCGTGCCTGCACTTCCTGCACAAGATCAGCAAGGACAACCCCAAGGTCTCGCTCTTGGCCATCAGCGTGGACGAGGGCATCGACGGGTACCGCGAAGGCGCTCTCGAGATTGCCCGGGACGTGACGTCCGAGCGCCAGATTCCGTGGCACGTCATCGGCACGAAGGAATTGGCCGGTTACACCATCGACGACTACGCATCGGGCGCCGCTGGGCCGGTGGGCGAGGCAGCCAAGATGCTGCGCGTGCTTCCCCCCGGAGAGGCGTCCGCTCGGCCAAGTTGTGGCCCCTGCGGGGTGTTCCGGCGCGTTGGCCTGAACCGGGTGGCGATGGAGCAAGGCGCCACGGCGATTGCGACGGGACACAACCTGGACGACATGGCGCAGACCATTTTGATGAACGTCCTCAACGGGGACGTGGATCGGTTGCAGCGGTTGGCGCCGCACACGGAGCCCCAGGAAGGCATGGTGCCCCGCATCTTGCCGTTCCGCAACATCCCCGAGAAGGAAGTGCTGCTCTACTGCTTACTGGAAGGCCTACCCACCCACGACGAGGCGGAATGCCCCTATGCGGAGCGGGCCAATCGCTTCGCGATGCGCGACATTTTGTGGGGACTGGAGGCAGACCAGCCGGGGACGCGGCATGGTCTGTTGAAGTTCCAGGACAAACTCAAGGAGCGCCTGCCGGAGCCAACCATGGCGCCGGCCACGGCGTGCACGGAGTGCGGGGAGCCCACGAGCGGCGACGTGTGCCATTCGTGCCTTTGGAAAGCATAGGGTCCATCGCCGGACTCGGAGTGCGCTGAGCCCGACGATGGGCCTGCCAAATTGGCAGGAGAAGGAACCGGGGAGCAGTGGGAGGACTGCTCCCCGGCCAATCGTCTCCGGGCCGGCCTGGTGGCAGCGTGGGAGGACGCTGTGCCAAAGCGATGCGCGTGGGAGGACGGCATCCGTGTGGGAGGACACGTTTTGGCGGGCCACCGTGGGAGGACAGTGGCCATGCAAGCCATCGTGGGAGGACGATGGGTTGCGGGCCCGGGGCGTTTGAGAGGGAGAGGGAAGAGGTGGTGATACAGGGTTATTCGACGAAGTCGATGCCGCCGACGCTGGGCGCCGTGCGGGTGCCCATGGTCTGGGGGCGGTTGGGCGCGTAGCGGGGCGTGGCGGTGGCCTCGACCTTGGCTTCGGCTTGCGGCGTCGCGGGGGCCTGTTCGTTGCTGATGCCGGTCATGACGGTCATGACGCGGATGCGGCCTTCGAACTCGGGAATCACGCGGGCGCCCCAGATGACGTTGGCGTGGGCGTCGAGCTCGTAGGTGAGGGACTCGGCGACCTCTTCGGCGTGCTTCAGGGTCAGGTCGGGGCCGCCCGTGATGTGCACGAGGGCACCGGTGGCGCCGCGGTAGTCGACGTCCAGAAGCGGGTGGTTCAGGGCCTCGTTGACGACGGCGTTGGCACCATCGGCGGTCTTGGCCTCGCCCCAAAGCATGACGGCGACGCCGCCTTCGCCCATGATGGCCTTCACGTCAGCGTAGTCGAGGTTGATCAGACTGGGCTGGGTGATGGTCTCGGAGATGCCCTTGACGGTCTCGGCGATCAGTTGGTCCATGACCGAGAAGGCCTGGTCGATCGGGAGGTTCGGGACGTACTTCAGGAGACGGTTGTTGTCGAGGACGATGACGGAGTCCGACTTGCTGCGGAGCTTCTGCAGGCCCTGGTCGCCCTTCAGGATGCGGGCGCGCTCGACGTTGAAGGGGGTGGACACCATGCCGACGACGATGGCGCCCTGCTTCTTGGCGATGTCCGCCACGACGCTGCTGGTGCCGGTGCCGGTGCCGCCGCCCATGCCGGCGGTGATGAACACCAGGTCGGCGCCGCGCAGCATTTCTTCGAGCTTGCCGCGGGCTTGTTCGGCACAGCGTTCGGCCACTTCGGGGTAGCCGCCGGCGCCCAGGCCGCGGGTGATGGACTTGCCGACGAGGAGCTTCTTGTCGGCTTCGACAAGGTCCAACGCCTGCTTGTCCGTGTTGATTGCGATGGTCTCGGCGCCCTTGACGCCGATCTTGTGGAGCCTGTTGACCGTGTTGCCGCCTGCGCCACCGCAGCCGACAATGACGATCTTGGGCTCACCGAAGGATTCGACTTCCTTCAGTTCCTGTTCTTGTGTGTAGCCTACGGCGGCGCCGATCAGAGATTGCATGGTTGTCCTCCACTTGTTCCCGCGACTGTGGCCGTCAGGCCGGTGCTGGAAACCCCGGGGCGTCGCGCACCCCGGGGCCCTTTTGTGGTCGGCTCAGCCGACCAAGCAATCGACGTCCCCGCCGATTGCAGTGCATCCCATCCCCTGCTTGTGAAGTCAGGAGTCTCAGAGGTCATCGAACAGCCCCAGTCCCTTCATTTTGGCCTGCATCTGCTGCATCTGCGCAGCAAGCTGCTTGATTTCCTGCATGCCCTTCTCGCTCTCGATGACCTTGGTCGCCTTGCTGCCTTCTTGTTCGAAGAACAAGCGCAGGGCCGCGCGGACGACCTCCGTGCGCGTCGCGTACTGCCCCAGTTGCACCATGGCATCGACGTTGTCGACGACTGGCTTGGGGAGGCGGATGGTGAGGCGTTCGGATTGTGTCATACCGATCACGTTCGGGCGTGTGTCCCGCGTCGGCGCGTGTCCGACAATGCGGGGCAGACTTGGTCAGCAGACGACACCATTGAGGCATCATCGTCCGACTTTGTCTGACACGTCCATTCCACGTTCAGTACTTAAAGATGTGGGCTAAACGGCCTGTGGCCGGTGCGGCCCCCTCCTGTTGCAGCCCGATTTCCTCCTGTCCGACACCCCCATTGCACGTGGACTTCCATGTGCAACAAGGGTCTGACACCGTCCGACGCGTCCGACAGGAGGGCCCCTCCTGGAGGCGCAGCGGTGTCCGACACCCCCCATCCGACGGGGACGCAGATGTCCGACAGCCCCGCGTCGGACGCGTGCGACGGACGTGTCGGACACGCCAGCGTCAGACACTGGGCGGTAGCTGGCCGGTCCGGAGCCAGACCGCGAGGCGTCGCCAGTCATCCAAGTATTGCTCGCGCCAGGCTTGGCGGTAGATGATGGCGGCCGGATGCAAGGAACAGAACACCGGCACCGGCCCATCGCCCACGTCAGGCCCATCAAGGAAGGTGCCGCGCACGTCGCCAAACGTCTTGGGCGGATCATCCACCAGACCCGAGAGGCCGTGGCGGCCCAAGGCGACCAGCACCTTGGGTTGCAGCGCCGCCACTTGCTCCAGCAAGTAGGGGCGGCAGGCCGCCTTCTCGTCGGGCTTGGGGTCGCGGTTCTTTGGTGGGCGGCACTTGTTGATGCTGGTGACGAACACCGCCTGGCGCGCCAAGCCTGCTTCCGCCAAACCCAGATCCAAGTTCTTGCCCGCCGCCCCACAGAATGGGCGGCCCGTCTCGTCTTCGTTGCGCCCCGGAGCCTCGCCCACCAACATGACCCCCGACCACGCGGAGTCCATGGCGCCGAAGGCCCCCAAGGTGGCACCCGGCGGCGCGTGCCCGAAGTGGCCGCCCCCTTCGCCCGGGACCGCCATGGTGCGCGTCTCGTGCAAGCGGCACGCCCTGCAGGCACGCACGCGGGCGGCGATTTCCTCCAAGGCACCCTGGTCCACGGCGGTGCGAGTGCTTGGTGCGTGAAAGAGCCATCACAGGGATTAAGCCGGATGCGCCACTATTTGCCAGCAGGGATGCACTGTGGAGTTCGCTGACATCCAGCGCGTGGAGCGCGCAACGTGGCGCAAGTACCTGTTCTACATGGACC
>JBFKTF010000168.1:0-4105 GCA_041636435.1 Thermoplasmatota archaeon
CTGCTGACGCTGAACCTCATCGACGAAATCACGGACACCGTGGGCCGCCCCAACAAGGAGTCCCTGGCCCAAGGTGCGGGCAACATCATCACGGGCTTCTTTGGCGGCATGGGCGGCTGCGCTATGATTGGCCAATCGATGATCAACATCGGCAATGGCGGCACCCGGCGCCTGAGCGGCATCGTGGCGGCGTTGGCGCTCATCGCCAGCATCCTGTTCTTCTCTGGCATCATCGGCATGATTCCACTGGCCGCCTTGGTTGGCTTGATGGTGGTCGTGTCCGTCAAGACGTTTGCTTGGGCCAGCCTGGGCCGTCTCAACAAGGTCCCCAAGGAAGACGCGTTCATCATCGTCGCCGTGACGGTGGTCACGGTCTTCACGGACTTGGCCACCGCCGTCGTGTTGGGTGTCGCCATCGCCGGGTTGGTGTTTGCTTGGAAGCACGCCAAGGAGATCCACATCCAACGCCGGGACACGCCCGAGGGCCGCGTCTACGATGTGCGTGGCACGGTGTTCTTTGCCAGCACGTCCCACTTCGCCGCCGGCTTCACGCCCCGCGACGATCCAGACAACGTGATCATCGAATTCCAAAACGCCCGGGTCATGGACCACTCCGCCATCGAGGCCATCGAGTCGTTGGTAGGGCGCTACGAGGCCCGCGGCAAGAACGTCCGCCTCCGGCACCTGAGCGCCGATTGCCGGGCCCTGCTGGACAAGGCCCGCAGCAAGGTGGAGATTGACCCCGTGGGCGACCCGAAGTACCACCCCGCGGTGGACCACCTCGCCGATCGCATCGCGTAAGGTGATGAAGCCCGTCGTGCATCGGCGGGCATGCAACGGGACTTGCTGGCCTTGGTGGTCTTCATCGTCGTCGCCTTCGCGGCCGCCGGCATTGGCGCCGGCTCGACGATGGACGCGGCCGACAAGTACGCGGAGCTTGAGCAACCGGCGTGGGCCCCGCCCGCCTGGTTGTTTGGCCCGGTCTGGACCCTGTTGTACATCCTGATTCCCGTTGCCGGCTGGCTGGCGTTCCGCCAAGACCCCTGGGGCCTGCCCACGAAGCTCTGGGGCGTCCAGATGGTGATGAATGCGTTGTGGAGCCCGCTGTTCTTCGCCTGGGAGCTGCGCTTGCTTTCGTTGTTCTGGATCATTGGATTGGACGTGGTCGTGGCGCTCTTCATTTGGAAGACGTGGGGCAAGCCGGGTTGGCTGATGCTGCCCTACCAAGCGTGGATTCTGTTTGCGACGGCCCTCAACGGGGCCGTGTGGTGGCTCAACCGATGAAGTGGAAGCCCGCGGCGTGGCTCCTTGGAGCGGTGTTGGCCGCTGGGTTTGGGCTCCTGTTGCCCGGCCAGCAAGGACTGGTCCTGGCCATTCTCCTGTTCACCATGGTGCTCTGGGTCTCCGAGCTGTTGCCATTGGCGGTCACCGGGCTCTTGTCGTCGCTGTTGCTCATCGTGGTGGGCTTGGAAGCCAAGCCGGTGTTTGCCGCGTACTTTGATCCAGTCATTGTGCTGTTGCTGGGCGGCTTCTTTCTCGGTGTGGCGTTGCGCAAGCACGGCCTGGATCGCACCCTGGCGGGCTGGATGATGCAGCGCACCCATGGCTCCGCCAAGTGGACGTTGCTGGCCTTGATGCTGACCACGGCGACGTTCAGCATGTGGATTTCCAACACCGCGTCCACGGCGATCATGCTCCCAATCGCGTTGGGTCTGGTGGGCACGGGCCGCTCCCCCAACCTGGCCAAGGCATTGGTGCTCGGCGTCGCGTTCTCGGCCAATGTGGGCGGCATCGCCACACCCATCGGTACCACGCCCAATCCCATCGCGTTGCGGTTCCTGGCGGATGCCGGCATCCAGGTGTCGTTCCTGGGTTGGATGGTGCGCATGGCCCCGCTGACGTTTGCGATGGTGGGGCTCCTGTGGCTCATCCTGGTGCGGATGTATCCCGCCGACGATGCGGTGGCGCCGCCGGACGTGTCCCACCACAAGGTCCACTGGGGCCTCGTGGCCGTTTTCGGCATCACCGTGACTCTGTGGCTGACCGGCGACCTGCACGGGTTCTCGGCGGCCACCGTGTCCTTGCTGGCCGTGGTGCTGCTGTTCGCCACGCGCACCCTGCACGAGGAGGACATTCGCGCGGCGGACTGGCCCACGTTGCTCCTCATCGGCAGCGGCTTGGCCCTGGGCGACGCCGCGCTCCGCACCGGCCTCGATGGTCGCTTCGCGGGGGCGATTGATGCCATGATCCAAGGCAGCGGGTTCACGACGTTCCTGCTCGTCGGTGCGGCCGCCATCGTGATGACCATCATGGCCAGCAACACCGCGGCCGCGGTCATCATGATCCCGATTGTGCTGCAGCTTGGTGCCGAGTGGGGAGCGCCCGTGATGCCGCTGACGTTGTTGGCGACGGCCGTGCTCTCCATGGATTTCCTCGTCCCCGTCGGCACGCCCCCCAACGCCATGGCCTACGGGACGGGCCACATCAACGTCGCCCAGATGGCTCGCCCCGGCGCGATTGCCAGCGTGGCGGGCGTGTTGGTGGCCTCTGCCGCCGCATACTGGCTCTGGTGACCACGCAACGCGAGGCGACCCTTCATCAACCACCGACCCCGATGACGGCGCATGTCCGGCATCGAGACCCTGCTCGCCGAGGACCGCCACTTCCCCCCGCAGGCCAGTGGCGTGTTGACCCCCGACCAACGCGAGGCGTTGCGCGAAGCGTGGCGTGCGGACCCGCAGGCATACTGGGCCGACCTGGCCCGGCAACACGTGGTGTGGCGTCGGCCATTCGCGCAGGTGCTCGATGACTCGCAGGCCCCCGTGTACCGTTGGTTCCATGACGGCACCCTCAACGCGGCCGAGAACTGCCTGGACCGCCACCTGCCCGAGCGCGCCAACGACACGGCGATTGCATGGGAGGCCGAGGACGGCGCGCAAGTGGAGTGGACGTACGGGGAATTGCATGACAAGGTGTGCCGGTTCGCTGGGACCCTGCAGGGACTGGACGTGGCCCCCGGCGACCGGGTCATCGTCTACATGCCGCTCGTGCCCGAAGCGGTGGTGGCGATGTTGGCCTGTGCCCGCATTGGCGCCGTGCACTCCGTCGTCTTTGGAGGATTCTCCGCCAAGGCGTTGGCCGACCGCATCCAGGACACGGGCGCCAAGGTGGTGCTGACCGCCGATGGCGGCTTCCGCGGCGGCAAGGTGGTTCCATTGAAGCAACACGCCGACGAGGCGCTGACGTCGTGCGATGTCGACCACGTGGTGGTGCTGCGGCGGACCGGACAAGACGTCCCGATGCAGGCGGACCGCGACGTGGAATGGTCCTACGGCGAGCCGCTGCTCGAGGCGCCCGCGTTCGAAGCCGAGCACCCATTGTTCATCTTGTACACGAGCGGCAGCACGGGCAAGCCCAAGGGCATCCTGCACAGCACGGGAGGCTACCTTGCCTGGGCCCACGCATCCACGCGATGGGTCTTCGACCTGCGCGCCGGCGACACGTACTGGTGCACTGCGGACATCGGATGGATCACGGGGCACACGTACGTCGTGTACGGCCCGTTGATGGCCGGCGCCAAGTTGGTGTTGTACGAAGGGGCACCGACGTACCCCGAGGCCGACCGGTTCTGGGACATCGTGGAGCGCCACCAAGTCGAGGTGCTGTACACGGCCCCCACGGCCATCCGGGCACTGATGATTCTGGGCGACGAATGGCCCAGCAAACACGACCTGTCCTCGCTGCGCCTACTGGGCACGGTGGGCGAACCAATCAACCCCGAAGCGTGGATTTGGTACCACGACCGCATCGGAGGCGGCAAGATCCCCATCGTCGATACGTGGTGGCAGACGGAGACGGGCGGCATCATGATGAGCCCCCTGCCCGCCTGCGACACGCAGCGGCCCGGCAGTTGCAGCGGTCCCTTGCCGGGCATCGAGGCGCTCATTGTCGACGAACAAGGCCAGCCCGCCGAAGGCGGCGGGCAGCTGGCGCTGCGCGCCCCTTGGCCCAGCATGTTGCGCGGCGTCTGGGGCGACCCGAAGCGGTTCCAAGAGACCTATTGGACCGGGCCGCCGGGAATCTACATGGCGGGCGACACGGCCCA
>JBFKTF010000169.1:0-4060 GCA_041636435.1 Thermoplasmatota archaeon
ACTTGGTTCTCGGAGCCGTATCCGCTAACCAGAACGAACAACACGGCAGCCAACACCACGGTGATGGCCACCATCAAAATGACGCCGATGACGGGGGAAACCGCTTCGTCGTCCATAGACAAGGAATGGGAAGAGGGGAAAAGGACTCGACGGCGCGATTAAGCGCCGAGCTGGATGGTCTTCTCGAACACAATCGTCTGGGATTCGTCGTGAATCGCCTTGATGGTGTTCGAGGAGCTGGCGGTGCCACTGAGGTTCAGGGTCTCGCCGACGCACCAGTTGCCGTCCGTCGTGGTGGCAGTCTCAGTCGGGTCAGCAACGGCAGTGCCGCCAATCTGCCAGGTGTAGGCAGAAATGGTGATGCAGTCGCCACCACGGTGCTCGAGCACAATCGTGCCGCCGCCACCATCGGTGACCTTTGCGTTGGGGAAGTTCGGCACACCGCTGTCGCCGCCCAGGTCACTGACCAGGACGAACACAACGGCCGCGAGCACGACCGTGATCGCGACCATCAGAATGACACCGATCACGGGGCTGACGGCGTCGTCTTCCATCTTGAATTGTTGGTTGGCTTTCATCTCGATTCCTCCCTAAGTCGCCTCAGGGCCAACGAAAGATGTTGCCCGGCGTATATAAAACAGGACCAAAGGCCCGGTGGCCCAGTCCCCATTCATGTACATCCGACCTGGGTTTCAGCGGCCGAGTCCCAGCTTGGGCGTGGTTTCCCGGGCCGTTGTACCCGTTCTATCGAAATTCGAGCGTTGCCCTCCAAGCAGGGGCCGGAGCGGGGCGGCATGGCTAAGTCGGGGCGCCTCGGTGTGGGTGTGCTTGCCCTCGGCCGGTGAAGTGGAGCAATTTGCGTATTGCGCGCACAACTGGTGGTTGGCACGCCAAGGCGTGGATGGCGGCGGCGAAGGCAGCCGTCGCGGCGTGCGGGAGCACCACCGCAAGGCGGAGGAACAAGACCACGCGGAGGCCGATCGGGTCGAGATGGCCCGCGCGCTGCGCTGGATGTTCTACATTTTGGGCGCAGCGGGCTCGGCGACGTTCCTGACCTTGGAGCTGATTCTCCTGCGCGGTTCGCCGTACCACTGGATCTTCTTGCTGGTGGCGCTGGTGATGGTGTCCGCGTCCGCCGCGTTGTTGACCATTGCCGGCATCCAGGAGAAGCGCTACCGCCAGGACGTGCTGCGGGGCGGCTTGGTGCCGGGCCGCGTCAGCCAACAGGGGCTGCACGGGGAATCGGTGCTGGAGGACCCCGAATGGGGCATCGCCGGCGCGCCGGATTACGTCATGGAGACGGAAAGCGGCGCGGTCCCGGTGGAGGTCAAGACGGGGCGCACGCCCGATCGACCGTTTCCCAGCCATCGGCTGCAATTGGCATGCTACCTGCGCTTGCTGGAAGTGGCGCGGGGGCAGCGGCCTGAGTATGGGTTGTTGACGTACCCCGAGGGGGTTTTCCGCGTCGAGTGGGACACACGCCTGGAGAATCGCCTGCGGGACGTGTTGGCGCGCATGGCGGAGGCGTCCTCCAATGGCGGCGTGGATCGGGACCATCAGCACGTGGGGCGTTGCCGGGGCTGCGCCCGCCGATCCGCCTGCGACCAGCGCTTGGCTTAGAGCGCAGGGAGGACGAATCGGAACGTGAACCAGCCAATGAGCGCCAGCACGGCGGCGTGGCGGAAGCCGCTCATGACGCGTCCTTCGGCCAAGACGCCGCCCACGATGCCGTTGCCGATGGCTTGCACCATGGTCGCGTTGAAGTAAATGAAGCGCATCGATTCGGGATCGACGGAGTCGACCTTCAGGGCACCTCCGGACAGCCCGGCGTCTTCGATGCTTTGGGCCGCCGAGGCAATTTGTGTGATGAAGCGGATGTCAAGGATGGCGATGACCACCATGAACACGAAGAAGACGACGTAGATGACGATCAGGTACGTCGTCATGGTGACCTTGCGGTCGCGCTCCAAGCTCTTGATCTCGTAGGCGTCGCGGCCGGCGGCCTTGAGGATGTCCGAGACGGAGCCACCGGTGTGCGAGGCTTCGATGACGAGCGTGACGGCGCGTTTGACCAACGCCGATGGGACGCGGTCGCCCATGCGTTGCAAGGCCTCGTTGAACGACACCCCCCAGGCAACTTGCTTGGCCATCTTGGCCACCTCCGGCGTGAAGGCACCATAGTCCGAGCCGGCCGTGTTCTGCAACGCCGTGGCCAGGGGCATGCCGGCACGGCGGGCATCGCTGAGGTCGTTGAGGAAGTCGCTCAGACGCGCTTCGATGTCGTTGATGCGCCGATACTCCCGGTGGATGTAGAACCCAATGGGGCCCGTGGTGGAGACGATGCTGAGCATCGTGAGGTCCTTGATCAGGTCCACCGTGACCGGAATGCCGAGCACGGTGGGCCGACCGGAGAGCCCGAGCCACAACGCCGTGGCGAACACCAGCCCCAAGGCGGTGCTGGTGGTGTAGACGATGATGTCGTTGCGCAAGCGCCGCGTCATCTTGCGTTTGAAGAAGCCGCGCTTGGATTCACGATACATCACGATGGCGCTGCTGACGAAGAACACCGCGACGCCGATGGGCAAGAGCAGCACAAGGAACGTGATGCGCGCATCGGCGAAGCGGTTCTCCAGCACGGACGCGATGTTGAATTGGACGAGGACAAAGGCGATGATGGCGGTGGCCACGATGGCCAGCAGGCCCACGTAGACGATGGGCGGCGTGTCGCCGCGGTCGTCCTTGTCGGGAACCCACATCCGGACGTAGGCCGTGATGAGTTCCACCAGCGTGGGCAAGCGGACCGACAGGAACATCTGGGTGCCGATGCCCAGCGTCCCGACGAGGATGAAGACCAACAGGTCCCGTTGGGCAATCCGCAAGGAGCCCACATCGAAGTGCCCGGCCACGGCCAAGAACACGGCGACGGCGCCCACGACGGCACCCACAGCGCCCAGCGCCATGCCATGGGTGCGGGTGTACCAGTCGTTCACTGCACCCCCTTCGTCGAGGCGCCAGACACTGGCCAACGCCAAGAGCAAGGTGTAAGCGCCGATGAGGGCGGGGAAGAGCTGCACCAGTGGCTCAGGAATCTGCAGGTCCACCAAGCGCGAGCGCACCAGCGCCGCGAACACCACGGTCGCCACGCCCAAGTTGTAGAGGGTGGTGAGCATGAGGTGCAGGACACGGATGCGCCGGTCTTCCGGGGGCCGGTAGCCAGAGCCACCGACGGTGCGGTCGCTGGGATGTCCCTGCGCCGCGTGGGCCACAATGGCCGGCAAACTGAGGGCCGCCAGGAAGGCCACAAAGAGCAGCCAGGCGCGGGCCGCGCCGCCCCTGGACGCGGCCCCCAGGCCCAGCAAGAGGGCCGTGACGCCCATGGCCAAGATGGCAAGGGAGTGGGTGATGCGCATCAGTCGGGCCTCATGGTGCGCAGGATGTACGAGAACGCGCCGTGAATCAGGGGCAGCACGACGAGGACAATCAGGTTCAGGAACAGGGCCGCGACGTTGGCACCAGACAGCACCGCCAGGACGCTGATGATGACGATCAGGAACAGGGGCGCGGCGGCGGCAACGACCACGTAGGACTCGGCCATGACGCCGAGGCCTTCGAGGAAGCTGGTCATGCGGCGGCGGTTCTCTTCGGTGACTTGCTCGGCACGGGCCAACAAGTAGACCTTGAAGTTGCCACCGCTGGTGATGGTGTTGATGGCGCCCTGCAGGAACTCCTCGAACATCGGGGAGGGGCTGCGGCGGCTGCCATCGTGCATGGCTTGGATCAGGTCCTTTCCAAACAGCCGCGTGTCCCGGTAGATTTGCGCCGCCTCGAGCCGCACTTCACCGTACACCTTCTGCTTGCCGATGGCGCCAAAGATCTCCTCGGGCACGACACCGGCCGCGGCCATGGCGGCCATGAAATTCAGAGCGTAGGGTAGGTTGGCTTCGACGTTGCGGCGCCGGGCACGCAGCGCCATCTCGGGGCGCAGCATCTCCCAGCCCCACATGGCGGCGGGCAGGACGATGGGCATGAACCCAAACGCCGCCAGGTAGCGTGGCTCCAG
>JBFKTF010000170.1:0-4055 GCA_041636435.1 Thermoplasmatota archaeon
CCGCATGAAGCCCGTGCCACCCTGGACGCGAATGACGCGGCGCGTGGACAAGATGGCCATGCCGGCGGCGAACGCCTTCGCGCGGGCCGCCCAAGCGGGTGCATCGTCGTGCGCTAGGCGGGACGCCGCTTCCAAGACCAAGGACCGCGCCGCGGCGATTTGGATGTCGATTTCGGTGAGGGTGTCGCTGACGGCTTGGTAGGTGCCAATGGGCTTGCCGAACTGGACGCGGTTCTCCGCGAAGTCGTTGCCCACCAATTGCGCGCCCGCCGCCGCGCCGACGATGCACGCCGCGGCCCCCACTTGGAGCCATGGTTGCACCGCATCCCACATTGCCTTGCCTTGGCCCGGCGCGCCCACGATGGCGTCCGCGCCCACGGCGACGTCGTCCAGGTAGACGTTGCTGATGCCGGCGGCCCGCAGACCCAGAAGGTCCTCGGGCGCCGCCACCTGGATGCCCGGGGCGTCGCGGGGCACCGCGAACCACGTCGGCCCGTCCGGCGCCTGGGCGAGAATGAGGAACGTCGTGGCGTCGGTGGCGCCCACACCCCAGACCTTGCTGCCCGTGAGCCGAAAGCCATCGCCATCGGGCGCCGCTTCCGTGCCAATCGTGCTCTTGTCCGAGCCGTACGCTTCCTCGGTGGCCAACGTGGCGATGACGCTAGCAGCTCCCTGGGCGCGCAGCGCCTCGGGTCCATCGGCCAACAAGCGCATCGCGGCGCCGTTGTGGGCCGCCAGCACCGTGGCCGTGTTGGGGCAGACCTTGGCCATCTCCATCACCGCCAACGCGTAGGCCGCCGGCGAGACGCCCGCGCCGCCTTGCTCGGCGGACAGACTCATCCCAAGCAGACCAAGCTGCGCCGCGCCGGCCAAGGGCTCGGCGGGGAACGTTCCGTGGCGGTCGAACTCGTGGGCCGCATCGGCGCCGATGCCGGCCGCGAACTCGGCCACGGTCTTCGCGATCAGGTCTTCATCATCGGAGAGCAGGAAGGGCATGTTCGCCTCGGGCCCGTACATATTCGAGTCCGGGGTTTGAGGGTTTTGCCAAATCCAAGCATCGTCCCAGAACCGTCTAAATGCGGTCGCAGCCATCGAAGCGCATGCGTGCGATGCTGGTCTGCCTCCTGTTGTTGTGTGTGACCCTCGCGGGGTGCAGCAGTTCAAGCACCCCAGCCGACCAGAAATACCGGGACGCCGACTTCCGCTTTGCTGGGCAATCCACGGAGGCGTTCGAAGAGTCGACCAACCTCCAACTCGCCCAGGGGCAACACCTCATGCGCATCTCCGCCACGAGCCAGGACGGCTTCGGCGTGGGGTTGGCGTGCCCGCCGCAGCGCGAACCGTACAGCGGCATCATGATGCCCTGCCAGGCGGCCGGACTTGGATTCTACGGACCCGTCAGCATCGGCGACCTGTGGTTCCACGTCGGGGACCAGCGCGGGGGCAACTGGCAGTTGGCCTACGGCTGCCAAGGCCCATGCAGCTACGCCGTCGCCCTCGACAACGACACCACGATGCCCGAGATTCCCCGCCTCGTCCCCGGACCCAAGCAAGCTTCCGCCTCCGGCACCCTGACGGACGATTCGGACACGTTCCATTTCGAGGCCCCTCGCGCCGACAACCGAACCCAGATCGCCATCGACTTCTACGCGCCCGAGGGCATCTCCGTCCGCATCCTCGACGAAGAGGGCAACCAAGCGGGTCGCTGGAACTTCGTTCACGGCGCCTACGCCCGTGGCTGGGTGTACGAGTCCCGCAACGACGATTTGCGCCCCGGCACGTGGGAGCTCCGAGTCGGCTGCGACGGGACCTGCGAGTTCGATATCGGCGTGCGCTGATTACTCGAAGACCGCGATGGCTTCCAACTCGAATGGCACATCCAGCGGAAGCTCGGCCATGCCGACCGCGCTGCGGGCGTGGATGCCCTTCTCGCCAAAGGCGTCGGCGATGAGGTCGCTGGCGCCGTTGGTGACGAGGTGCACGTCGGTGAAGCCGGGGGCGGTGTTGACGAAGCCACTCATGCGCACGACGCGAAGGTCGTCGAGCGTCTTGCCCACTTCCGCCGCGGCGGCCTTCAGCACGCCGATCACGTTGAGCCCACAAATCTGGGCGATGCGCTGGGCCTCCTCCGTCGAGTGGCCGCCGTCGCCGACCTTGCCCGTGGCTTGGATTTCGCCGCCTTGAACGGGGATTTGGCCGGCCACATACACCGTGTTTCCTGCAATCGTCCAGGGCACGTAGTTGGCGGCGGGCTTGGGGACGTCGGGGACCTCCTGGCCCATGTCCTTGAGGCGGGCTTCGACTTGGCTCATGGCGGGGCCAATCGGGTCGCCGCTTTGAACGCCTCGCAACCTTGAAGCCGAGCCAGCCAATCGTTCATCGATGCGCCGGTTCCTTGTGATCCTGCTTGCCTGCCTCTTGCCCCTTGCCTCCGCGGGGACGCCCGATGATCCCGAAGTGGCCGACGCCGCCGGCGACGAAGGCGGCGCTGGGACGGACCCCACGAACAGTTGGGACATCCACTACGGGCTGGTCCAGGAAGGCGGCACCTGCGGCGCGGGCCACCTGTACTTTGAACTGAAGCTGGCCAACCTCGTCACCGAAGATGCTGGCGCGGGACCGGGCCACTTCAAGGAATTCAACTTCAACATCCGAGGCGAAGAACACCAGTTGCGCGGCACCGCCGTGAGCAAGGAATTCACATTGGACGGAGAAGCCGTTGGCGGCGGCTTGGACAACACCGTGGAACTCTACCATTGGTGCGTGCCGTTCGACCGCATCGGCGGCGTCAACGAAGGCGACGTCATCGACGGCCTCTGGGCCCGCACCGCGGATGCGGCGGGCACCAAGGACCGCGCCCCGGACGCCGACTTTGGCCGCCCCTACGTGATTGGCCAAGACAAGGCTGTCGCCGTGGAGGCAGACATCCTGATGCCGACCGATGCTGTGGTGTCCTTGACCAATGGCCAAGCCGTGCTGGTGTTCAACGCCACCAACAATGGCACCGCCGAGGACAAGGTCACCATCGAGACCAACGTCACCAGCGGATGGAACGTCACCGTGGACCCGGGCAATGCGACGATTGCTCCCGGCGAGAACGCGACCTTCACGCTCACCATCACGGGCAACGGCACGGGGCCCGTGACCATCGGCGTCCTGTCGGATTTGGGCTTCCGTGGCAGCTTCAACATCACGATCACGGATGCATTCCCCTCCACGGTGAACCCAGAGCCTACGGGCAACAGCACGGACGAGCCG
This sequence comes from Thermoplasmatota archaeon, assembly GCA_041636435.1. Taxonomy (GTDB): domain Archaea; phylum Thermoplasmatota; class E2; order JACPAO01; family JAHFTW01; genus JBFGSX01. The sequence continues at coordinate 3,259 of JBFKTF010000170.1, forward strand.
GACGACGAAACGGAGGCGGAGGGCGAGGATTCACCGTTGCCGCTCTGGGCTGCGCTGATTGGCCTGGTTATCCTCGCCCGCCGGCGCCGCTGAGTTCCGCCAGCGTGTGTGCTAGCCAACGCCGGTAGGCGGCCACGCAGGCATCGCCCTGCCCCGTGATGTTGTACCGCACCACGATGCCCGTGGCGCCCAGGGCACGACGCGACGCCAACAGCCCCGCTTCTTCCAGGCGCTTGGCGTGGCTTTGCAAGTTGCCGTCGCTCAGCCCAAGCGCGTCGCGCAAGTCGACGAAGGCCAGATCCCGGTGCTTGGCGAGCGTTGCCATGATGTGCAGCCGTGTTGGCTGATGGATGATGGCGAGCTCATCGGGTAGCATTCAGCCTCGTGCATAGAGCCGGGCGCCGAGCCACGTGAAGGCGGCCATGACCAGGAAGGCGCCCGCCACGGACACCACGGCTTCCGCCGCATCGCCCAGACGCGCCACGACGCCCAAGGGGATGGTCGCCACCACTAGACCGCCCGCGAGCCAGAACCCGACGCGGCGGGATTGCACGGGGTGGTTCCACCGGGTCGCCCCAAACCATGCCGCCCACGCAGCGACCGCCAACACGCCGCCCAGGCCCCCCCGCAACGAGAAGCTGGGGGACCACCCCGAGACAGCATACACCAATTCGTTGGTGAGCAGCAACAGGAACCCGAGCAGCCACATCAAGACATAGCCCGCCAATGCGGCGCCGAACGCAGCCAAGGCCAGCCGAATCCCTGGGCGCCCCTCCGGCAGGAACGCTTGCGCGCTC
>JBFKTF010000171.1:0-4023 GCA_041636435.1 Thermoplasmatota archaeon
CGGCAAGGGCGACTTGCTGCTCAGCAGCTACGGCGCCATCGAAGAGCACCACGTCGGCCCGGGCGGCAAGTTCACGGTGGACTCTGGCCACATCGTCGCGTTCACCGACGGCATGCAGTACAACCTGCGCCGCATCGGCGGGCTCAAGTCGACCTTGCTCAGCGGCGAAGGCATCGTCACGGAGTTCACCGGACCCGGCACGGTCTGGACCCAGAGCCGCAGCAGCCAAGCCTTCCTCCACTGGCTGGCCAACCACCTGCCCGGTGGTGGCGGAGGCAGCGGCGGGCGCAGCCAAGGCGTCCTCAGCTTCCTTGAGTGAGCGACGGTGTTCTTGTAGACCAAGGCGTTGCTTGAGCCGTGCAGTGGCACGGAGTCTGGATGGCCACACCGGAGCGCTTCGAGCGGCTGGTGGCATCCGCCATGGAGTGCCTGGGGTTCTTCGTCCTCTCCGAGGGCCTCGAAGCATGGGTCGCCAGCATCAGCCCCTGGGCCGGCCTGGCCACCGCGGCACTCATCGCCATCGTGTTGGCGCCGTTGCACCGCCAACTCAGCGGCGACGCATGGCGGCCGCAGCCAACAACAACGGCGCCACGACAAGACCCGGCGCGGGGATGCCATTGCCGCCACTCTTGCTGAACGCCACGCCGAGGCGAGGGTCGTGCACGATGTCCTTGCCCTGGGGGTATGCCAGGGAAATGGTCCCCTCGGCGTCGTGTGCGTGGATGGTTTGGCCATCCTGCTGGACGTCGGCCGATTCGAAGGAGACGTCTTCGTACGCACTCACGGGCCGGTCGACGCCGTCCACCTTGGCGGTCTTGGCCCACGCAAAGTAGGCACTCTGCGCGCCGCCCACGGCGATGCCCTGCTCGCGGCCCTGGATGCCGTGGGGCCCGCCACTCTTGACCGTGGCCGCCTCGCTGCTGATGCCCAGCACGAGAGCAATCTTGGCGCTCTCCGTCGGGAACGGCACGTCATGGAATTCGAAGTCGATCTTGGTGTCGCCAGGCAACACCCGGATTCCTTCCACGGTGTAGGGAGCGACCTGGGCGGAGCCCAGGACCTTGAACTCGCCGCCCATGTCCAAGTCGTAGGTGGCGGAGAATTCCACGCGCCCGTCCTGGTTGCGGGTCTGCATGGCCCCCCAGCCGCCGGACGAAAACGCCTCTTCGACCAAGGCATCGTCGTCGGGGCCAAACGCGCCATCGCCGTCCGTGTCCTCGAACACCGCCACGCCGATGAGGCCGACGGTCATGTCGAAAGCGGCCACCGACTCGGGCCGGTTGCTATTGGCGCCCTCCACCAAGGCGGCCTCCATGCTCAACTCGGACTCGATGCCAATCTCGAACGAGAAATCCACGGCGCGCACCGTGCCCTCGCAGACGTAGGCGTATTCGTAGCTCACCTCGTCGTCGTCGCTGCCATCGAAGTCCACGGCATCGACGCAGCCTCCCTGGTAGTCGCCGTAGTCTCCGTACTGGTAGTTCCCGTAGTCGGGTGAGCCCTGGGCGGCGACCAATGGGAGCAGGAGCAGTGCGACCAATGCGAGGCGCATGCATCGGCAGCCTGCTGGAACCGTATAAAGGAGTCTGGGACGGTCTTCGATTCGTCCGACCCACTGGACAACCCGGAAATAGCAGCAAATCCCAGTGCCGGGCATGCGTGCAATCGTCGCGATGTTGGTGTGCGTCGCCCTCGCCGGGTGCGTGCAGGAGACCCCGGAACCGGAAGCCAGTGGCCAGCCGGCGGGCAACGACGCCGTTGGACAACCCGTGGGCGGACCCGACACCATCAGCAGCGGCGGCCAGAACGAGGTCCTGCGCAGTGGGCACCCGCTAGAGGGCACCGAGGCGCCCAGCTACTCCGCGCCGGGACTGCAAGAGTCTGCGCCCTCGCTGGAGGACTTGCGGGGCAACGTGACGCTGGTGTTCGTGTGGGCCAGCTGGTGCACGATTTGCGGCCAGGACGAGCCAAAATTGGAGGAGATTCACGCCGAGTACCACGAACGTGGCTTCGAAATCATGGCCGTCAGCCACGAGTCCTCCCAAGACAACGCGCAGAGCCACCGCGACCGCGAGGGCTGGGCCTTCCCAGCCTACTGGGACCGGGGCGTCAACGAGCACTTTGGGCTGCGGACATACCAACCCAACTACGTGCTCGTCGACGGCGACGGCACCATCCAATGGGTGCACCAGCAAGGCCTGCGTTCCGGCTCGGGCGAGTCCACATTGCGCCACAACATCGACGCTTTGCTGTGAGAAACCCCTAAGCAAGTCCATCGCAAGGCCAAGCCATGGATTGGACCCGCATCGGCTTCGCCTTGCTGGCGCCAGCGCCGCTGGTGTTCGCCGTGCGTTCGTTGCTGCACGCATTCCATCTGGACCCCGCCGCCGTGCCGGGCTTGGGTCCCTTGACGGGGCTCACGGGCGCCTTGAGCATGGTGGGGCTGGCGGTGTTCCTGTGGCTCGATCGCCGCGATGCGGTGCCCGGCGCGTTGCTGGTCTTGGTTGGCCACTTCGTGGTCTCGGACGCCATCCCCGACTTGGGCGCGGCGCTCGTGTACCTGGGCACCGGCGTCTTGGTGGCGCCCCGGCAAGGCAAGGCCGCCTTGGCCGGCACCATCGCTGCCTTCGGGGCGTTGACCCGCCCGGGCGCCGAGATGGCCGGCCATCTGCTGGTGGCCGCGGGAGCCGTCTGGCTGGGCGTGCTGCTGGCTTGGTGCGCCCGCGGAATCAAGGATTGAGCGCCGACATGGAGGGTTCGGCGTGAACATGTTCGAATCCGGACCCCTCCCCGGCCCTTGACATTATATGGGGGACCCATGTCGGCGGCTCCGAACCAGCGTGCGCCAGCCTTGGCGCCCGCCCCATGGAGTCATCCCCATGCCGGTCACGACCGCTTACCAACCACCGACGATCGAGACGGTGTCCGTCCTGGACGTCGACGGCCACGTCGACAAGGACCTGGACCCGAAGGTCCCCAAGGAAGACCTGCTCTACCTGTACGAGCTGATGAGCTTCAGCCGCGAATGGGACCACCGCCGCCTCAAGCTGCAACGCCAAGGCCGCATCGGCACCTTCGCGCCCGCCCACGGCCAAGAAGCCGCCCAGGCCGGCAGCATGTACTGCACCACCGACCAGGACTGGTTCTGCCCCAGCTTCCGTGAATCGGTGGGTTACTTCCACCGCGGCGCCGACCCCTGCGACGACCTACTCTACGCCGCCGGCTTCGAGGAAGGCATGAACATCCCCGAGGATGCCAAGGTCCTGCCCATCTGCATCCCCATCGGCACCCAGTACACCCACGCACTGGGCACCGCTTGGGCCGAGATGAAGGACGGCACCGACAACATCGCCATCACGTACGGCGGCGACGGCTCCACCTCCGAGGGTGACTTCCATGAGGCCCTCAACATGGCCGGCGTCCTGAAGGCCCCCGTGGTGTTCTTCATCCAGAACAACCAGTGGGCCATCTCCGTGCCCCGCAAGTGGCAGACCAACTCCGACACCATCGCCCAGAAGGCGATTGCATACGGCATCCCCGGCGTGCAGGTCGATGGCAACGACTTGCTGGCCGTCATCAAGGTCACCCGCGAAGCCGTCGAACGCGCCCGCCGCGGCGAAGGCCCCACGCTCATCGAGGCCGTGACGTTCCGCATGAACGTCCACACCACGGCCGACGACCCGAAGAAGTACCGCCCCAAGGAACTCGAAGAAGAGTGGGCGGCCAAGGACCCCATCGACCGCGTCCGCAAGTACATGCAGAAGAAGCGCTGGTGGAACGCCAAGAAGCAGGAAGAGATGGAGGAACGCATCCGGGAACGGATCGACGACGCCATCGCTCGCTTCGAAGTGCGCCGCGAGGAGCTCAAGACGCCCGACTACATGTTCGCCAACGCGTACATCGAGAACCCCCCGTACTTGGAATGGCAGAAGGAGCAACTGCTCAGCCATTTCGAAAAGTACGGCCTACCGGAGGGATTGCATTGACCCCGCAAGCTGTCATCGACCACCCCAAGGCGACGCC
>JBFKTF010000172.1:0-4005 GCA_041636435.1 Thermoplasmatota archaeon
CACGTCGATGTCGCCCTCCAACTCCCGGTTGAGGTGGTGCAGGATGTTGAGATTGAATGCGGCGGTGTGTCCGGTGGCGTCGTTGTATGCCGCGTTGAGCACGTCGTGGTCCTTGACCAAGTCCGTACCAAGAAGGAATGCGTCCCCCGGGCTCAATGCATCGTGGGCCTTGCGCAGCAACGCCACTTGTTCTTCCGGCTCGAAGTTGCCGATGCTGCTGCCTAGGAAGAGCACCAAGCGGCGCTCGGCGGCGTGTTCTCCAATCTTGCGCAGGCCATCCGAGTACTCGGCGGCGATGGGCTCCACGTGCAGGCCCGGGAACTCGTGTTCCAATGCCTCGGCGCTTTTGGCCAAGAAATCCGCACTCACATCCATGGGCAGGTACGTGGCCGATTCCTGGTGGCGCATTAGGCTGGCCAGGATGACGCGGGTCTTGCGGCTGTTGCCGCTGCCCATTTCCGCGATGGTGAGGCCATCGCCGGTCTCCTCGATGATGGCGTCGACGTTCTCGGCCAACAAGGCCTCCTCCGTGCGCGTCGGGTAGTACTCCGCTGTTTGCGTGATGAGGTCGAACAGCCGGCTCCCTTCGTGGTCGTAGAAGTAGAGGCTGCTCAACCACTTGGGTTCGTCCAACAGGCCGCGCCGCGTGTCCGCGACGATGCCTTTGCTGGTGAACGTCTCTTCCTGCACGCGCCGTCCATCGATGCCGCGTCCTAAGCCCTTGTCATGGCGGCAGGCGACGTACCACCCGGTTCAGGCGTCCCTGGCCAAGCGGATGCCACTGAAAATCTGGCGCCGATACGGGTGGTCCCAATTGCGGAACGTCCCCGTGGCGCAGCCCGCGCGCGCGGACCAGGCGCCGCCGCGCAACACCTTGTAATCGCCGCCCCAGAAGACATCCGAGTACTCCTCGTACGGGAACGCCTCGAAGCCAGGGTAGGCTTGCCAGTCGCTGCTGGTCCATTCCCACACGTCCCCAATCATGTGCTCCACGCCGTCGGGGCTGCCACCATCGGGGTACGCGCCGACGCGGCTGGGCCCCAAGCCCAGTTGGTCCACGTTGGCCAAATCCGTCGTCGCCGGCGTATCGCCCCACGGGTTGCGGGCTCCGATGCGGCCCCGGCATGCACGTTCCCATTCCGCCTCCGTGGGCAAACGGGCGCCGGCCCACGCGGCGAACGCTTCGGCTTCGAAGTACGTGACGTGGCACAGAATCTCGTCCTCGACCTCGGCAACCGGCACGGTACCGCGCAGGTCGGTGCGGTGCCATGCGCCGTCGATGCGCGTCCAGTACAGGGGCGCGTGGTGGGGTGTGTCGTCCAGCCACTGCCGTCCGCGCGCGCTCCACCACCGGGCATCGTCGTAGCCGCCTTCTTCGATGAATTGGAGGTACTGGCCACACGTGGCCGGGTAGCGGGCCATCTGGAATGCGGGCAACTCCACGGTGTGCGGTGGGGCCTCGTTGTCATAGACGCCGGGCCCCTGCTCGGTGCCCATGCGGAACGTGCCCCTGGGAATCGTGACGTAATGGGCTTGCCACGCATCGACGATGTCCTGGGGCTCCGGCAAGGGCCGTGCCCGGGGTGGCGTGTAGCGCTCGGGGCCCAGCATCGTCAACGATTGCAGCAACGTCTCCTGGTGCTGGTGTTCATGCAGGACAATCATCCAATGCACGAACCCGTTGCGGGTCAAGCGGGACGCGTCGAGATCGAGTTGCTCCAAGACAGCGAGGCTCTGTTGCCGCACCTCGTCCATGTAGGCCCGGGCCTCGCTGCGGCCCAATAGACGCAGCTTGGGGCGGTCTTGGCGCGGCGTGGCGAAGGCGTCGTAGATGGTGTTGTAGCCCGCATGGAGTTCATGGTGCTCGGCCAGGTTCTGCACCAGCCACAATTCCTCGAAGTTGGCCATGTGGCCCACGTCCCAGTTGGGTGGGCTGAGGTAGTCCGCCACGGGGCGGTCCCAGTCCTCGTCGCGCACGCCATCCATCAGGCTCCACGTGCGGCGGCGCGCTTCGTCGAGCGCTGCCCGGATCGATTCCTTGTTGGCTGGGTCGCGCAACCAATCCGCCAGCGCCATGGCCCGAAACTTGGCCGGACCGCTAAGACCCTTGTCCCGGCATCTTTGAGCGCAGCGCCGCCACGGCCGCTCGGATGGCATCCGGCGTGGCCCCTGCATGGACTTGTTGCACGATGTGGCTGCCCACGATGGCCGCTTGGGCACCGGCTTCGATGACGCGGGCCACGTCGTTGGCGGACGCGATGCCAAAGCCAACGGCCAGCGGCTTGTCCGTGACGTCGCGGGCACGGCGCACCGTGGCCTCCACCAAGGGCCCGGGGTCGGCTTGCCCGGTGATGCCCACGTTGCCCACCACGTACAGGAACCCCGTGCACGTGGCCGCAATGGCCGCCATGCGCTTGGCGTCCGTGGCGGGCGTCACGAGGGGCACCCACGCCACGCCGGCGGTCGCCAAGGCGTCGCGCACGGGTTCGGATTCCTCCAACGGCACATCGGGGAGGATGACGCCGTCGATGCCTGCCTCGGCACAGCGTCGAGCGAAGGCGTCCCACCCCATTTGGTAGGCGATGTTGGCGTACGTCATCGCAATCAGCGGCGTGTCGGGATGGCGCTTGGTGAGCGTCGTGGCCAATGCGAAGGCGTCCTCCACGTGGTGGCCAGCGGCCAAGGCAGCGGCGGTGGCCGCTTCGATGGTGGGCCCGTCGGCTCCGGGATCGCTGAAGGGGATGCCCAACTCAATCCAGTCCGCGCCGCCCTCGATGGCGGCCTCGAACACCGCCAAGGCACGGTCCCGGTCCGGGTGGCCGGAGGCCAGGTAGATGCTGAGCGCGCCGTGGCGGGTCGCGTGGAGGCGCTCCTGCAGGCGCTTCATGGGGCCTCCAGGGCGGCGCGCAGCGTGTGGATGTCTTTGTCGCCGCGCCCACTGAGGGTGACCACGATGTGCTGGTCGGGCTCCATGTCCTTGGCCAATGCCATGGCGGTGGCCAGTGCGTGGGCCGACTCCAAGGCGGGCAGGATGCCTTCCAAGCGGCACAAGGCTTGGCTGGCATCCAATGCTTGTGCATCCGTGGCGGCGGTGTATTCGACGCGGCCGGCATCGGCCAGCGCCGCATGCTCGGGTCCAATGCCAGGATAATCCAGGCCCGCACTGATGCTGTGGGGTTCCGTGACTTGCCCATCGTCGTCCTGCAGGAGCATGCTCAGCGCGCCGTGCAGGATGCCGCGGCGGCCGCCGGTGATGGTGGCAGCGTGTTTGCCGGACTCGAGGCCATCGCCGCCGGCCTCCACGCCAATCATGCGCGTGGTCGTGTCGAGCAAGGGATGGAACGTGCCAATGGCGTTGCTGCCGCCTCCAACGCATGCGACGACCACGTCGGGCGTGCCGCCTTGGCGGTCCTCAAATTGTTGGCGAATCTCTTGGCCGATGACGGATTGGAACTCGCGCACCATCCACGGGAACGGGTGGGGTCCCACGACGCTCCCAACGCAGTAGTAGGTGTCCTCGGGGCGGCCGGCCCAGTCACGCATTGCTTGGTTGACGGCGTCCTTGAGGGTGCCGTTGCCACTGGCAACGCTGTGGACTCGCGCGCCGTGGAGCCCCATGCGGAAGACGTTGAGCGCTTGGCGCTCCACGTCCTTCGCGCCCATGTAGACCTCCACCGGCAAGTCGAGCACGGCGCCCGCCATGGCCGTGGCGACGCCGTGTTGGCCGGCGCCGGTCTCGGCGATGATGCGGGTCTTGCCCATCCGCTTGGCCAACAAGAGTTGGCCCATGACGTTGTTGAACTTGTGCGCCCCGCCATGGACGAGGTCCTCGCGCTTGAGCCAAATCGTGGCACCCCCGCAATGCGCGGTCAGCCGGTCGGCCCGGTAGAGTGGCGTGGCGCGGCCCCCGTAATGGGTGAGGTACTCGCGCCATGTCGCCATGAACTCCTCGTCGTTGCGCGCTTCGGAGAACGCCTTGGTGATTTCGAGGAGGTTGGGCATGAG
>JBFKTF010000173.1:0-3995 GCA_041636435.1 Thermoplasmatota archaeon
AGAAGGACGCCATCACCGACGTCGTGCTGAACCAACTCTGGAAGCACACCCCGTTGCAGTCCAGTTACAGCATCAACAACCTCGCCTTGGTGGACGGCATGCCGCGCACCTTGGATCTGAAGTCGATGCTGAAGGTCTTCATCGACCACCGCTTCGAAGTCGTCACCCGCCGCACCCAATTCGAATTGGACAAGGCCGAGGCCCGCGCCCACGTTTTGGAAGGCTTGCTGACCGCCCTGGACAACATCGACGAAGTTGTCGCACTCATCCGGGGCAGCAAGGACGCCGAGACCGCCAAGGACGGACTGATGTCCAAGTTTGGCCTCAGCGAAATCCAATGCAAGGCCATCCTGGACATGCGCCTGCAGAAGCTCACCGGCCTCGAGTCCGACGCCCTGCGCGCCGAGCACGCGGATCTGATGGAGAAGATCGAGTACTACCGCAAGGTGCTGGGCGACCCGCAACTGGTCTACGGCATCATCAAGGAAGAACTCGCCAAGGTCAAGGAAGACTTCGGCGACGAGCGCCGCACCGCCATCGAGGACGGCGAAATCGACATCGAAGACGAGGACCTGATCCCCGAGGAGACCAGCGTCTACGTGTTCACCAAGGAAGGCTACCTCAAGCGCATGGCCTTGGACACGTACAAGGAACAGAACCGTGGCGGCAAGGGCCTCAAGGGCATGCAAGCCAAGGAAGACGACCACGTCATTGGCACCGCCGTTGGCTCCACCCATGACTGGCTCTGCTTCTTCACCAACACGGGCCGCGTCCACTGGCTCAAGGGCTACCGCGTCCCCGCGGGCAGCCGCCAAAGCCGTGGCAAGCCCGTCGTGAACCTCATCAACCTCGACGAGGGCGAGAAGGTGGAGAACATCATCCCGGTGCGCGACTTCGAAGAAGAAGGACAGTTCCTGTTCTTTGCCACGAAGAAGGGCATCGTGAAGAAGACCCCCCTGAGCGCGTACAAGAACATCCGCCAAGTCGGCATCAAGGCCATCGAACTACGCGACGGCGACGAACTGCTGGGCGTGCGCCGCACCGATGGACACAAGGACATCATCCTCGCCACGAGCGACGGGCAAGCCTGCCGCTTCGATGAAGACGAAGTCCGCTCCATGGGCCGCGTGGCCAGTGGCGTGCGGGGCATCACCCTCGCCGAAGGCGCGGAGGTCCGCGCCGTGGCCGTGGCCGAAGCCGGCTGCGAATTGCTGACCATCACGGAGAACGGATACGGCAAGCGCACCGCCCTGGATGAGTACCGCAAGACCCACCGCGGCGGCAAGGGTGTCCGCACCATCGTCGTCAACGAACGCAACGGCGCCGTGCGCGCCCTGCGCACCGTCTTCGGCGACGAATCGCTGCTCATCATCACGAAGGGCGGCATGGTGGTCCGCACCCCCGTCGACCAGATCAGCCAACAAGGCCGCAGCACCCAGGGTGTCCGCATCGTGCGCGTCAACGACGACGACCACGTCACCCAAGTCGCGGTCCTGCAGGCGGACGACGAAGAAGAGGTCGAGGCAACGGGCGAAGAGGAGTAAGCAGAACGGTTCACCCCAACCAATGGACCAATCTGCTTAAGTGAGCACAAGCGAGGTGCGCATCGATGCGTGCCTTGCTTGTGCTCCTGTTCCTGCTTCCAGCAGCGAGCGGCGCCACCATTGCCGAAGACGACTCTGGCGACCACGAAGTCCACGCCGGACCGGCCCCCGTCACCGGGGCGCGGTGGGATGCGTTGGATTTGTTGTGGCTCGAGCTGGAGGAATACCCGGACGACCTGGTGTTCCGCGTGGGCGTGGCGGACTTCCAGCCCGACGAGGATCTGTTGCTGGTCGACTCCATCAACTGGGACGTCTTCTTCTCGTACCGCGACGTGGACTACAAGGTCGAGTTCAGCCGCGACGGAGGCGCGCCCATCTTCCCGGGCCAAATCTTCAGCGCGCACCTGGACATGCACGATGCGGCCAGCGGCCGCTGGTTCGTCATCGAACGCTTTGATGTCACCCTAACACAGGATTCGCTGGAGACCTCGATTCCCCGCTCCCTCATTGTCGGCGCCGACGGGGCTGGTCTCCTGAAGGACGAGCACCTCGAGTCCATCCGGGTCCAATCCAGCCTGGAAGCCAGCCAATTCACTTTGTTCGAAGTCATGGGAGCGGGCGCCCAATACCCGATCCAGGGCGGCGACGCCATGCCCAACGACGGCGTCGTCGAATGGATCATCCAAGAGGGGCTGGGGCAGCTGGGCACCGCAGCGCTGCAGAGCGACGAACCCATCCGGGTCAGCAACGGAGAAGCCACGACGTTCCTGTTCACCGTCACCGCACACAACGGCGCCGAAGAGGAGCACCGGTTCCGTTTCGCGGCCCACGATGTGCCGGACCAATGGGTCGTGTCGTTCCCCGAAGAGAGCCTCCGCATCGAGGGCGGATCCAGCGTGCAAGTTCCGGTCCTCGTGACGACGCCATTCAATCACCAGCATGGCTTGCTCCAGACCTTCATGGTCACCATGGACGACCAGCACGACCCCGAAAGCCAGGGCCGCATCGAACTCGGCGTGCGCTACACGGACATACCCCAACCCGCAGGCCACCACGACACCACGTTCATCCACATCGACGGCTCGGGCATGGCCTACTTCAATACCCTCGAAGACGACCCGTCCTCCGTTGGCGAATCCGCCAGGCACACGAGCGGCTGCGGATGCAACACGGAGCTCATCTTCGAATTCGACATCCCCTTGCTCCCCGGCCTGGCCATTGGGCTGGATGCCGACCTCGACCGACTGGGCACGCTGCGCATCCCGTTCCAGGCGACCATCCCCATGGAGGGCGTGCGATTCTATGGCGCCGTGTCGGTGCTCCCCCCGGGGGAGTCGCCCGGCAACGAGTTCTTCAATCCAGAATTTGAGCACGGCCTCTTTGACCTGGTCCCACTTGGAACGGCCAACCTGCAACGCGACGTGCCCACCTGGGTCGACTTCGATGTGGTGCCCACACAAGCCAGCGACTACGTGGCCCATGAACCGGGCGCCGCCATGCTGATGCAGGTCTATGCGGCAGCGCCGGGCCTCATGCCATGCTGCTTGGAGCCCCGCATCACGATCGCCCCGGGTGGCGAGATGACGCTTCCCCTCAGCGAATACCACGACGACGTGAACCAGTACTTCTCCAGCCTCAGTGGCATCGAACTGTTCGCTGACACGCAGCACAAGCTGGCCAACCCGGGCCAGACGACGGTGTTCAACGTCACGCTGGAGAACATCGGCGACCAGCGCCAGACGGTTGCCTTGGAACTGACGGGCAACAACCTGGACTGGGCCCGCGTCTTGGGTAGCAACGAATTCACCATCGCGCCCGGGGTCAGCCGCCCGATTGCGCTGGCCGTGGACATCCCCATGGGCATCGCCGACGGCGTGAAGGCAGACTTGACCCTGCACGCCAAGGACGTCAACGACCCCAACGTGCGCAGCCTGGTGCGCCTCGTGGCGGAAGTGGACACCGATGCCCAGCACGTGGACGAGGCCGATTTGGCGCAGACCTTGGATGGAACCCTGGCCGATGACCAAAAGAGTCCATCCGTGGCCTTGGGCCTGGTGTTGGTGGCGTTGGCGTTGTTTGCACGTCGCCGCAATTAGGCCCAAACAAGACCCGTTGCTCCGATATCTCCACCAGTCTCCATAAATACCAGGAGCCCTGGTTTTGGGGCATGCGTGCTCTGGCAGTCCTGTTGGCAGGCCTGTTCCTTCTGCAAATGATTCCCTTGGGCTCTGCCCAGGAGGCCCCGTTCATGGAGGACGACGATGGCGATGTGTCGATGCACGGAGCCGCCGGCGAAATGGACCCCGTCCGGCCCAACGGCGCCGCCGATCTGGTCTCCTTTGATGTGGACGAAACCGACCGGTTCCTCCGCTTCTTGGTGGGCTACGCTTCGTTGGCCCACGACGACACGGCGCTCTTCACGGATGGCGTCGATGGGCGGGTTGGTCACCT
>JBFKTF010000174.1:0-3987 GCA_041636435.1 Thermoplasmatota archaeon
ACACGTAGCCGCCGGCACGCACATCAAACTTTGCCGAAGGCCGATGATCGTACGTCTGGGAGCGAGAGCCATCTAACAAATCACTCGACCCGACTACTCGCTGCGCTCGCCCACTCGCTTCGCGAGCGACGGGTCAGTTCGACCGTTAGCCCCCAACCAGCAGGGCAGCGGCGCGAATCTCGTTTCGCCCGTGGTCCTTGCAGTGTTTGTGGGTGGGGCAATCCATCGTCACATACCGGGTCCGTGTGCTCTTTGCTTCGGTGGCAGGGCGCAATAGAGCATGGGGGCATGATGCGCCATGACTCGGCGCTGTTGGTTCACGTGCAACGCAACGTGGCCAAGGTCTTTGACCGACGGGCCCCATGCCGATGAGTTGGCCATGACGCGCATCACACCCACCCCCAATGGGCCCTACAAGGTCGAGGACATCGGCCAGATTCTCCGCTACGCCGACGGCGAACAAATTCCCCTCAAGGATGGCGCGATGCTGTGTCGCTGCGGCGGCAGCAGCAACAAGCCCTTCTGCGACGGCACCCACGCCAAGAACGGATTCACGGGCGACAAAGACCCGGGACGCGTCCCGAATCAACTGGATCATTACGAAGGCGACGGCGTCACCATCCACGACAATCGCGGGCTGTGCGCTCACGCGGGTTACTGCACCGATGGTTTGCCTGAAGTGTTCAAGCTGGGAACCGAGCCCTGGATTGACCCGAAAGGCGCGGACGCCGAAGCCATTGCAAGTGCGTGCAAGAAGTGCCCCTCCGGCGCCTTGTCCCACTCACTCAACGGCAAACTCGTCCGCGATCACGGCGGCGCTGAATCCCTCGGCATGGCCCCCAACGGCCCTTACGTGGTCAAGGGCGGCGTCGACATCTCGGACGTTGAGCTCAATGACGGCGGCACCACGGACCACATGGCCTTGTGCCGGTGTGGTCAAAGCGCAAACAAACCGTTCTGCAGTGGTGCCCATTGGAACCACCACTTTGACGAACAGGTGAAGCGCGACTAGCAAGCAATTTCATCCGACTGGTGCCCAGGGGCACACGATTCGGCCACAAGATTGCACCGACGGGTCCCTGGGGGGTGCCATCGGCGTGTCCGACGTGCACTGGAAAGCTCGACGGACCATCCTCGGAGCGGGGCTGGGTGGCCCAACAAGTCGCTCCAGCCGACCGCGCTACGCTCGGCGCGTTGCGGACCGTCATGGGTCCGGCCAATGAGCCCGAAATCCGCGTTGCATGGCCACTCCAACATGACGACCCCGTCGATTCCCCCAGGGGTCGCTTGCTGTTGTTCCGTAGCGTGTTGGGAGCCGACCTTTGGACCCCTCGGATGCATCCACGTGTGGGGGGATGCCGAACGTGGCCGGGTAGGGTGTGCCCAACGCGCGTGGCAGGGGTTGCACGATGCCGTGCGAGGGCGCCAACGTCACCCTTACGACAAGGTCCGGGGATTCGGCGGTACGCATGCACGTGGAAATCGGCTGCTTCGACGGCGCGCAATCCTTGGCACTTGACGTCCACCTGTCCCAGGAGGCATTCTGATGCGGGCGCCGTGGAGCGTTGCGGCGGTGATGGTTTCCTTGTTGTTGGCCGGCTGCACCACGAGCGAACCCCACCCCGAGGGGGACCCCGCGGCGCCGGATGTCGCCCCGTTCGATCCAGCGACGTACGCGTTTGCCGGCGAGTTCTTGGCCGCCGGCGTCGACGAGGCCATCGCGTATGATTTCGAAGTGCCCAATGGCACCACGGAAGTCGAGGCGATTCTGACGTGGACGATTCCGGGTGCGTCCCTGGATTTCAGTCTCCGCGACCCAACCGGTGCGGAGAACGGCAATGGCTGGGGCGAAAGCGACCAGCATCGCTACGTGACCAGCACCTACGAGGTCGTGCCGGGCACCTGGCAAATCGTCGTATCCATCCAGCAAGGCGTGGACGTGCACTTCGACGTCGCCATCGAGGCACGCCAAGGCGTACCATTTGGCCCCATCGCGGGCACGTACACGGTCATGCCCAACGACTTCGCCGAAGTCAACCTGAACATGGTTCCAGGCGACCATTTCAACTTCACCTGGACCAGCGACTCGGAGGTCTACTTCAACGTGCATTTCCACAACAATGGCACGACGGATCGGCCCATCGAGTACCGAGGCACGAGCATGGACGGCAACTTCACTGGACCGGCCAATGAAGTCTACTCCATGCTGTGGCGCAACGAGGGCGCGCTGCCCGTCGAGGTCACGTTTGCCATGGATGGCGTGTATCGCTTGCACTCCATGACGCGCGACGCGCCCTGACTGGGCGCATCGCAGGCAACCAGACGCCCAAGCTCACCAGGGACGTGGACGCCGTCTTCGACGATGGGGGCGCGCCGTGGGCCGCCAGGCGCACGCCGTGGTCGGTTGGGGCCGAGCGGAGGTGCGCCAGCACGCGGGTGGGCACACTCGCATTCCTCGGCCCAAGCGCCTATCCACAAGAATCCAATCTCGCCTCGTGGCCCGCATTGCGGTGGATTTTGATGGCGTCTTGTTTGATCACGTGCCGTGGGTGTTGCGCGCATTCCGCGACCGCTACGACGTGGACTTGAATGACGAGGGCTTCCAGTATTGGGAGTATTATCAGTACAAGGCCGTGGAGGAAGCGGGACTCACGGTGGCCGAGGTGAAGGAGTTGTTGCGCAACTTGGAGACGGATTCGGTGATTCACAAGAGTCCGTTGCGGGATGCGCACGCCCGCACGGTGATGCAGGAGTGGAGCGACGCGGGGCACGAGGTGCACGTGGTGACGGCGCGGCAAGAGTTCAGCAAGCAAGTGACGCTGGGGTTCCTGAATCGGCACCGGGTGCCGTTTGATGGCTTCCACATGGGAGTGCACATCAAGACGGGCTACGATCTTCTCGTGGACGATTCGCCCCACAACGTGTTGATGGCCGCCGCGGCGGGAGGTCGCGCCTTGTTGATGGATCATCCGTACAATCGGGACGTGCCATGCGAGACGAATCCGTCGCGGGTGCACGACTGGCAAGACGTGCAGGATTTGGCGGCCGCGCATTTTGATGCGTAGCGTGGACCCAAACCCTTGCATACTACCCCCGACACAGGGTGTCTTGGCGCGGTCGGCTGCTCGCTCGGAGGGCCCAATTCTTGCTTACGAACATAAGCCAACCCAACCAGCAGCCGGCCCGCCCTTTGTCTAGGCCGTGAGGGCCACGGCGTCGATGCGGGCCAACAATTCGGGCAGCAACGCGTCGGCGTCTTCCTGTTCCCATAGGAATTCGTCCGTCTCGTTCGAGGCGGGGTTGACGAGGTCGCCCATCGCGCCGTTGTCTTCTTCTTCGAAGTACGTCACGGTGAGCTCGAGGGGCTTGAGCCAGTGGGGCACCATGGCGGGCAAGCGGTACTGGGTGCCGGTGCCTTGGGTGCTGGTGTGGCGGTGCAGGGTGTATGCTTGTCCTTCGAGGAACCGGTCGCCGTCCTCAGCCAATGTGGCGTCGTAGGTGTAGTGCTCCATGGCACCCATCAGGACGGTGCCACGGATCTCGCCGCCGTGGTAGTGGATGGTGCCGTAGTAGGCGTCGCTGAAGCTGCAGTAGCCGGGGTGGAAGACGTGGAAGTAGCGGCAGAAGCCCTCCTTGCTGGGCAGGGCCCACTTCAGCATGTCCCCGTATTCGTCCATGCTGGCCATGCCATCCCTTGCCAGGATGGCGCGGAATTCTTGCAGAAGCTGCGCCACGCGTTGCGGCGTGGCCTGGGTCTCCTGCAAGGAGTGGAATTCCAGCATTGGATGTTCCACTCGGGTCTCCTACATCAGCTTAGAGGCGTTCGAGCCACCCTTGGGCCAGGGCGTTGCGGAGCGTCATGCTGGCCGTCAATTCGGAGTCGCTCAGCTCCACTTCGTCGTCGCGGCGGTAGCGGCGGTTCTTGGTCCAGTCATCGAATTTCTTGCGCACCACGTACCGCGTGGGGGCCTTGATGCTGGCCTTGCG
>JBFKTF010000175.1:0-3984 GCA_041636435.1 Thermoplasmatota archaeon
CCGAGGCGTTTGATTTGCCGGCGGCGGAACTCGCTGCCGCCACGCCTTGGCTCATCGATCTGCGGGGGGTTGACATGGATTTCACTCTGGAGGAAGCTGACGCCGCCGCCCGCGCCGACCGGGAACTGGGTCCTTGGTTCGACGCTCGCCCCGACGCCATTGTCCAGCAGGCGAGTGCAAGCACCCGTGCTGAACTCCCGTTGGATGACGTCCGCAAATGGCTCGTTGCGTGGGTTTCGGATGACGAGCGCCTCGTTGCCTGGATCGAACAGCGACAAGCAATCGTCGAGGGTCTACCCGAGCAGGCTGTCGTGACCTGGTGGAAGACGGAGCCGTACGAGAAGGAGTTCGAGGCGGTTGCCCCTGGCGTAACGGGTCGCAGTGCGGTGGACATTTACGAGGCGTGGGCTGGCGCAGAGCCCAACGCGATTGGAGTCTCCTTGCAAGAGTTCCCTGTCGTCGATGGTATCGTGACGTACTCCGTTATGGTGGGGCAGGAGGAGGCAAGTCCATATCGATACGATGGGGGCGTTCAAGGGCTGGAAAGCTACTCCTTTGCCCTGACCCTGGACCATACCGGCCGTCCAACGGCCACGAGCGAAAGCTTCCTTGAAAGCGAATTCGATGTATCCGGCGTTCCCACCAATCACCCCGAATCCGAACCCCTTGATGCAGCGCCCCAAGGCATCGACCCGAGCTTGCTGACGACGGCCGCATCGCTCGCCTTCCTCGCTGCGGTCCTGTACTACCTATCGCCGCTGTTGCGCTCCGGCGGCCTTGCGTTGTTCAGTCGTATCCGCCCCGATGTAGCCCTGCAACACCCCGTGCGCCAGCAAATCATGGAGACCGTCGGCAGCGAGCCAGGAATCCATTTTGCCGCGGTGCGCGAACGCCTCGAACTGGCCAACGGGGTTGCCCAACATCACGTCCGGCGCCTGCAAGACACGGGCCACATCGTTGGACTGAGGCAAGGCGGTCGGCTGCATTTTTACCCGAAAGGAAAGCACGATCACGGCGCCATCGCCCGTGAAGCATTGCTCAGTGGAACGACCAAATTGGTGTACGAAGAGGCGCACGGACTTGGCTCCTCAGCCATCGCACGCGCCGTCGGCGTCAGTCCGTCGACCGCGCATCACCACCTCAGGAAACTGGTCGATGCCGGGCTCGTCACCAAGGAAGGTCGGACATACAGCCGGAACGAGTAGGCTGAAACCCCGCATCGCTTCCGCCCACCCATGGAAGGCGTCCCGATGAGCCGCTCGGCGACCACGATGAGCAAGCTGATGCAGCCGGACATGGCCAACGTCTACGGCAACGTCCACGGTGGCAACATCCTGATGCTCATCGACGAAGCCGCCGCCGTCTCGGCGTGGCGCCACTGCCGCACGACGAAGGTCGTCACGGCCAGCTTCGAACGCATGTCGTTCAAGGAGCCCGTCTTCGTGGGCGACATCCTCCACGTCCACGCCAGCGTTCGCCACACGGGCCGCACCAGCATGGTGGTCGGTGTCCGCGTCGAAGCCGAGGATCCCCCCACGGGCGCCATCCGCCACGTCGGCAGCGCCCACACCACGTTCGTCGCCTTGGACAAGAACAACAAGCCGACGCCCGTGCCGCCGGTCATCGCGGAGACGGAGCATGAGAAGGTGCGCATGGAGCGGGCCAAGCGCATGCACGAAGCCATCAAGGCCGCCTTGGCCGACGAATAGCCCCCTGGGGTCACACAAGCGATAAGTGGTGAGCGGACGCTGGGTGTCCGACGATCGTCCCGGACGCCCTAATATCGTCTGCAAGTGTGTTGCTCCCATGGCATTCGACACGCGCCGCCTCATCATCGCCCTGTTTCTGAGCCTGGTCCTGGCCGGAGGCAGCATCGGCCTGGTCACCGCCAAGGCGGGCGACGAACCGGCCATGATGATCCAGGTTGCGGCCCCGAAGCCCGGCGATGCGGCAGAGTACCGCGTCGACGAGATCCGCGTCGGTCACGGCATCCCGGGGGTCGCCTTGGATGTCCAACGGCTCACCGCCGAGTGGCTGCCTGCCCAATGGGTGCTGCTGGATGGGGGCCAACAAGTCCACACGCGCCCCCTGCGCGTGGCCGCGGAGGTCACGGGAACGGGCGCGGGCGGCATGGATTACAATGGCAGCGTCACGTACTTCATCGGAGCCGATGGGCCCGTGGCGATTGACATGAGCCAGAAGGCATCTCGTGGCGGGGACGTGGCCTTCACTCCGCAGACTGCGACGCGGTCGGGCATCCAACCCGAAGGCTGGACCGACGTGCGCTACTACGGGCCGTGGTGGCTCCCATGCGGCATGTACGGTCCCATGCACGAAGGCCCCGTGGTCGCCGACGAGCCGCAATGGATGGGGGCCTGCAAGCGCAGTGGTGGGGAATCGTTCCACTACCGAGACACCGAGACCGTGGCGGGCGTGGAGACAGCCCGCTTCAGCCAGTACTCCGATGAACGAATGCAGACCTGGTTCCATCCGGGCTTCTCGTTGCCCATCAAGCTCCGCTTGGAGCACCTGCCTTTCGTGCCCAGCGAATTCGGGGCGGGTCTGCACTTCGAGCTGACCATGGTGCGTCAAGCCGTTGGCGAAGGCGACTACAATCTACGACCGGCGCAGGACATCGACGTGCCCGCCGTCCGCCTGACGCCCCGCACCGACCTCGGGCCATCCACGGCGGGCCTGCAAGAACGGGTCCCCTTGGCCGATGCCGTCGCGGCCGCCCTCGCCGACGACGCCGCGCCTTCGGTGCAGCGCTTCATGGAGACCCACCCGGACACGTACCTCGGCATGGCCTGGATGCATCAATACCTGGACAACGCCGGGCGCACCGCAACGGATTGGTACCTGCTTTGGACCGATGGCCAACGCACCATCCAGAAGATCATCCGGCAGGACCCACAGCCCCTGCTGTTGGACGGCATCGTGGAGCCGCGCCTGATCGTGGAGCCCACCACGTCGTCCCAGGTGCCCGCCGACGTGACCGGTTGGTTGCCCACCAAGCAGCAATTGCCTGCCCGCATGCCCAGCGTCGCCAGTGTCCTCGACGCGCACGACGTGTTCGGGCAACCCGGCGACGCGCCCCTGTACTGGGGCTTCACCTACCGTTGCCAGCCCGATTGCGACGCCTCCGATGCGGTCGTCGTCGCCGGTGTGCAGCAACGCCCCCGCGATGCGACGCGGGAAGCCGGCATCGCGTCGGCGCCCACGACAGCGCCGTGGGTGGAATCGGCCATCGGCATCGACAGCGACGGCCGGCTCACGTACACCTCCCATTATGCACCCGAGCCCCGCGTCCCCATCCTGAACGCGGCAGCGCCCCAAGACCGGGGCCAAGCATTGGCGTCCCCCACGTTCGATGCCGCCGCCTGGGAGTTGATGGTGTTGCCCGCGGCGGGCGCCACGTTCGCCGCCGTGCTCGTGGGCATCCTCTACTATGTCTGGCCCAGCCTGCGCGTGGTCGTCTTCGGCTTCAGCCGCATCCACAAGGACCAGGTGCTGCGGCAACCGCAACGCGCCCGCATCATGGAAGTCATCGAACAGAACCCGGGCATCCACTTCCAAGAGATCACCCGCGCCACGGACCAAGGCCGGGGCACCGTCGAGCACCACCTCAACACCCTCAGCCGCACGGGCCATGTGGTCGCCCACGTGGGTGCTGGCTACACGTGCTACTTCGCCAAGGGCAAAGTGGACCGCCGCATCATGGCCGCCGCCCCCCTGCTGAAGGCGCCCACTGCCCGCAAGATTGTCGCCGCCATCGACGCAGGGCATGGCCGCAGCCTCGCCACGCTCTCCACGCGCGCGGGCGTCGGGCGCAGCACCGTGGGGCACCACGTCAAGCGCCTCAAGGAAGCGGGCTTGGTCGACGAATCAGAAGGGGGCTATCGCTTGGCCGGGCCGACCCAAGAAGCGATGCGGCGGTTGGCGTAACCCGGCCGTCGCTGTTCGCACCGGCTAAGTAGGTCGTAG
>JBFKTF010000176.1:0-3965 GCA_041636435.1 Thermoplasmatota archaeon
GCCTATTCGGGCGGCTCCTGGCGCGCCATGCCCACTTCCACGGCCTCGTAGCGCACGACGCCGTGCTCGTCGGGGATGGCGTCGAGTCCATGCATGCAGAGCATGTAGTGGTTGAAGCACACCATGCGCCATTCGATTTCTCCGCCAGCGTAGCGGTACCGGGCAGGGTACAGTTTCGTGAGGCGGTCGTCGCGTCGGGCTAGCTTGTGGCCGGGCATGAAGGGCCCGCCACACATCTCGTCAGATGATCCACAGGTCATCAAATTGCGTCATACGACCTTCCCCCGTGCCTTGCACTTGGGGCACTTGACGGTCAAGGGACGGACGCCGGTGTCCGTGACGGTGAATTCGTGGCTGCAGTCCTGGCAGACCAGGCCCAGTTCGATGATGCGCTTGGGTGGCTCGGGGCGGGGTGGTTCGCCGACGGGGGGCGCGGTGCCGTCGTAGATGCCCAGGCGGCTGCAATTGGGGCAGCGGTGGGTGATGGGACGGTGGCCGGTGTCGTGGATCATGAACACGGCCTTGCAGTCTTGGCACTGCACTTGGCGCAGGATGCCGCGCGCGAATCCGCGGGGCGCCGAGTGGACCATCATCAGCAGGCCGCCAAAGACAATGAACAGGGTCAGGAGGAGGATGACGCCGAGCCATAACCAGCCATCCAGCTGCATTCCATCCAGCAGGCGCTGGGCGGTGGGGCTGTCGATGCGGCCCCGGTCGTGCAAGGCGAGCCACCCGAGGGCAATCACCATGGCGAGGCTGAGCGCCCCCGTGGTGAGCCCAAAGCGGCGGACGTCTTGCAGGTTCATGGCCGGGTTCAGTTCTCCTTGAGGCTCGCGTGGGCCGCGGCGAGGCGGGCGATGGGGAGCCGGTAGGGGCTGCAACTGACGTAGTCGAGTCCGACGTCGTGGCAGAACATGACCGACTCGGGGTCGCCGCCGTGTTCACCACAGATGCCGACCTTGAGGTGGGGGCGGGTTTGGCGGCCCTTCTCGGTGCCCATGCGGACCAGTTGGCCCACGCCTTGGAAGTCGATGGTCTGGAAGGGGTCGTGGGGCAGCAACCCGTGTTCTTGGTAGTGGCTGAGGAACACGCCGGCGTCGTCGCGGCTCACACCCAACGCGGTTTGGGTCAGGTCGTTGGTGCCGAAGCTGAAGAACTCGGCGCGCTGGGCGATTTCGTCGGCGGTCAAGGCGGCACGGGGGAGTTCAATCATGGTGCCCACCATGTAGTCCACCTCGATGCCCTTCTCCTCGAACACTTGCTTGGCGATGCGGCGCACCACGTCTTCTTGGTGTTCGAATTCGGTGGCGTGTCCCACGATGGGGATCATGATTTCCGGCTTCACGTCGATGCCGTCCTTCTTGACGTCGGCGGCGGCTTCGAGGATGGCGCGGGCCTGCATCTCCGTGATTTCGGGGTAGACGATGCCGAGGCGGCAGCCGCGGTGGCCCAGCATGGGGTTGGCTTCGCGCAGCGCGTCGATGCGGACGCGGAGGCGCTCCAGGCCGATGCCCATCATGAGCGCCAGTTCCCGTTGCTCCTTTTCTTCATGGGGCAGGAACTCGTGCAGTGGCGGGTCGAGGAGGCGGATCGTGACGGGGCGTTCGCCCATGGCGCGGAACAGACCATCGAAGTCGTGGCGCTGGATGGGCAGGAGCTTGTCCAGTGCCTCGCGGCGGTAGCGTTCGTTCTTGGCCAAGATCATGGAGCGGACGTGCTCGATCTTGCCGGGGCCGAAGAACATGTGCTCGGTGCGGCACAGGCCGATGCCTTCGGCACCCAGGGCGATGCTGGCTTCGGCTTGTTCGGGTTCGTCTGCGTTGGCGCGCACCTTCATGCGGCGGTGCTTGTCGGCCAAGTCCAGCAGGCGGGCGAATTGTTGGTAAACGGGGGCGTCCTCGGCGGCCATTTCCTTGGCCACGAGGACTTGCACGACCTCGCTGGGGAGCGTGGTGAGTTTGCCCACGATGACTTCGCCGGTGAAGCCGTCGATGCTGATCCAGTCGCCTTCCTTGATGAGGTGGTTGTCGACGCCGAACGCCTTGGCGTGGGTGTCGATGCGGAGGCTGCTGCATCCGGCGACGCAGACCTTGCCCATTTGCCGAGCCACCAGCGCGGCGTGGCTGGTCATGCCACCACGGGCGGTGAGGAAGCCTTCGCTGGCGTGCATGCCGTGGATGTCTTCGGGGCTGGTTTCGTCGCGCACCAGGATGACTTGCTCGCCGGCCTTGTGCCATGCCACGGCGTCGTCGGCGCTGAAGACGACGCGGCCACTGGCGGCGCCGGGGCCGGCGTTGAGGCCTTTGGCGACGATCTTGCCGGATTCGGTGGCCGCGTGCTTCTCCTTGGGGTCGAAGACGGGGCGTAGGAGTTGGTTGAGTTGGTCGGGGGCGACGCGCAGCACCGCTTCTTTCTCGGTGATGAGGCCCTCGTCCAGCATGTCGAGGGCAATCTTGACGGCGGCCATGCCGGTGCGCTTGCCCATGCGGGTCTGCAGCATGTACAGCTTGCCCTGCATGACCGTGAATTCCAGGTCCTGCATGTCGTGGAAGTGCGTTTCCAGGGTCTTGGCGATCTCCACGAGTTGTTGATGGGCGTCGGGCAAGAAGTCCGCCATCTCGGCGATGGGGTGCGGGGTGCGGATGCCGGCCACCACGTCCTCGCCCTGGGCGTTTTGCAGGAATTCGCCGTAGAACACGTTCTCGCCGGTGGCGGGGTCGCGGGTGAAGGCGACGCCGGTGGCGCAGTCGTTGCCCATGTTGCCAAACACCATCATCTGGACGTTGACGGCGGTGCCCATGTCGTGGGGGATCTTGTTGAGTTCCCGGTAGGTGTGGGCGCGTTGGTTTTCCCAGGAGGAAAACACGGCTTCGATGGAGGCCAGGAGTTGCTGGCGGGGATCTTGTGGGAACGGTGCGCCGGTGGCGTCCTGGATCATCTGCTTCATTTCGGAGCAGAGTTCCACGAGCGCTTCGGGGGCGAGGTTTTGGCCACGTTCTTCGCCGTGGCGCTTCTTGCAGGCCTGGTATGCCTTGTCGAAGTCGCTGTGGCTCATGCCCAGGACCACGTCGCCGAACATGCTGAGGAAGCGGCGGTAGCAGTCGTAGGCAAAGCGGCGGTCGCCGGTGGCGTCGGCCAGGCCTTCGACGGTGTCGTCGTTGAGGCCGAGGTTGAGCACCGTGTCCATCATGCCGGGCATGCTGATGGCGGCGCCGGAGCGGACGCTGACGAGCAGGGGGTCTTTGCGGTCGCCGAACGCGCGGCCGGCCTTCTGCTCGAGGGCCTTCATGGCGGCGTCGATGTCGGCGGCCAGGGCGTCGTCGATTTTACCCAGGTCCTGGTATCGGATGCACTCTTGGGCGGTGACGGTGAACCCGTGCGGGACGGGGAGCCCGATGCGGCTCATTTCCGCCAGGTTGGCTCCTTTTCCTCCAAGGACGGCCTTCATGTCGGCCGCACCTTCTTCGAATGCGTAGACGCGCTTGGTGACCGTGGTCGCCTGGCTCACGTTGCGGCGATTCCCCTCTCCGGGATAAGGGGTTGCCGACCCCACCGGCCCACCGGCCTTTGGGGCCCATGGAACGGCGTCAAGTACCCCCGAAGCGACAAGACGCCTCATGCGATCATTGCTCGTCCTTTTGTTCGTCCTGCCGGCGGCCTCCGCTGGCTCCGTGCCCGCCATTGGCTTCCTGACGGACGACGGGGCGCCCGTGGCACCTGGTGCCATGGTGCACGACTGGCCAGAAGGAAACGAGTCCAGCGCCCGCTTGGTGCCCCCACAAATCGTGGGCAAGGCGTTGTTTGTCTACGCCGAGGAGGCGCCCGGCGACGCGGTGCAGGGCCGCATGTTGCTCGGGTTGTGGCCCGATGCCGACTATGGCCACGAAGCGACGCTGGTCGCCACGGCCTGGATCGACGACAAGCCGTTTGCCAATGCGACGGCGCCCGTGGTGACGGATCCCAGC
>JBFKTF010000177.1:0-3857 GCA_041636435.1 Thermoplasmatota archaeon
CAACTGCGCCACTACGACGGAGAATTCCGCTTCAACACCGTGGGGCCCATGCCCGCCAGTGGCCCCTACGACGACGTCCAAGAGACCGTTCCCTACGACTTTGCCAACGACCCCCGCATCGCCAACATCGACGGCTTCAACCAGGGACTCATCCACAACAACACCTTCCACGGCAGCGTCGATCTGGACTTCCACGGCCACCACCACGGCACCGGTTTCTTCGCTCCGCATAGCCACTACCACGGCGACGACGACGCCCGTGCCTTGCACGACCACGACCACACCCTGCGTTGGACCAGTGTCTCGTTCCGGGACAACCTCGTCATCGACCCGGACGGCTACGGGGTGCGCTACGAAGACCGCAACCACGCCGGCGACGACCGCACCGCCCGCAGCGAACAAGAGGAGACACTCAAGGACGACCACCGCCACTGGAGTCTGGTGGACCTCATCGACAACCGCGTAGAAGGCGCGGGCCTCTGGGTGGACGTCTTCAACGCGGACGACGCCCACCACCAGAGCCGCAACGACGGCTGGCTCACCATCGCAGGCAACACGGTCATCCTCCAGCAACGAGAACGCGGCCCCCTGGGCTTGTGGGGTCCCAACTTCCAACCCGCCATCGGCTACCAAATCCAATCCACGAAGGAACTGTGGCTGGTCGTCGCGGACAACCACGCCGAGTACCATCCCCGCGAGGAGGGCTTGCTGGCCGTGGAGCCCGGCCGCGCGACGCCCATCGCGTACCAAATCCGTGGCATCCACGACGCCGACGTCCAAGTCACGGGCAACACCGCCATGGGATTCGACGTCGGCATGCAAGGTCGCCAATTCGACGAGGTCACGTTGCTCTTGGATGGCAACGACTTCGGCAACGCGAGCCGCCCCCACGACTTCGATGACTCGGTCCCCGCCTGATTTGTCGCACCTTTGCGCCCCAGTGCACCACAACCGTCATATCGCGCGGCAAGGGGTGGCTTGGCATGCGTGTCTTGATGGCGGTCCTTCTAGTGGCCACGGCCTTGGCCGGTTGCTCCGAAGCCCCTGAAGTCCCCCAAGAAGTGACCGAGCAAGACATCGAGGTCGGCACCGCCGCCCCGCTTCCGGAATGGAGCGTCGGCATGTACTGGGAATTCCAGCACAGCATGGGCGGCGAGCCCGGCGACGTCGCCACGTACGTCGTCACCGACGTCGGCTCCAGCAGCTACACCCTCGATGTCAACAACAAGCAGACCGCATACTACGACGCCCTGTGGGACATCAGTTTCGTGGGCGAGATCCGCAAGACCGACTTGGCCGGCAAACAAGGCAGCACGCCCGTGGCCATGTTCGAGTTCCCCTTGTCCCACGAGAAGACCTGGACCACCACGTGGGACGGCGACCAACTCACCATGACGAGCATGAACATGGGCCCCATGCAGTTCCACGTCACCGGCAAGAACGCCGCCGGCACCACCGTCGTGGACTACCACTACAACGCCCTGAAGTCTTGGTTCGAATACATCACGTTCTACAACGCCACCAGCGGCGACGAGGCGTTCCGCATGGACCTCAAGAGCCACGGTGACGACTTCTCGGGCCAAGTCTACCGATACGCGGTGGGCGAGCGCCGCGCATTCGTGGCCACCGCCCAAGATGGCCAAGGCATCCAAGAAGTCGACTTCGCCGCCGAATGGAACGAACTGCACGGCACCTTCGACGTGTTCTGCAACGGCGACAGCAGCGGACAGAACCTCATTGGAATCAACCCGCCCGAGAAGCGCGAAGAGAACCCCGGCCCCATGCTGCCGTTCATCAACGAACCCGAATACGGCTTCATCTGGGACTGCGCCGATGGGCCCGAAGGCAGCAGCCAAGCCATCATGCCCAACACGGGAGGCACCTGGGAGATTGGCCTGTTGCCCGGTGGCTCCAACGCCGTCGTCCACGTGCTCATCGAAGAGCGCGCATTGGAGACCATCACGCTCTAAGGCCAAGTACCAGGCCGGACTGGGCCGCCCGTGGGCAGCCGTTGGCACGAAGACCGTCGCCGTGACCCGTATTTCCGGGACGCCAAGAAGCAGGGCTACCGCGCCCGCTCGGCCTTCAAGCTGAAGCAGCTCAACAACAAGCACCGCGTCATCAAGAAGGGCCAAGCCGTCGTCGACTTGGGCTGCGCCCCCGGCGGATGGAGCCAGGTCTTGTTGGAGATGGTGGGCGAGGATGGCTTCGTGGCCGGGGTCGACTTGCTACGCACCCGCCCCATCGAGGGCGTGACGTTGCTGCAAGGCGACTTCACGAAGGAAACCACGCGGCAACGCCTGAAGGACAAGTTGGCCGACGCGGGCCACAGCATGCTCGACGTGGTCGTCAGCGACATGGCGCCCGACATGAGCGGCAACTACGACTTGGACCAGGCCCGCAGCGTCTACCTCTGCACCTTGGCCATGGAGTTCGCCGACGCCCACCTGCGGCCGGGCGGCAACTTCGTTTGCAAGGTCTTCGAAGGGGCCGATTTCCAAGAGTTCCGCGAGCTCCTGCGCTCCCGCTACCGCCAGGTCCGCATGGACCACCCCGCCGCCAGCCGCAAGGCCAGCAGCGAAGTCTACCTCGTGGGCAAGGGCTTCCTTGGCTCCCCCGACGACAGCGAGGAATGAAGGGACAACGGTCTTAGGGAGCCGCACAGGGTTGGGTGTGTGCCTTCACGACGTGCACCGCGCTGGGTCATTTGGCCTGGCAAGCTGCTGTGGTTCCCTGCCCTTGCGGTGGGATTGCCGCTCTTGATGCACGTCACCGTCGACAGCCAAGATGTCGCCACGGGTTGGCGCATCGTGCTCAGCATCGCCACACCCGACACCTGGATCCAGCACCCGGCCACGTTCTGGCCCGGCTTGTTCCTGAGCGTGCTGGGGTTGGCGGCCCTGCTTGCCTACTCGCAAAGCGTGGACCCGATGCGCTTCACCGCCATCGAATACCCGGTGTTCACCATCGCGTCCTGGGTGTTCGGGTTGTTGGCCCTGCTCAGCCTCTTTGACACGTCCGCCCACGTGGCCGACATCGGCACGGGTGGACTCGACTGGCGCTTCTTGGCGTCCCTGCGGACGACCCCCATCGACCTAATCGTGATGGGCTTGAGCAGCGCCGCCTGCGTCGCTTGTTGGCTCGCCAGTTGGGGCTTCGTATCGGGACGTTGGGTCACGGAACCGGATGCCTCCGAGCACGAGCAAGAGGCCCACACCGAGTAGACCCCAACCAAACCAGCCACTCGTGATGAACGGTGACGGCTCCGGCGCCAGAATGGCGGCGCGGTCCAAGTTGCCGCCGCTGTCCGAATCGTATCCCACCGTCACGGGGTCTGCGGCGAATTCCGTGTCCTCGGTGGCTTCGCCGGCGTACTTGACGCCCTCGCCTTCGAGGAACGCGTCCCGGGCACCGACGGTCTCGATGGCCAGATTGTATGCCTTGCGGGCATCCAGCATGCCCGCACCCACTTGCCAGACCTCTTCGGGCATCGGCTTGGCGGTCTCCACCAAGATGTCCATCAATTGATCCGGAGACAAGTCGGGGTTGGCGGCCAACAGCAACGCGGCCGTTCCGGCGGCGTGGGGTGCCGCCATGCTGGTGCCGCTGCGGTCCTTGTAGAGGTTGTCGGGGTCACCGGCCAAGAGGTCCTGCACGCCGCGCTCGTCCGTGATGGGATCGACGCTGCGGATGGCGGTGCCGGGGGCGGTGATGTCCGGGTGATCGTAGGGGCCGTACGCGTTGGCCGGCGTGTTGCCCATGCTGCTGAAGCTGGCCCGGGTGCCATCGAGGCGCCCGGCGGCGACACAGATGACCCACGGGGGCAGGCAGTGGCGGTTCAGGGTGCCTTCTTCGCC
>JBFKTF010000178.1:0-3833 GCA_041636435.1 Thermoplasmatota archaeon
CTCCTGCTCCTGCTGCTGCTGCTGCTGCTGCTGCTGCTGCTGCTGCTGCTGCTGCTGCTGCTGCTGCTGCTGCTGCTGCTGCTGCTGCTGCTGTTGCTGCTGCTGCAGCCGCCGCCGCCGGCGCCGCCGCCGCCGCTGCTGCTGCCGCTGCTGCTGCCACCACCGCCACCGCCACCGCCACCGCCGGTACCACCGGTGCCGCCGGTGTTGTCGTCGCTGGGATCCAATGGATTGGTGCCGGCGGCGACTTCGTCGCCGTCGCTCACGCCGCCACCATCGGAGTCGGGGTTGAGGGGGTCGGTGCCGAGCGCGGCTTCTTGGCCGTCGGTGAGGCCGTCGCCGTCGCTGTCGGCGTTGTTGGGGTCCGTGCCGTTGGCCAGTTCGTCGCCGTCGTTGACGCCGTCGCCGTCCGTGTCCGGGTTGTTGGGATTGGTTCCGATGGTGTCCTCGTAGGAGTCGCTGAGGCCATCGCCGTCCGTGTCCAGCAAGTCGTCGCTGGGGTCCAGCGGGTCGGTGCCGTCGAAGTAGACTTCGAAGCCGTCGCGGATGCCGCCGCCGTCCGTGTCGGGATTGTTGGGGTCGGTGCCGTAGGTGTGGACTTCGTCGCCATCGTCCAGCAAGTCGTCGTCGCTGTCGGCGTCGAGGGGATCGGTGGGTTCGTTGCCGTACGCCGTGTTCAGTGCGCCACTGACCTCGTCGCCGTCACTGAGACCATCGTCGTCCGTGTCCGCATCCAGCGGATCGGTGCCCAACGCGGCCTCTTGCCCGTCGCTCAGACCGTCGCCGTCGCTGTCGGCGTTCTTGGGGTCCGTGCCGTTGGCGACCTCGTCGCCGTCGTTGACGCCGTCGCCGTCGGAATCGGGGTTGTTGGGGTCGGTGCCGTGCACCAGCACCTCATCGCCGTCGCTCAGGCCATCACCGTCGGTGTCCGGGTTGTTGGGGTTGGTGCCCAAGGCAAGCTCGGCGGCGTCGCTGAGGCCATCGCCATCCGTGTCCAGCAAGTCGTCGCTGGGGTCCAGCGGGTCGGTGCCGTCGTAGAGGACTTCGCCGCCATCGCCGATGCCGCCGCCATCCGTGTCGTAGACCGTTGGGTCGGTGCCGTGGACGTGGACTTCGTCGCCGTCGCTGAGGCCATCGTCGTCCGTGTCCGTGTCGAAGGGGTCGGTCCCAAGGGCGACTTCGTCGCCATCGTTCAGGCCGTCGCCGTCCGTGTCGGGGTTGTTGGGGTCGGTGCCCAGCAGCGCCTCTTGGCTATCGGTGAGCCCGTCGCCGTCGCTGTCGATGCCGGCGTCGTCGCTGGGATCCAGCGGGTTGGTTCCTTGGGCCACTTCGATGCCGTCGCCCACGCCTCCGCCGTCCGTGTCGAAGACGTTCGGGTTGGTGCCATGCACCAGGACCTCGGCGCCGTCGAGGAGTTGGTCGTCGTCGGAATCCGAATCGAGGGGGTTGGTGGGTTCGTTGCCGTACGCGGTGTTGAGGCTGCCATCGACCTCGGCGCCGTCGAGCAAATCGTCGTCGTCGCTGTCGCTGTCGTTGGGGTCGGTGCCCAGCGCGATTTCGGCGTCATCGCGCAGGCCGTCGTCGTCGGAGTCGGCCTTGAGCGGGTTGGTGCCGTAGGTGTTGACCTCGGCGCCGTCGGTGAGTGTGTCGTCGTCCGTGTCCGCGTCGTTGGGGTCGGTGTCGTGCACCAGCACCTCATCGCCGTCGCTCAGGGCGTCGCCGTCCGTGCTGGCCTTGAGGGGATCGGTGGGGGCGTTGCCGTAGGCGTCGTTCTTGGCGCCCGTGACCTCGTCTCCGTCGTTGAGCCCATCGCCGTCCGTGTCGGGGTTGAATGGATCGGTGCCCAGGGCCTCCTCTTCGGCGTCGGTCAGGCCGTCGCCGTCGCTGTCGGCGTCACCTGGGCAGTACCCGAAGGTGTCGCCGTGCAAGAGGATGTGGTCGTCGGCCGCGAGGACGGCGACCTCGATGGTTTCCAGTTCGTCGCCGTTGTGGCAAATGATGACCTTGCCATCGATGACCTCGGGGTCGCTGCCATCGAGGGGGTCGCTGAGGCCGACGACTTCCACGTAGTCGTTGAAGCCGTCGCCGTCGGTGTCGGGGTCGTTCGGGTCGGTGCCGAGCAACAGTTCGTCGGCGTCGCTCAGGCCATCGCCGTCGCTGTCGGTGGAGCCGGGGTCGTTGGGATCCAGGGGGTCGGTGCCCAGGAGGATTTCTTCGCCGTCCGTGAGACCGTCACCGTCGGTGTCGGGGTTGTTGGGGTCGGTGCCATGGACCTCTTCGGCCGCGTCGCTGACGCCGTCACCGTCGGAGTCGGTCAGGTCGTATTCGGCGCCGGCCAGTTGCAAGCCGTCGTCGATGCCGTTGCGGTCGGTGTCGTCGTTGAGTGGGTCGGTGCCCAGCACCAGTTCCAAGCCATCGTCGATGCCGTCGCCGTCCGTGTCGGGGTTGGAGTCGTCGGTGCCCAGGATGTCTTCGAGGTCATCGCTGAGCCCATCGCCATCCTTGTCGCCGTCGTCGACGTCGCCGGGGTTGGCTGGGGTGTCCGAGGCGTCGTTGGGGTCCGTGCCGTGCGCGATTTCGGCGCCATCCAAGACGCCGTCGCCGTCGCTGTCCTCGTGGTGGGGGTCCGTGCCCAGAAGCACTTCGAGGCCATCGCTGAGGCCATCGTCGTCGCTGTCGTCGTCATCGGGGTCGGTGCCGAGGCTGGCTTCGGTCGCGTCGCTCAGGCCATCGCCGTCGCTGTCCGGGCCGCCGACGCCACCGTCGCTTGTGAGGGGGTCGCTGCCGCTGCTGACTTCCAGGCCGTCGCTCAGGCCATCGTCGTCGCTGTCCGGGTTGAGGGGGTCGGTGCCCAGGGCGATTTCGATGCCGTCACCCAGGCCGTCGCCGTCGCTGTCGGCCGCATGGTCGTCGGTGCCGATGTGGTCTTCGAAGTCGTCGCTGAGGCCGTCGTTGTCCTTGTCGTCCTCGTCGTCGCTGGGAACCCAGGAGTCGGAGCCAGGGAAGTCGTCGGGGTCGCTGGGGTCGGTGCCGGCGGCCAGTTCGACGCCGTCGCTGACGCCGTCGCCGTCGCTGTCGGGGTCCAAGCTGCTGGTGCCGAGATCGAATTCTTCGCCGTCCTTCAGGCCGTCGTCGTCGGTGTCCTCGTTGAGGGGATCCGTGCCGAGGAGAAGTTCGTGGCCGTCCTTCAAGCCGTCGTCGTCCGTGTCGGCATCGTTCGGGTCGGTGCCGACGTCGAATTCGTCGCCATCGTGCAGACCATCGTCGTCCGTGTCGGCGTCGTTGGGGTTGGTGGCGGCGTGGCCGTAGTCCTTGTTTTCATGGCCGGTGACCTCGTCGCCGTCTTCGATGCCGTCGTCGTCCGAATCGGCATCGAGGGGGTCGGTCGGGTCGCCAAACGGATTGCGGGCGCCCGTGACCTCGTCGCCGTCGCTGAGGCCATCGCCATCGGTGTCGGCCTTCTTGGGGTCCGTGCCGTGGACATGGACTTCGTCGCCGTCCGTGAGGCCGTCGTCGTCCGTGTCGGGATCCAGCGGGTCGGTGCCATGGACGTGGACTTCGTCCCCGTCGCTCAGGCCATCCCCGTCGGTGTCCGGGTTGTTGGGGTCCGTGCCTTCCTTGTGCTCGTGGTAGTCGCTTAGACCGTCGCCGTCGGCGTCCTCGTCCTTGCTGGGCTTGTCGTCATCATCGTCGTCATCGTCGTCGCCGTCATCGTCGCCGTCATCGTCGCCATCGTCGTCGCCGTCGTCGTCGCCGTCGTCATCGTCGCCATCGTCGTCGCCGTCGTCATCGTCCGAGTCATCGTCGTCGTCATCGTCCGAGTCATCGTCGCC
>JBFKTF010000179.1:0-3826 GCA_041636435.1 Thermoplasmatota archaeon
CCGGTCCGGACCGCACCTACGTGGTTGGCTACGATGCCTCCGGACAGAAGGTCTGCAGCAACGGCTTTGGCGGCCAACAGAACGGCGAGACGGACACGTTCAAGTGCACGGTCTCTGGCCCCACGACGGTCTACCTCGATGTCCGCGCCCCGGTGCGCGTTGACGGCGAAGACAGTTGGATCGCCTCGGTCGCCTAGGTCCTGCCGAAGCGACCCAGGGCCTCTCCGCCCAGGTCGGTGAGATCCAAGCGCACAAAGCGGCCGTCGCGGCGCGAGTCCAACACGCCGGCATCGACCAGGCGCTTGACGTGGTAGTTCACGGTGCTCGTGGCCATGCCCAGCGTGGAGGCCAATTCCATGGTGGCCGCCCCGGGTTGTGCTTGCACCGCTTGCAGGACGCGGCGTGCGCCTTGGGCCTTGAACAACGGCGCCATTTCCATGAGGCGGCGGTCGACGGCGCCCTTGGGGAAGTAGCAGGTGAACCCGCGTTCGGCCTTCTCCACGAGCAGGCCGCTTTGCACGAGTTTCCGGACGTGGTGCTCCATGGTGCCGCGGCCCTTGCCCATGCGGCGCACCAGTTCTTGGAAGTGGATGCCGGGATCGGATTCGATGGTCTCCATGATGCCGGCACGCACCGGGTGTTCCAATAGGTCCTCCCGGCGGATGCGGCTGAACAGGCCGATGCCACCGAGCAGGCCCTTGAGTGCGGGCCACAGCAAGACCATGGCGCCCGCGGCCACGCTGCCTGCGGCGATGGTGGTCGCGGTGGCGCGGTCGGGCATGCTCCAGGCGCCGCTGTCGTGGCTCATGACGTGCCAATCGCCTTCGGCGTCCGGGTCCCATGCGGGGTCACTGAAGCGAGGCTCGGGTTGGTCGTCGTCGCTAGCCAACGCATGCATGCGGCCTTGCTCGTCGACGCTGAGCAAGTAGCGGCCGTTGCCAACCGTCAGGATGCGGTCGTCGACTGCATCGTGGCCGTAGCGGGTCATGTGGGTGCCGGTCCACCGCGCCAGCAAGGCGTCGCCGTGCTGCAACGTCGGCATGGGCCCAGGACCCAGCGCTTGCAGCACCATGGTGCCGGTCTGCCGGCACAGGCCAGGCTTGGCAATGTGGGTCCACATGCCTTGGCCGTCGTCTTCGAGGTGCAGCAACCAGCCATCGTCCACCTGGGCCGAGTGGACCACGTCCGCCGTGGGGTGCAAGGCCAGCCACGAGCGCAGGGCCCCGCAGGTGCCGTTGTTGGCGGTGGAGATTTCCAGGGCTTCGCGCACGGGCCATGGATGTTGGATGCCCCGCGTGTCGGGGCCCCAGAACCCGGCGTTGCCCGTCAGGTCCCCGGCCGGTTGCGGCGCAGGGGCGTCCACGGGGGAGCCGGCCACGAAGCGAACCAACTCGTGCAGGACGTAGAAGGCGGGTTCTTGGTAGTCGCCGCCCAGCATCTCCTGCACGGGGGGCGGGACGGCGTCGGTCTTGGACAACACGCGCACGGGGTATGGGACGGTCTCGGTGAACCAGAGGCGCAGATCTTCTTCGGCGCCCTTGGGGCCGAGCACGATGGTGTCGTTTCCGTTGACGGTGTCTTGCCCGGTCACGTGCAACGTCAAGGGACCCGGCAACGGCACCACGTCGGCGAAGCCAAGGAACATGTCGGGCGGGCATTGGCCGTGCACCACGACCCCATCCCGGAGGTCGATGCGCTGGCCTTGCATGCTGGTCTTCCAACCGCATGGGGCGGTGGAGTCGTCGGGCACCGTCACCACGGGCAAATCGAGCATCGCTTCGAACGCCGTGGGCAGGCCCGCCATGGCATCGGCGAGTGGTTGGCCCGGTCGGGGGTCCAACAAGGACGGGTCGTCGGGGCGCACCGACACCGCGTCCACGGCACCGCGGTGGGTGACGTGCCACCCTTGGGCTGCCACCCGGTGGGTGCCCGCGGTCAGGGATTCCTGCCAGGCCCCCGAGTAGTAGTCGAAGTCGTCGCCCCAGCGCTCGAAGCTGTGCCCCAGGTCGCCCATGGAGCGGCTGAACTCTTCCATGGCTCGGGCGAATTCGTCCATGCTTTGCTCGAATTCCTGGGCCCAATTCTCCATGCAGGCTTCGAATTCCTCGCCCCATTGCTCCATGGCGTCGGGGTCCCCGTAGCCACTGCCGTAGCCCATGCTGCCGTAGCATGCGTTGTAATCGATGGTCGGGACCACGGGGGCCATCAGTTCCGGGGGCATGCGGATGGCGGTGGCCACATCGAATTCGAAGGGCTCCGTGCGCCATTCGGAGACGACGCGCTCCACGGGCACCAAGGCGCCATCGTGCAGCATCAAGCCGTCCGGCAGGCGCTCGAAGGCGAAGCGGGCGTGCATGTCGATGTACTCGCCTCGATCCTCGTCCACGACGACCAAGGCCGTCTTGTACAGTGCCTCGTCGCCGGGCAGCGGCGCCGCCGTCTCGTACCATGCGGGACGTTCGGATTGGGATTGGGCCTCTTGCACGCCCGCCACGGCCATGCTGGAGCTGAACAGCATCGCCGCTGCGACGATTGCAATGGTCCAACGGAGAATCCCGTCCATGCGCCACACCTGCCAGGGCGCCATAAGAGGCGCCTGGGACGATGTTCGAATCCACGGGGCTCCTTGAAAGGCCTTGTTGGACGATGTTGGGATGGTCCCGCTACTGGAAGGCAACAAGGTTCATGTGCGGGAGGGCGGCTCGAAGCGCATGCGCTTCCTGGTCGGCCTGCTGGTGGCTTCCTTGCTTCTCAGTGGCTGTGCGAACATCGACGACACCACCGAACCTCTCGTGGACGAGGAACTGGTCCTCACCAGTCGCCCCGTGGGCGACTACCTGCACGACGTCTCCCAGAAGATTGACAACGTCGTCACGGAGACCCTCAACTTGCGCACCCAGGTCGACGAACTGGTCGAACTGGACACCTGGATCATTCGCCCCGTCAGCGACGAGCCGGTGCCCACGGTCCTTGAGATCACTCCGTACTATGGTGGCGGCGACCCGGGCACTGGCAACGGCCTCGACGGCTGGGGTCGCGTGGCCCAAGAACTGGTGCCCCGCGGCTACGCGGTGGGCATCAGCAGCGTGCGCGGCACCGGCAACTCCGGTGGCTGTTTCACCCAAGGCGGTCCCGAAGAGGCCCGCGATTCCGCCCGCGTCATCGAAGACATCGCCAACAACGATTGGAGCAACGGCGCCGTGGGCCTCATGGGCGTCAGCTACCCCGGTACGACGCCCCAGGATGTGTGGGTCGAGGCGCCCTCCGCGCTGAAGACCATCGTCCCCATCAGTGGCATCTCGGACATGTACAAGTACAACTTCGTCAACGGCGTGCCAATCAACATCCAGGGCTTCGGGTTCAACACCTACTACTGGGCCCTCGTGGGCGCTGGACCCGCTGGTCTCTCTGGTGGTGCCCAGGTGTTGGGCGACCCCGCCCACGCCGCCACCGCGGCCGCCGGCGAAGCCTGCACCGACCAAGCGGAAGTGCAGGAAGGCGGCGTCAGCAGCACCGCCGATGGCAACAAGGACGCCTACTGGCAGGTGCGCGACTTCCACGCCGAATTGCTGGCGGATTGGGAACGCAACGACGAACGCGCCAGCGTGTTCTACATCCACGGGCTGCAAGACTGGAACGTCAAGCCCCACATGATGGAAGACTGGCTCGACGCCGTCCAAGAAAGTGGTGTCCCGTTCAAGGCCTGGCTCGGCCAATGGGGCCACGCCTGGCCCGGCAACGACGGTTGCAGCTACAACAACGACACCGACCGCGGCTCCAGCTGCCGCGTGGACTGGTGGACGGAGACCATGGTCGCCTGGTTCGA
>JBFKTF010000180.1:0-3786 GCA_041636435.1 Thermoplasmatota archaeon
GGAAACCGTGCTGCGGCACATGTTCGAGAGCGAACTCATCGACATTCCTGTCGTCGACTCGGACGGCAAGATCATCGGCGACGTCCGACTCACTGAAGTGCTGACCAAGGTCATGTCCATGCAGGAAGTCTGAATGGGCAGCACGGCACCCGTCTCATGGAAGACGCTCGTCTACTACCTGATCGCCATTGGCGCGGTCATGGCCACCGGCGTCGCCGCCAACCTCACCAGCACGCAACTTGCGGCCGCCTCCATCTTCGCCGGCATCATCTTCGGTGCCCTCTTCTTCTGGACGTATCGCCTGGCCTTCGCGTTCCTGGGCTTGGCCGCCATGCTCGCCTTGGGCGTCATCGACGTCAAAACCATCGTCGCATTTGCTGGCCTCGACATCGTCCTCTTCCTGGTGGGCATGATGATTGTCATCGGCTTCCTGGAAGAACGCCGCTTCTTCGAACACATCGTGGACGCGGTCGTCGACAAGGTCGGAGACAACGGCCGCCTCCTGGTCGTCGTGCTGATGGTGATGGCGGCATTCAGCGCCGCGCTGGTGGACGAAGTGACGAGCATCCTGTTCATGGCCGCCACCGTGTTCAACATCACCACGCGGCTCTCCGTCCGGCCACTGCCGTTGCTGATGATGGTGGTGTTTGCCACCAACGTGGGCAGCGCCGCCACCGTCGTCGGCAACCCCGTGGGCGTCATGATTGCCCTGCGCGCAGGCCTCACGTTCTCCGATTTCTTGCAGTACGCCACGCCCGTGGCGCTGGCCTGCCTTGCCTTGACCATCGGCATCTGCATGTTCGTCTTCCGGACCTACATCCGCGAACTGGACACCGCCCTGCTCGCCACCGAAGGAAGTCCCGTCGACTCCCACAGCAACACCGCCAGCCTGCTGTGGCCTGGCCTGCTATTTGGTGGCGTCATCCTGGCGCTGGTGCTGCACACGCAGATTGAGAAGCTCCTTGGCTTGGACAAGAACGCCATGCTCCTGGGGGCCGCACTGATCGGCGCATCCATTGCCCTCATCGCCACGGGCGCCCACGCCCGGGAATTGGTGGAACGCCGCGTCGACTGGTGGACCTTGTCGTTCTTCCTGGCGTTGTTCGCCTCCGTCGGCGCATTGCAACTGACCGGCGTCACCGGCCGCATCGCCACGGGCGTGCTCGAGGCGTCGGGAGGCGAAGGGGCGCCGCTGTTCGTCATGTTCACCGTGGTCGCTGCCGTGCTCAGCGCGTTCATGGACAACGTGCTGGCCGTTGCCATGTTCATTCCCGTCGTCTCGGACCTTGGGCTGGCTGGCGTGGACAACTTCCCGCTGTGGTGGGGCATGTTGTTTGCGGGCACGCTGTTTGGCAACCTCACCATGATGGGCAGCACCGCCAACATCGTCGCCATCGGGATGCTCGAGCGCCGTCGCCTGGACCAAGTGTCCTTCCTGGCCTGGCTCAAGTACGGTGTGCTGGTGGCCGTGCCGACGATGACGTTGGCCATCGTGCTCCTGCTCTGGCGCTTCTACTAGATTGCTGGCGGCTTGCTGACAATCCGCAACGTGCCGTCACGGCGGGTCACCCAGACGTCCTGGCCGACATCGGTGATGGCATGCATCACGTCGTGCCAAGGGAATGCGGCCTCATCGTGGACCAACACCTCGAGGCCTCCGTAGGCGGAGCTGACCTTGGCGGTCTCGCCAACGATGCCCCGAACCTGGTCCACCACGTCGGTGGTGCGCACGTCCATGCCATGGCCAGGGTGGTCGGCGGACATAACCCTGCGCCTGGTCAGAGACGGTCGAACAAGTCGCCCACCAGCAGCGGCAGCAGGACGGTGGCGTCGCCTTCGACGGTCTGCCATTCCGCTTCTTCCTTCACCTTGCCCCACGAGACGGCTTCCTTGACGCGGGCGCCGCTCAAGCTTCCATCCCATTCGGGGGCACTGGTGAGGTAGACGACGGTGTCGAGGCCATCGCGGAATTGGCTCCACCAAATGACGTGGTGCTTGCTGATGCCGCCGCCAATCATCAGTGCGCCCATGCGGTCGCTGCTGTACATCAGGTCCGACAATTCCTGCTCGTCTTGCAGGAGGTTGAAGCGCAGGTCGCGGTGGTTCTGGTACACCATCCACACCTGGGCCCCGACGGAGCCATCGGTGGGGCCGGGCACGTAGATTGGGATGTCGTTCTTCCACGCCCAGTAGAGGAGGCTCTCTTCCTTGTTGTCCGACTCGCTGGCCCATTCACCCAACTTGGCGCACAGCTCCCGCGTGGACCAGTCCTTGGTTTCCTCGGCCCAAGCCTCGAGCTTGGGCTTCAGGCGAGCCTCGAGCACTTCGCCGTAGCAGTCGTTGGGGACCAGCACGTTGCCCAAGCGGTTGATGCCGTGTTGGTGCAATTCGCGGTCGTCGAGATCGAAGCGGCCGGCAAAGTAATCCTCCCAGAGCCGAGCCAAGTCGTGGTCCAAGGTGCCGCAGGTCGTGATGACGGCGTCCACGAGCTTGTGCTTCAAGAGGTCCTTGATGACGCCCCGGGTGCCGGTGGCGCAGATGCAGGCGGGGAAACTGAGGATGACCTTCTGGCCCTCGTCGGTCACCATGCGGTGCAACAACTCGCTGGCCACGGCCAGCTTCTTGGCCGTGAAGCCGCCGGCGTCCTTCCATTGCGCCATGATGTCGCCCAGGCCGCCGGTGACGTCCAGGTCCTTGACGATGGGGAGGTTCTCGTAGTCCACGGAGGCGCGACCCTGCGCCGGGATTTGAGGGCATTTGTCGCCATGGTGTGCACGGGCCACGCCACATCCAAGGGTCTGGGTGTGGGGGTGCATGGCAAACCGCGGGATTGGGCGCCGCGATTTCCGCAGCCCACCTTGGCTTCGTCTGAAGCTTCATCCCTCTGTTTCTTAGGTATCTAGATATCTTATTCAATCCGCCAGGGTCCGTTGCGGTCGCCGTCGACCACGACGGCAGGTGTAATTGAATGCGTGAAATCAGCATCGTAGTATTGCTAGTGTTGGCGGGTGCCGCCTCGGCCACCCCCTCCGAAGAATCGAGCGGACTCGACATCGTCGACGACGCCATGGGCTCCGCCCAGGAGGGCGTGGGCGGCATCGAGGTGCCGGGCCAGTACATTGTGGGCTTGCACGACATGCCGCGTGAGATGAGTGGCCTGTTCCACGGCGCCCCCATTACGGGCACCAACACGGCGATCCAGTTCATCACCGTCGATGTCCAGGATCTCGACGCCTTCAACGCCGGCGTCGCCGCCGACGCCAACGTCGCCTACGTCGAGTACGATGGCACCGACTTCGTGGCCAGCTTCGTGCCCAGCGAGGGCTACTACAGCTGCTGCCAATGGGGCATCAAAGACACGAACATCGAGACCGCCTGGGACACCACCCTCGGCGACACCGGCGTCGTCCTGGCCGTCCTCGACACGGGCCTGCGCAAGACCCACGAGGACATTGGCAACTACCTCCAGGGCTACGACTTCATCTTCAACGACAACGACCCCAACGACGCCAACGGCCACGGCACCCATGTGGCCAGCACGGCCGCCGGCTTGACCAACAACGGCATCGGCGTGGCCGGCGTCGCCCAGGCCACCATCCTGCCCGTCCGCGTTCTGGACGCCCAAGGCAGTGGCAGCCACTCGCAGATCGCCAACGGCATCACCTACGCCGCGGACCAAGGTGCCGACATCATCAGCATGAGCCTGGGCGCCCCCACCGGCAGTTCGACCTTGCTGAACGCCGTCACGTACGCGTTCAATGCTGGGGCCACCCTGATTGCCGCCAC
>JBFKTF010000181.1:0-3670 GCA_041636435.1 Thermoplasmatota archaeon
CCGCCTTCGACGGTGACGGGGCTGCTGGTGGCGGAGGGCAGGTAGTCGCGGACCGTGTTGGTCAGGACGAGCTGCACTTGGTGGCCAGCGGGCACCACGGCATCGAAGGGCAGGAATTCCATCTTGGCGGTGATGGTCTGGCCGGGGACGACGGGCGTCATGTCGACGCCGCCGTCGGCGTAGCGCAGGTCCATGATGGCGTGACCGATGCGGCGGTTGTTCTCCGTCACGTCGATGAGCGTGGCGCCGATTTGGCCGCCGGGGCCTTGCGGCGTGACGTCGAGGTGCAGGCGGGGAAGGCCCGCGATGCGGGTCTCTTCGTCGAAGGTGCCCAAGTCGTAGACGACGCTGGTGCCGGGGCCGACCTGCTTCTCGCAGCCAGCGGGGCATGCGAGTTGGCTGTTGGTGCGGGCGTACATGCTGTCGACATCCAGGTTCGTCCAGACGAGGTCCGCCGGGGGCCAGGTCTCTTCGATGCGCCATTGGTAGTGGTCGTCTTCCATTTCCACGACGAGTTGCGGCTTGGCGCCGGTCTCCATCAGGTAGTGGTCGAACCATTCCAACAGATCCTGGGCCCAGTCCCAGCGCAGGTTCTCGGGGTGTTCGCTGACGCGGTCGGGGTATTGGTGGCCCCATTGACCGAACAGGCCCTTGATGTCGAGGCCCTTGGCTTGCAGTTCGCCGTAGAAGGGGAACGCCATGTGGGGGTCGACGTTCCAGTCCTGCATGCCGTGGATGAAGTAGACACTGCCTTCGTAGTTCTCCAAGACCTCGGCCTTGAAGCTGCGCTCTTCCCAGTAGCCGCCTTCTTCGAGGTACGGCCGGATGGGGTCGCCACCGTAGAGGTAGCTGGCCGCAGCGAGCGCACCGCCGGTCTGGGTCTCGGCGCAGACGAGGTTCTCGGCAATCTGGCGGGCCTGCAGGGGCACGTTGCCTTCGTTGCCGGTGTAGGTGAAGGCGTAGTAGAGGCCCCAGAGGACGCCGGGTCCGCGGGTCTCGACGCTGCCGTTCTTCCACATCAAGTCGAATTGGCCGTACAAGCCGCTGATGGGGACGATGGTCTTGAGCTGGGGCAGGTCTTCGGCCATGGCGGCCTCGAACGGAGTGCTGCCGTCGTAGCTGCGGCCAATCAGGCCAACGTTGCCGTTGCTCCAGCCGGCGTCGCCGAGGAAGCGGACGGCACCCTGGACACCGGCTTGTTCGACGGGGCCCATGAGGTCCATGCAGCCGGTGCTGTCGCCGGTGCCGGTGACGCTCACTTGGGCGATGGCGTAGCCGTGGGGGACGAGGTTCTCGATGAGGAATTCGCCCAGGCGGCCGCTGCCGCGTTCTTCGGCGTGCACGTCGCCGAGGATGGGTTCGCCCCAGTAGGGGCCGATGTCCGCGACCACGGGGACGCGGCACTCTTCGGGCATCTCGTCGCTGCCGGGGAAGCTACCGCCCGCGGCGATGCCGATGACTTCGTCGTTGCCGAATTGACCCACGGGGAAGTCGCAGCCCGGAATGTCGGGGAAGAAGATGCCCATGTGGACGTCGGCGGCGGGGAGGCCGCTGCCCAGGGGTTGCTCGACGCGGATGGTGTAGCCAACGGCGGGCAGGATGTCGAAGGCGCCATCCAGCAGCGTGTAGGAGTACGCGAGGTTCTCCGGGTCGATCTTGAAGTTGAGGCCGTTGCGGTCCTCAATCTGGGTGATGACCTTCTTGCCGGTTTCGTCCAGGGAACCGGGCGGTAGGATGGGGTCGCCGTCGATGGCGTTTGGGTCGTTGGAGCCTGGGGATGTGGCGCAGCCGCTCAAGACGACTGCGGCCAGGACCAGGATGGCCAGCACACGCTGCATGCGTCACGACCCGGGCTCTGCCTTATTGGAGGTTGCGGCAGCCCGGCCGCGCCAGATGGGCGCGACCGGACTGTCCCGCTGCGGCCGTCGCCCTATTCGGCGGCGCGGACGGGCACGTCGAAGAACACGGCGCCCTCGGAGGGGATGGTGCTCAAGCGCAGTTGCACGTCGTCCAGGGCGATGGTCACCGGGGGCGCGCCGGGGCTGGGGAGGTAGCCGTTGCCGGTGTGGCTGACGCGCATGCCGAGTTCGTGGCCCGCAGGAAGGGCGCCGGCGAAGTACTGCACCGGGATGGTGTAGGTGCCCGGGGCGCCGGGGACTTCGGGGCCAGCCACGGCGCGGTCGAGGCGGCTGATGCCGTAGCTAAGGCCCCAGTCCTCGCCCGTGGTGGCGTCGAACAGTTCGACGTAGATTTGGCTCGTGGGGCCGCCGGCGGTGACCGGGAGCAGCACTTCGGACAGGCCGCCAAGCAGCACTTCGTTGTCTTCGTCGAGGACGCCGAAGCTCCATACCAGGCTGTTGGTGGCCGTCACGACGGCGGGACCGGATTCGCCGACCAGGCCGAGTTCAAGGTATTCGGCGTTGCTGGGCTCTAGGCCATCGTCGATGCGCCAGCGGCCATCGAATTGCTGCACTTCGACGTGCAGTTCGGGCTTGTCGCCGGTGCCCTTGAGGTAGTGGTCAAACCATTCCAACAGGTCTTGGGCCCAGTCGAAGCGGACGCTGTTTTCGGGGCCACTGGTGCCGTGTTCACGGAAGCGGTCGGGGTACGAGTGGTACCATTGACCGTACAGGCCCTTGGTTTCCAGGCCCTTCGCAATCATGTCCTGGTGGGCGAGCCAGCCGGCGTGGGGGTCGACGTTGTCGTCGAGCAGGCCGTGGATCATGTAGACGCTGCCTTCGTAGTTCTGCAAGACTTCGGGGCGGAAATTGCGTTCCTCCCAGTAGTCGCCTTCGAACAATTCGCCGCCGGCGAGGTAGCCGCCGGCACCCCAAGCGGTGTTGGTGGTCCAGTCGGGGCAGGTGGCGCGGTGCAGGACGGCGCTGGCGGGGTCGTCGCTGGGGACGCCGAAGGTGCCATAGATGACGTTCTGGAACAGGGCGACGCGGGCTTCGGAGGCGCCGTTCCAGGTGACCAGGTCGCCCAGGCCGCTGAGGCCACTGATGGGGACGATGGTCTTCAGGGCGGAGTCGGGGCCGGCGTGGGCGGCAGCCATCCAGGGAGTGGAGCCGTCGTAGCTGCGGCCAATGAGGCCAACGTTGCCGTTGCTCCATTCTTGGGCGCCGAGCCATTCCACGGCGCCGTGGACACCGAGTTGCTCGGCGAGGCCGAACATGTCGAAGCAGTGGTTGCTCTTGCCGCTGCCAAAGACACTGATTTGGGCGACGGCGTAGCCGTGGGGCACCAGGTTCTGGATGAGGGTCTCGCCCAGGCGGCCACTGCCGCGGGCGTCGGCCTCGACGTCAGATTCGCCCCAGTAAGGCCCGGCGTCGGCGACGACGGGGACTTGGCAGGAGACGCCGTCGGCCATGATGAGGGGAGCACCGGAGTCGTCGACTTGGAGCGTGTAGCCCTCGGCCGTGACTTCATCAAAGCCGCAGCCAGGGATGTTGGGCAGGATGACGCCCAAGTGGACCTTGGGTGCCGTGCGGGGGTCGGTGGCGGCACCGCCTTCGGTGAGGGGCAGGTCGATGTCGACGAAGACACTGATGGGGTCGAGGATGTCGTAGACCCCTTCGATGAGGGTGCGGCTCATTTCGTCGCTGCTGAGGTTGAACGGCAGGTTGGCCCGTTCCAGCACGGGCGTGATGCCGCTCATCAGGGGTTCGTC
>JBFKTF010000182.1:0-3614 GCA_041636435.1 Thermoplasmatota archaeon
CAACCCGATGGCGCGTCCAAGCGCGAAGCCGGGCAAGTGGGCGGCATGGTCGGGATCAAGCAGGGCGCGCCAGGCCTCGAGGCTCCATTGGCCGCCGACCTGGAAGCCCCCCACCAACACGGAGAGGGCTGGCAAGAGTCCGAGCCCGACGAGACACCACGCCATGGCTTGCAGGCCCGGCGTGGCGGCGGGGGTCTCGTGTGCGCGGCGCGGCGTGGGCGTTTGGCGGCGGATGAGCCATTGGTAGGCCAGCAGCGTGGCGGCCATGATCAGGAGCTGCACGACGCCCAGCACGGCGGCCCGTTCGGGGCGGGCGAAGGCGCCGCGCAGGTTCTCGTAGAGCAGCACCTCGAGGGTCTTGACCTCGGTGCCGCCCATGAACAGGACCACGCCGAAGCTGCTGAAACTGAACAAGAACACCAGCAGGGCGGCGCTGGCGATGGCGGGCCAGAGCAGCGGCACGGTGACGCGCCACGCGGCGGCGCGCGGGGATGCACCCAGGACTTGGGCCGCGGCTTCCAGGTGGCGTGGCCGGCGTTCGAGGGCGGCGTGGATGAGTCGCGTGGCGAAGCCGTGGTTGTAGTAGG
Source organism: Thermoplasmatota archaeon (assembly GCA_041636435.1). Lineage (GTDB taxonomy): Archaea > Thermoplasmatota > E2 > JACPAO01 > JAHFTW01 > JBFGSX01. The sequence continues at coordinate 588 of JBFKTF010000182.1, forward strand.
CGTGGGCGATGACCACGGCACCCAGGGGGCCGACGATGTGGAGTGCGTCGAGGCCGAAGACAGTGTGCGTCCAGCCGTCGGTGCCCAGCACCGTTTGGATGCCGAAGACGATCACGAAAACGGGGAGCACGAACGGGGCCGCGTGCAGCGCCAAGTGGAGGTGCGTTGCGGGGAATCGGCGCACGTGGTAGAGGATGGCGAGGGGGATGGAGGTGAGGAGGGTGAGGGACATGCTGAGGGTGGCCATCCAGAGGGCCCCCACGATGCGCGTGGTGACCACTGGCCCCGTCGCCCAGGCCCAAGCACTGGCGTCCGTCGCGGCGGCGAGGACCGTGCCCAGGGGCCATAGGAACGCGACGGCGATGAACGCCGCCGGCGGGGCCAGCAGCCAACGGCTCACAGGGTCTTCACTTCGTAGAGGTCCGTCCACTCCTTGACCCAGACGTCGAGGCGAGCACCCAGCTGCTTGCTGGTGTAGGCAGCGGGTTGGAAGCTGCCCGGCGCGGGGTCCTTGCCGGCAAAGACTCCCTGCACGGATTCGCGGTCCGGGTCGACGACGGGGTAGATGGCGTTGTAGCCGGCCGCGAGGTCTTGGAATGCGTCGGTGAGGGTGAACTCAATCCATGCTTCCGCGGCGACGCGGTTCTCGGTGCCCTTCAGGATGCCCATGGTCTGGATTTGCTGGAAGGTCGCTTGGGGCGCCACGAGCACGTCGTTCAGGGCGCCACCGTAGTACGCCTCGTAGGCGGGGCTGGTGGTGTAGCTGTTGACGATGGCCTTGTCGCTCTTGCTGCCGTCTTCCCATTGGCCGTAGCCGCCGCTGAAGTGGTCGACGTAGGCCTCGGTCCAGCCGCTGGTGACGGTGGCCCCGTTGTCGAGCAGGTCCTCCCAGTAGCCAAGGAAGCAGTCCTCGCCGTAGGTGGCGACGGTGGCGATGAGGAAACCAAGGCCGGGGCTGCTGAAGCGGGGGTCCTGGGTGACGAACTGGTCGGCGTGGCCGACGAGGTCGTCGAGGCCCGAGACGGTGAGGTTGCTGCGGGGGTCGACGTTGATGGCGATGTAGCCCATGTCGACGGGCGTGGCAGCCCAGGCGCCGTCGGCGAGGGGCACGAAGCGGAAGTCTTCGTGCACGCTGCTGGCCAGCAGGGGCGTGTAGGGGTCGAAGATGTCGGCTTCCATCGCCTTGACCATGAGGGCGTTGTCGATGCCGTAGATGACGTCGAAGGTGCCACCGCCGGCGTCGATGTCCTGGGCAGCAAGTTGCAGCGCGGTGCCGGCGTCGTCGGCGGCGATGTGCTCCACGGTGGCGCCGGTGAGGGCGGTGAAGTTCTCGGCGGCGGGCCCGAAGGCGTAGTCGAATGCGCCGTGGTCGATGATGGTGAGGGTGTGGCCGGTGAGGTCGGGCCAGTTCTGGCCATCGAAGCCCATGTCGCGGTACAGGTGGCGACCCGCGGACAGGTCGATGGCGGCGGCGTCGGGGACGGGGTCTCCGGTGCGGGGCGTGGCGTCCTTCCAGCAGTCGTCGTGCAGGTCGCCGGTGTCGATGCATCCTGCCAAGGGCAGGAGGGTCAGCAGGCAGATGGCCAGGGTCTTGTTCATTGGTTCACCTTGTGTTGGAGGATGGTGTCGATGATGTGGCGGGCGCTGGGGCCCGCGACGTAGATGCAGGGTTCGATGCCCATGGCGCCGGGGTCACGCACGATGCGGGCGTCGGGTCGGGCATGGATGGCCGCTTGGAACGCCTCGACGCGGTCGCCTGCGCCCATGGTGGCGTCGACGGCCATGCTGGGGTCGTCGCGGATGTTGCAGATGGCCGCAACCGAGGGATCTTGGCGCCGCAGGGCGAGCAGGCAGCGGGCGAGGTGGTGGCTGGCGCCTGGCGCCGGGGGGACAGGACGCACCAGACGATCGCCGGCGGCCACGATGCGGGCGGGGTAGGCCAAGACGTGCTCGGGCGCCGTGGCGTCGGGCAGCGCGCGGGCGATGTTGATGCCGACTTGAGGCGCCAAGCGACCATGGCCGTGTTGCAGGAGGCGCTGCTCGGCGGCCAGAAGATCGTCCAGGGCTGCTTCGTGGCCGGGTTCGTGTTGGGACGACAACAGCCGGCACCAGGGGCCGGGGCCCGCGTCGTGTGGGGCGTCGTCGACAACGTCCTCGACGAGTCGCAGCACCAAGGCGTCATCCTCAGAGGGTCGGCCCGCGTATTTGCTGACCATGGCTTGGCTGACGCCGAGTCGCTTGGCGACGGCGTTCTGGCTCATGCCTTGGGCCAGGAGGCGGCGGGCGGCTTCGCCACGCACGCGTGGGAACACGTCGTCCGCGAGGTGGAAGCACGCCGGGAGGGCCACGGCGCCGCCCACCAAACCCCCCTATAAGTGGGTGTTGGGAAGTCAAAACCAGGTGATATGGGCCGGAGGCACCAAGAAGCAGGCCCACGGTGGAAGCAACGTGCCCGCCGCCCTCGTCACCGGTGCCTCCCGAGGCATTGGCGCCGCCATCGCCCGCCGCCTCGCCCGCGACGGCCGCGATGTGATCATCCACTACCACCAAGACGAGATGGGCGCCAAGGCGACCGCCGCTTCCGTGGCCGACCATGGGCAAGAGGCAATCCTGATTCAAGGAGACCTGGCCGAGAACGAGACCGCCATCGCGGTGGCGGCCGAAGCGCGGGACCGGTGCGACGACATCGACGTGTTTGTGGCCAACGCCGGCATCTACGACCGCATCGGCATGGCGAGCATGGAACCCATTCGCTGGCGCCGCAACCTGGCCATCAATCTGGACGCGCCCGCGTTGATGAGCCGGGAACTGGAGGAGCCCCTGCGAGGGCACCACGGCATCATCGTCCACGTCAGCAGCATCGTGGCCAGTCGCGGCACGAGCCACGGGGCAGCCTATGCGGCCGCGAAGGCGGCGCTGTTGGGTTTGACCAAGGCACAGGCCCTGGAATTGGCTCCCGACGTGCGCGTCAACGCCGTGTGCCCCGGCTACATCGACACCGACATGATCGGGGACGACACCGCCGAA
>JBFKTF010000183.1:0-3613 GCA_041636435.1 Thermoplasmatota archaeon
AATCAGTGCGTGGCGCTGATGGCCGGCTTCCCAAGCTGATCTTCAGGAAACGGCGCCGCGTCGCGGCCGTGCAGGCGGGGGAAGCCGCCGGGTTGGAAGCGTCCGGCTTGCACGTCGCCAATCAGTTCGGCGAAGGCGTCGAAGAGGCGCCCGGAGTCCCATGGGCCGGGTGCGGCTTCGGGGTGGTATTGGGTGGTGAAGATGGGGAGCTTTTGGTGCATGAGGCCCTCGACGGTGCCGTCGTTGGGGCAGGTCTCCCAGACCTTCAGTTCGGTGCCTTCGATGCTCTCGGCGTCGACGGCGAAGCCATGGTTCTGGCTCGTGATGCGGACGAGGTTGGTGCCGACTTCCCGGACGGGGATGTTGGCGCCGCGGTGGCCGAATTTCATCTTGCGGGTGCCACCGCCCCAGGCGCGGGCGATGAGTTGGTTGCCGTAGCAGATGCCGAAGGTGGGGTACTTTTCGGAGACCTCGCGGATGGTGGCGACGGTCTTCTCGACGATGTCGGGGTGTCCGGGGTCGCCGGGGCCGTTGGCGAGGAAGACGCCGTCGGGGTTGGCCTCATGGATGGTTTGGGCGTCGACGTCCCAGGGGCACCAGATGAGGTTGAAGCGGCGTTGCAGGTTGCGCATGATGTTGCGCTTGATGCCGGTGTCGATGACGGCCACGGTGGGGGCGTCGGCGTCGAAGGGGGTGCCATCGACGAGGCTGCCGTCGCCTTTGCCGATGCGGCGCACTTCGGGGACGCTGGCTTCGCCGGCCAGGTTGTCGACTTCGACGCTGGGCATGTCGGCGATCTTGGCTTGCAGGTCGGCGATTTCCGATTCCTCGGTGGTGATGAAGCAGCGGAGGCAGCCCTTGGCGCGGGTCTTGAGCGTCAAGGCGCGGGTGTCGATGCCGCTGATGCCGACGATGCCCTGCTCCAGGAGCCAGTCGTGGAGGGTCTTGGTGGAGCCGCGGTGGTCTGGTTCGCGGCACCATTCGCGCACGACGACGCCGCGGACCCAGATCTTGTCGCTCTCCCAGTCCTCCTCGTTGACGCCGTAGTTGCCCACCATGGGGTAGGTGAACATCAGGACCTGTCCGTTGTAGGAGGGGTCGGTGAGGCTCTCCTGGTATCCGGTCATGCCCGTGTTGAACACGAGTTCACCATAGGAAGTACCAGGCGCGCCAAACGCCTCTCCTTCGACCAAGGTCCCATCTTCTAGGACCAACCAAGCGTTGCGAGGAGTGGGTGTCGTCATCGGGGGCGACCTGGCGGGCCAACCCCCCTCACCAAAAAGGGTTCGGGGAGGGGGTTCCGGTGGAGCCGGTGGGCCAAGCCCGTCCTGGGCGTGGATATGTCCGCATCGTCGGCAACGCCCAAATAGGATTTTAGAGTCGTCGAAAAACGTGTCCGAGATCAGCCTCAGCCTCCGCAACATCGCCCGCTACGTCCAGGACGTCGATGCGAACGTGCCTCTCTACGAGGCGCTGGGCTTCCAGGTCGTGCGCGAAGCAGGCGACATGACCGTGCTGGAACACGCCGATGGCATGCAGTTGGTGCTGCACCGCTGGGACGAGCGCCCCACCAGCATGCTGGACACCGCCATTGGCTTCAGCATCAGCGGCGACGCCGACCCCCTGCGGGAGCACTTGGAGGCCGCGGGCTGGAAGTGCATCCGCGAGCCCCACGCCAGCGACGTGGGCTACTTCTTCATCTACGGCGATTTGGACGGCAACCCGATCAACTTGGTCGGCAAGCCGCTGCGCCAGGCACCGCCCGCGGGCACCGTGAAGCTCGTCATGGAAGGCGGCAAGGCCGTCGCCAAGCCGATGGCCTAGGCCTCAGTCGTCGCGCAGGCTGCGGATGCCTTTGGCGCGCACGAACGCCGGGGGCTTGTAGGCAAGCAGCGTCAGGGTGGCCGCAACCAAACCAAAGAGTTGGCCCAACAGCTGTTGCATGAAGCCTTGCTCGGCATCGCCCGTGGCAATGCGCGTCACCGAGCCGAGGGCCGAATACAGGAACCACAGCACGAAGCCGCCGCTGACCATCGCGATGCGATACTTGGCGGTCGCGTCGTCGCTGCGGAAGTACAGCAACGCGTAGGCGATGGCGGAGCCTAGAAGGGGCAGGATGAGGCCGAGGCCGACGACGGCACTCAACAGCACGGGCGGCGTCTCGGCGGTGTAGAATTCGGGGCCGGGTTGGCTCGTGGAGGGGTCGTCGCCCACCATGGGCGTGAATGCTTCGATGCTGAAGAGCCACAACGCGAACCACACCGCGAAGAACCCAACGGAGACCCACAGCACCTTGCGGTTGCCGGTGTAGAGAAACAGGAGGTAGTAGACGAGGCCAGCGCACATGCCGAGCACGATGACGACGAGCGGATACAGAATCGCCCGGTAGCCGGTGAGGCCATACTCGAGCGGGTCGGCCACGAAGCGCGTCACGAGTCCATAGATGCCCAAGAGGGCGAGTCCGGACCACCAAAAGACGAAGCCATACAATGCGGGCCTGGCTGCCGCGCTGACGGGGCGCTTCGCCTGCATCGCGGCGACGACCACGTAGAGGATCGATGCCACTGCACCAAGGCCCCCCAGCGTGGCGTCTTCCACGGTGACCACGCATTGGCGACATCGCGGGTGGGGTTGAACGTTGCTATCGCCCGTCTCCTGGGGATTCCATGGCGTAGGCCTGGGGATCTTCCACGTGCAGGGGCTCTGGTGCGGCCAAATCCTGCAAGGCGCGGGCCAACATGACGTGGCGGAATCCGTCCACGTTGGGCGCGTTGTGCGGCGTCATGGTGACGTTGTCCAATGCGTGGAATGGCGCCGTGAAGGGGTGGCCTTCGGAGGGGTACTGCCACCAGACGTCGAGGTGGGCAAAGCGATGGTCGTGCTGCAACCAGGCATGCAGTGCGTGCTCGTCCACCACCAAGCCGCGGGCGATGTTGACCAGCAGCCCGTCGCCCATGGCCTCCAGCAGCGGGGCGTCGACGAGGCCGACGGTGTCGCGGGTCAAGGGAACCGCCACCACCAGAACATCGCACCAGGCCGCCATGTCGGGCAGGGCCTCCATGGTGTCGACTTGGACGTCTTGGTCGTCGCCTCGGCCGCTGCGGCTGACGGCACGCACGGTGGCGCCGCGTTGCAGGAGCAGGCGAGCCGCTTCTTGCCCCAGGCCGCCGTATCCGATGAGGCCGATGCGGAGCTCGGAGACGGCCCGCGCGGGTTGGCCCACGTGGAAGCGGCCGGCGCGGATGTCGTGGGTGCTTTGTTGGAAGTCTCGCGCCCATGCGATGACGGCACCCAGAACGTATTCGGCAATGAGGTGCCCCGTGGCGGCCGGGGTGCTGCAGACGGTCACGTGCTCGGGTACGTCGCTCCAGCCGATGTGGTTGACGCCGGCGGTGATGACCTTGAGCCTCCGCACGTCCCCCAAGTCCGCCCACTGCAGGCCATGCCGTTGCAACTCGCGGCGGGGCCACAGGCTCAGCATGGCGTCGCAGCCGTCGCCACGGTGCCCGTCGTCCGCAAACACCGCGTCTGGAAACGCGTCGAGGATTTGCCGACGTTCGGCGTCGTTGGCCTTCATGGTGACAAACAGGGCCACGTGTTGGCAGCCGCCGGC
>JBFKTF010000184.1:0-3582 GCA_041636435.1 Thermoplasmatota archaeon
AGCGTCGTGGTCTTGCCACTGGCCGTCTCGCCGGCCACGAAGATGGACATGCCGTGCTCCATGCAGAGCCACAAGTACGCCCCCACGCGGGAATCCAGCGTGCCCCAAGCAATGAGTTGCGTCACGGGCAAGGGCACGTCCGAGAACTTGCGGATCGTGAAGCTGCTGCCGCCCTTGCTCACGGATTCCCCGAAGATGATGTTGATGCGGCTGCCATCGGGCAAGGCGCCGTCCACGATGGGGCGGGCCGCGCTCACGGGGCGGCCCATGCCCTCGGCCAACTGCACCAAGAAGTCATCCAGAACATCCGTGGTCTCGAACACGATGTCGCTGCGGCAAGGCCCGAAGATCTTGTGCACCACCCAAATCGGCGTCGTCCCCAAGGCGTTGATGTCCTCAATCCAAGGATCGGCGATGATGGGCTCCATGCGCTTGGCGCCCAACAGTTCCCGGTGCACATAGTAGCGCACGGCGGGTTTGATGTCGCCCGGAATGGCCTTGCGCTTCTCGTGCAGGGCGATGAAGTCGTCCAACATCTGCGCGTACGCTTCCTTGTCTTGGGGAACGTTCTCGTCCGGGATGCGCTTGAAGACAGAATCCATCACGGCATCGACGTGCTTCGTGGTGCGCTCGTCCATCGGGGGCTCGATGGGCGTGTAGCGCGTGAACGTCGGCGTCGCGTGGATGTGGATGTACAGGAGCTCCGTGACTCGATAAATGACGTTGAACGGCTTCTGGTCCTTGGCGGAGCGGTCAATCTCCTCCAGGATGGGGGGTTCCGGCTTGCCTTCCGAGACCAGCTTCGCGACGTACGCGTGGACATGGGGGGCGGTCATCCGACCACCGCCTTGATCTCAATCACGATGCCGACGCCAGGCTCGACCCGGTAGCCAATCACCTCGTTGTACCGGTTCGCCGCACGGCTCATGCGTTCCACGACGATGCGCCGCACACCCGAGTTGCCAATGATCTGCTTCTCCAATGTCAACAAGACGTCGGCCGATTCGATGAACGGCTCCTGCGAACGGGCATCGGACTCTTGGGGATCCAATGTCAGCAGCACCGTGCGGCCGGTGCCCGTGAGGCGCTTGAAGAGATGCAGCACCGCTTCGACCTCGTCCATGGCACCCGAGTCGTCGTCACGGTCCCGGGTGTGGTCGCGCAGGAACTTGCTGAACGCATCGATCACGATGACATCCTTCTCGTACATGCGACGCGCCTTCACGAGCCGCTCCAGGCGCTCACCGCGCGGCGCGCGGGCACCAATGGAAGGATGCGTGGGCAAGAACACCAGACGCTCCTCGGGGATCGCTTCGTGCAGGGACTTGTAGCCTAGGCTGTCCATCTGGGCAAAGAAGCCCTTCGTGGTCAATTCCGTCGAGACGTACGTGACGTTGTGTTCCTTCTGCAGCAAGCCCTCCACGAGACGCTGGCTGATGACGGACTTGCCGGTGCCATTCGGACCCTGGATGATGACCAAACTGCCCTCGGGCAGCCCGCCACCCAGGCGCTCGCATAGATCGTCGTCCTCGATTTGGAAACTGAAGACCATGATCACACCGTGAACTGAAGGCTCTCCTTGTGGCCGTTGCCGGCGATGATGGTCATGGTGTGGCTGCCCGCCGCAAGGTTCCACCACTTGTTGGTCTGAATCGACATCAATTCGCCGGGCTGCACCACCTCCACGGGCGTCCCGGTCACGTTCGTGAACACAAAGCCTGCGGCTTGGCCGTCGACGATCAGCACAAACTGGCTCGCCACCAAGTCCACGGAGCCCGTGTTCTTGACGTATGCCGTGAACGGCTGCTGGGGGACGTTGCCGGGGTCGTTGGCGATGACGAAACGACCAGCCAATTCGTCATGCAACGCATCGCCCCGGGCCTGCATGCCTTGGCTCAATTCACCCGCCACCGTGCTGAGGCTGCCAGCCACCAGGCCTGCCGCCAGGATGGCGGCCACGAACATGATGGTCTCCGCCGCGGGTCCTCCCGCCATTAGACGCTCACCACCAGCTTCTCGCCAAGGCCATCCACGATGGTCAGCAACGCGGGCTTGGTGCCCGTGTATTGCAATGCAAGCTCCTCACCCGGCATCCAGGCATCCACGTAGCCACCCGCCACGGAGCGGGATGTGATGGTCACGTGCACGCCGTCGGGCAACAAGTCCACGAGGTTGCCATCAATGGGCTGCGAGCCCGAGTTGAGCAGCGTGACGGTGCGCGTCGAGGCACCGCCGCCGGGGGGACTGAACGACACGAACGAGTACGCCGATTCTTCGCGCAATTGCTGGTGCGCGTGGTACTCCGCCCATGCCTCGGAAGCGTCGGATTGGGCATCGAAGGCGTCACCACTAACTTGGAATCCGGCGAGTGCCGCGGCGAAGAAAATCACCGCGCCGGCCGCTGCATGACTTAGCCCCATCAGTCCTCCATCAGCAACATGTCGACGGTCTGGCGCAAGTAGTCCGCTTCACCGTGCTGGAGCGTCGTGCCCAGGAGCTTGTCGATGAAGCGCAAGTTGCGCATGTGGTTGCCGGCCAACTTGTTGACATCGAGCCCAAAGTCCTCCCACGAGGCGCCCTGCTTGCGGCTGGCCACGCCCTCGGCGAGCTTGGAGAGCCAGTCGTGGGTCTCGTCGTCAATCCAGCCGACGTACTTGTAGTAGTCAAGGTAGAGGAAGATGATGCTGGGGCTCGTGCCTTCGGAGAGGTACGTGAACCAGTGCATCGCGAGGAAGGACTCGCGGGGATTGGCCGCCTTCTTCTGCTTGTAAATGACCGGCTCCGCGTCCATGGCGGCCTTGCGGCGTTCGGCGGCCTCGTCGCGGCTCACGGTACGCTCCGGCTGGTCCTCGAACGCGGGGCCCTTCTTGGGTCGGGGCTCGTCGCGTTCCTCGCGGCGACGGTCGTCGGATCCGTTGAAGATCTGGATGGAGGGCTGCGGGTACTGCATGGCCGGCGTGTATTGTTGCTGAGCCGCTGGTTGCGGAGCTTGCGGAGGGGCCTGCGGTGCCTGCGGGGCCGCTTGCTGTGGCTGGGCTGCTTGACCCACGGGCGGGGGCAGGTCGTCTTGCCAGTTTTCCACGTACCCCGACTGGGCCCAGAGGGGCTTCTTGGGGCCGCGCTTCTGGGCTTGGACCAAGTCGCCGGCGCTGTACTTGCCCTCGAAGACGGGGTCCTCGTCGATGTCCAGGAACGGGTTGTACTTCACCGACAAGACCTCGGAGAGATCCTTGACGTCCTTCAAGCCCGCCAAGCGCTTCTCCAATTCCTCGAGGCGCTTCTGGGTCTCCGGATCGGGGCCCGAGGGTGCGGCCTTCTTGATGACCTTCACCGGGCGCGGAATATCGGCCGGCGGCACATCAATGGCCTGGGGTGGAGTCTGTGTGGGCTTCTCGCCCTGGATGAGGCCATCCACGGCCGGGTCCAGGGGAATCTCCTTGGACTTGCCTTCCACGAGCTTGCCACCAGAAATGGTCTGGTTGGAATCCGCGGGGGTCGGTTGCGCTGGTTGCGCCGGCTTGGCGGGTTGGGCCGGCTTGGCTGCAGCGGGGCGGGCGGGAGCCGGCTTGGGCTGGGCCGGGC
>JBFKTF010000185.1:0-3567 GCA_041636435.1 Thermoplasmatota archaeon
ACGGCGGCGCGACGGAGGCCCTGTTCAAAAACGGAGACCCAGCCAGCTGCGCAAACGACCATGTAGCCAAAGGCCGATTGTCGAGCATGCGTGCGACGAGCGTTTCCTTGGCAGCACTCATGCTGGCCTTGGCAACCTCTACCCCAGCGACGGCCGATTCGGGCCCAAGCAGTTGTGACTCGCCGGATGCTGCATATCAGCTACCCGCCTTTGCCCACACCGGCACGATCTCTGCAGGAGAAAGCCACTTCTTTACGGTGGAGCCCGGAACGACCTCGTGGTGGCTTCACTTCACGTTGGTCTCAAACTCGCCGAGCATCAAAATCAACGGATTCAACGTGTGGACCCACGCGGAGTTGGGCCCATCCGATTCTGCTTGCATAGAAATCCACGTCGTCGGCGGCGTGGGCGGCACCTACGCCGTTGAATGGGTTGGGGCCCCGATTGCCTGCTCACCTCTATGTGCGGTTCCCCCCGGTATCTAGTCGCCACCCTAGGAACCCTTATCCTCCTGTCCAGCGCAAGCCAGGCCCTGATTCTGACGGACCCCACCGGTGATCAAGTGCTGGTTGTGGCAGGGCAGCCCAGCCCGGCGCCGGTCCAGGGAGAACCACAAGCCGACGTCGTATCTCTGACCATCGAAGAGGGCATTGATCGCCTAATCTTCACGCGGGAAGTGGCCGGCCCCCCGGAGCGAACCGGAGCGAGGCATTTCTTTGAGATTGAATTCACGGCATCTGGCCACGACTACGTCATCGCAATGAACCCATCCGGCAACCTGTTGACGGTTGCACGCGACGGCCAGAATGTGTTTCGCGATGGAGGCGATAATCGACCCGTTGCACCGGGCGACGAACCGAACCGAATCCGCATCGAGCTTCCCAAAGAACTGTTCCTCCAACCTGATGCCTTACAAGAGCTGCGCATGCATAGTTGGGCATTGGATACGTCCGTTGGCGCGGCGGGAAGCGACGGCAGCGGAAGCGCCGAGATTGTTGACGTTGTACCCAACGACGCCGCCGTTTCCGTTGCGCTCGAGGCAGCCGCCACGGGCGCGTGGAACGCGAGCAGCGTTCAGCCGCAGGTTTACGATTCCAACGGAGAAGCAGGCGTCTACGTGTTTAGGGCAACATGGCCAGGCGATGAAGGGGCGCGCCTGCGCATTGAGGGCCCCGATGCATTCCACTGGGCTGCGCCAGACTCCGCCGACCCTGATACGTCGTTCTACGTTCTCATCGCTGCGCCGGGGGCTCACCAGCACGGGCATGAAGCGAGGTTCTGGTTGGATGCTGAGGGCGTGGAATCAGGGCATACGAGCCGCGTCCCATTCGGCATTCGCTACACGTCCACGCCCGTGCTTACGGGGCATCATGATACGTTGTTCCTCCATGCTAGCGCCTCAGAAGGAACCGACGGCGGCACGTTCGGCTTTCTAACGACGCAGCCGGACCTGCAAGCGGGCGTCGTGGGAGGCCCAGTGGGAACGAGCCGCACATGGGAGAGCCAACCGGTGTCGCCTCTTCGCACGTACATCCCACCGGACGCGACCGTGTCGGCCGCACTGACCCTGGAAGACTCGAACGGCGCGGACGCTGTATGGGTCGCCATTGAACCGCCGGGTCTTGACACATCTCACCAGGCATCGGGCTGGCTGGTACCCACATCGGCGGACGTATTCGCAGGCTCGTTGGAAATGCCAGGCCATGCCTACGCAGGACACGCAGACCAGCCATGGGTCATTCATGCAGTGCCATACGCTGGCGGGCAGCCCTTGTCGTACCAAGCGACCCATCGATTCACCACCGCCAGCCAACTGACATTCGAACTCGAGGACGTCCCCGCCATGCTGCAAGACGACCCAAGCCGCCCGTCGACCAATGTGACAGCCCCCGCTGACGGCATGGCCACGTTCAATTGGCCGACCGATGTACTCTATGGCCTAGCGTATTGCGCCGACATCGCGGCCGCCGATGGCGTTCTGTCCATCGGGAACGTCGTGGGTACCTGTGAAGGAGGCATCGTCACCACGGATGGTGTCGAGCGCCTATGGATTGGTGCAGGCCCGCCACTGGCCCAGAACGGCGCCACGCAAGCGGAGGACAAAACACCGTCTAAGTCAACGCCCACTGCCTGGGTGGTTGTCCCGGCTGCGCTGGCCCTAGCATTGCATGGCCGCCGAATTTACGGGTAGAGCCCCTCGATCTCCTTGGCGAACTTGTCGGCGATGATGCGGCGCTTGAGCTTCAGGCTCGGCGTCAGTTCGCCCGTCTCGACGGTCCAATCGTTGCCGACGATCCAGAACTTCTTGATTTGCTGGTAGCGGCTGAGCTTGGCGTTGACCGCTTCGACTTCCTTCTCGATGAGGCTGACGACGCGTTGGTCGGCCACGAGTTGGGCGCCCTTGTGGGCGATGCCGTTGGCCAGGGCGAAGGCCTCCAGTTGCTCCCAGTCGGGGCAGATGAGGGCGGCCATGTACTTGCGGTCGTCACCAATGAGGCACGCTTGCGCGATGTGGGGTTGCAGCTTCAGGTCGTTCTCGATGGGCTGCGGAGCGACGTTCTTGCCGTTGCTCATCACGATGATTTCCTTCATGCGGTCCGTGATGAACAGGAAACCGTCGCTGTCCACGTAGCCGACGTCGCCGGTGTGGAAGAAGCCGTCCTTGTCGAAGACCTCGTTGGTGGCCTTCTTGTTGTTGTAGTAGCCCTGCATCACTTGCGGGCCCTTGACGCAGATTTCGCCTTCCGTGACGTCGTCGCGCATCGATTGCCATTGGCTCGTGTCGATCTTGATTTCGGTGTCGTCGATGGCCAAGCCGACGGAGCCGAAGCGAATGTGGCCGGGGCGGTTGACGTTGGTGACGGGGCTGGTCTCCGTCAGACCGTAGCCCTGCAGAATCTGGATGCCGGCGGCCCAGAAGAACTCCTCAATCTGCTTGGACAGCGCAGCGCCGCCACTGACGAAGTAGCGCAAGCGGCCACCGACGCGGGCCTTGAGCTTGCCAAAGACCAGCTTGTCGGCGCGGTCGACCTTCTTCTGCAAGGACTTGGGCAAGGGCTCGTTGCGTTGGCGGTAGACGTTGGCCGCCATGCCTTGGTTGATGGCCCAGTTGAAGATGCTCTTCTTGATGAAGCTCGATTGGGCGATGCTGTCCTGGATGCGGCTGTAGATTTTCTCGTACAGGCGCGGCACGGACATCATCAGGGTCGGCTTGGCAACCTGCATGTCGTCGGTGAGGGTGTCGATGCTGCGGGCGAAGTAGACGTGGGCGCCGGACGAGTAGGCGGTGAAGTGGCCGCCGGTGCGCTCAAAGACGTGGCTCAGGGGCAGGAAGCTGAGGAACGTGTCCTCGGTGGTAATCTCCACGGCCTTCTGGGCGCTCTTGACGTTGCTGGCAAAGTTGTTGTGCGTCAACACGACGCCCTTCGGGTCGCCCGTGGTGCCACTGGTGTAGACGAGGCTGGCCAAGTCGTTGGGCTTCACGGCGGCCTTCATCTTCTCAAAGGCCCCCTCGTGGCTCTTGGCGTGGGCTTGCCCGTCCTTGAGGAGCTTGTTGTAGGTGACGAC
>JBFKTF010000186.1:0-3542 GCA_041636435.1 Thermoplasmatota archaeon
AAGGACGAACGAAACCTAGAACGCGCGATCCATGAAACTGAAGCCCTGCTTCGACGATTCGCACTTCAGGATATGGGCCTCGACCCCAAGGAAGCGACGTTGGACTTCGAGGAACACCCCATCTTCGAGAACACTTCCAGCCTGCTCCATGATCTAACAAGCGGGCTGGGGAGAATCACGGAATGGACTACCTCCGCTTGTCCGCGGTGCAAGACGGCCGGCGAGCTCATGGAATGGTTCGGGGAGCGGGTCACTAATGGCAAGACCATCCCACAGTCTTGGTGCCGTATGTGCCGGACGGTTGGCGTCTACAAGCCGGACGCTTAGGCCCGCAAAGCAATGTCAGGCGCAGGACCAGCCGAAGCCCAGGCTCGGTTCTCGCAGGGCCTAATGCGTGCCCCAACGTCAGCTAGCAATACCTCACGAATCGGCACGAGGTGAAACTTGGTTGTGTAGTAACCCCCGGCTCGTGATGGCGTCTGACACGCGCGCTCTGGCCCGAACCGCGCAAGGTTGGCCTTGAACCAATCCCGAACTGCCGGCATCGGCAATACATGGCATTCCCGTTTGCCCATGACCCAGTAATGAACATACGCGGCCGTTGTATACATGAAACAACCCTTGGTGCTATATTCGGCGGCGCTGGCTGTTTCAAACGCATAGTTTGCTGTGGCGTGCGCCTGCAAATCGCCTTTCACCTCGACCTCCACCGGGTCATCACGGTCGTCCCGAAACCACAGCAGGTCCACGTCCTTGGCGCGGTACGCCGGATCGTCTTCGACGTTGACAATCTTGACCGTGCAATCGTGTTCTTCGAGTAGCCTCGTCGAGTAGAAGGCGGCCTGGGCGGCAGCCGCGGCATTGTCCTGCATGCGGTAGCGTCGCACGGCGCCACCACCTCCACGACCCAATTAAGGGGTCTGGGCTGATGCACCCTCGCCGTGTTCACCTCGCAACCTCATCGCCCAGCATCTGGGCCCGGTCAAGACGGGACGGAGCCTTTGCCACCTGCACTTGGACAAACGTGTCGGGTTTCCTGCCGCCTCCAGCCAATAGCTCCATGCAACCCATACAGATCCCGATGCTGTCTGCCACCGCAGACGGTGAAAACATGAAAAACAACACAATTGGAATCTGCCTAAGCCTGCTTGTCGCCACCTTCATCATGCCGGGTGTCGCCGCCGATTCGGACAGCGACAGTCCGGTGAGTGAAGGTGACTGCAACTACAACATCGCCTCCAGCTGCGACGGTGGAAGCTGCCAGGTCAACGGCCCCGGCTCTTCGTGCAGCGGCTCCTGCGAGATCAACATCGCTTCCGATTGCTACCACAACGGGGACTGCCAAGTGAACATTGCATCCACCTGCGGCACCAAGCCCATTGCCAACTACACGAAGCTGTTCTAGGGCATATATACGACGCAGCGAATCTTTTCCCACCTCTTCCCCTTGCGATCCGCAAAATCTCCATCCCGCCCCGAGGGTCAACGTTGTGCAGGCGGTCGAGCCGAAGGCATTCGTGATGGAGGACGAAATTCTTTGCCGGCGGTATCTGGCCCGAACGTGCTAGTGGCAGGGACCCGCTCCAACCCAGCCATGCTCGTCGCGAACTACGATCGTCAATGCCCCAAGCGCGCGGACGAGCCGGCCCGCCCGCGTCTGGGGCCAGCCTATACTCCGTCTACCGCAACCGCCGCCTCTTGGCCAGCGGTGGTCGATTTGCCCCAGTGTACAGTCTCCATGCCGCCAAACGTCTGCTGCACGCTGGCCGGATTCGGCTTGAGCCCTAGCTCAACCGCGAAATTTGGATCGCCTAGGCTCCAAAACGCCGCTCGCCCTTGCTGACGGCGCTTGAGAATTCCGGCCTCGTGCAATTGTTTGAGGTGATACGCGAGCAAACTAGGCCCCGGCGCCTTACCCGGCCAAGCCCTCCGCAAATCACACGCGCGCAGCCCGTCCACTTCATCGACGAGGCAAGCAATCAGCTCGCGGCGCATACCATCCACGCTGACATGCGCCAACTCTCGTGGGCGAGAATTGGGCTCATCGGCTAACCGGTACAGGTCCTTCCCCGAGGCGTTCCCTCGTCGAACGACGCCCGCCCGCACGAGCACATCGAGATGGAACCTTGTAGCCGTGCGTGACAAGCCAAGGGCACCCCTCAACTCTGCGACCGTAGAGTCAGGCTGGGTGCCCAATCGCTCGACGATAGTGCGCCTGGCAGTGTGCCCCATTGGGTCCAGGTAGCTGGGGCGGTTTCTGCCAAGCGCGACCCCACCAACTTGCTTTAGGGCCGAAACGAGCGCTGCCGCCAGCGCAACGATGGAGGCCCCCGCGGCAATCGTCTGCCAACCAATGGATAGCTTCCAGCCCGCCACTGCCACCCCATCTATCTCGACGTAGGATGCATTTCCGGTTGCCTTCCAGTTTACCCCATCAGTGGAAACCGTTGCGAGCGTGTCAACAGTGCCCTCGGCCTTCATGACGGACCGACCTTCGGGATGCGTTGTTCCATTGACAACAAGTGGGCCATCTGGATCGTACCAGACCGAGGTTCCATTCACCCGCCCCGCAAGCGCACTGGCCATCCACGCCAAAGAGTGCGCCTCGTGGACCGTCGCATCGTGGAAGTGAAGCACGGCAAACCGATGGACGTTGAGAGGCCCGTCCGTGAGCGGCATGGACTGGGGTTCAGGGCCGACCCTCAGCTGGCCGCCACCCCAAATGATTGTTGCATCATAAACGTACAGCAGTCCGGGCAGATTTGCGTGTGTAGGAAGATCGCCGTCCAGAATGGCCACGTCAGACTCCGGCCAAGCTGGGCGGTCAAATGTCGCGTGCCATGGCCCCCGCACGTCGTCCGCTGCCAACGCTTCGATGTTGGGCGCCTGCGAAAGCGACAGATTGTTCGACGTCACCGACAGCTCTGAGCCGTGAGGCCCGGGCGCGAGCCAGCGCGCCGCACCCCGCACGCCGAAGTCGGTAACTTCGACCGAGCGTCCCCTCCAAGTATCGATTCGGTTTTCGCTGACGGGCACCACGACGGGTGACGTGCCGTTCAAGCCGGCCTGTTCCAACCTGCGGACCTCATACAGGTGCGCTGTAAATTCGCCGTCAACGCGCACTACGTCCGGGGCCCCAGAGAGGCTCCAATCGCGCACCAGGGCTTGCACCTCGACTTGGAAGTCGAGGTCGCCAAACGCATGCCAGGCGATAGCCTCAACCTCGAAGTCTAACGGCGCCGCCACGGCGACCGGTGTCACGAGGAAGGCCAGCGCCAAGCACACCCGCACCTGGACAACACACACGACTGGCGGTATCTCCTCGATCCGGTCATAAGCCTACAGGCGCGTAACCGATCTAACTACAAACTCGCCAAATACCGATCAAGGTATGGGACTGCCGCGCATGGGGAAAGCGTGGTGTATTTTGCTCACCGTCGCGTTGCTTAGCGGATGCCTCAGCACCGATTCGCAACCGAAAGACCACACCCAACCCAATCCATCAGGTTCCGACGCGCCCCAAAACCAGACCAGGGCCCCGA
>JBFKTF010000187.1:0-3459 GCA_041636435.1 Thermoplasmatota archaeon
CAACCACGGCGAAGCCGGTGAAGCTGGGCACCAGGGCCTTGCCCTTCTTGGCGACGTAGCCACGGTTCTGGATGGTGTCCAGGATGCTTGCGTATGTCGAGGGCCGGCCGATGGCCTCGGCCTCGAGTGCCTGCACCAGGCTGGCTTCCGTGAAGCGGGCCGGGGGCTTGGTCTCGTGGCCATCGACGTCCACTTGCTGGCACGTCGGGGCGTCACCGACGCTGATGGGAGGCAGTTCCGATTCGTCGTCGCTGCGACCACCGTATGCTGCGCGGTAGCCGGGGAAGGTGACGACCTTGCCGCTGGCACGGAAGCGCGCCTCGGCGGCCTCGATGTCGGCGGTGGTCTGCGTGTAGCGCTCGTTCTCCATTTGGCACGCCAGGGTGCGTTGCCAGATGAGGCGGTAGAGCTTCTTTTCTTGCCCATCGAGGCCGGACTTGTCCGGGTGGACGAACTCTTCACCCGCGGGGCGGATGGCTTCGTGGGCTTCCTGGGCGGCGCTGTCCTTCTTGCCCTTGTAGAAACGGGGGTCGGCGGGGACGTATTCCTTGCCGAAACTCTGCTCGATGGCGGTGCGGGCACCACGGATGGCTTCGTCGGACAAGGCCACGCTGTCCGTACGCATGTACGTGATGAACCCGTTCTCGTAGAGGCGCTGGGCGACGCGCATGGTGTCGCGGGCGCTCATGTTGAGGCGGTTGTTGGCATCCTGTTGGAGGGTGCTGGTGATGAATGGCGGCTTCGGGCGGGACTGCTTCTCGGTCTGGTCGACATCGGTGACGTTCCAGGTGGCGTCGCGGCAGCGGCCAGCCAAGGCGCCCGCGGCCTGCTCGTCCAGGACGATGACGTCCTTGCCGGGGAGCAGCTTGCCGTCGTCGCCGAAGTCCTTGCCGCCGGCGATGCGCTTGCCTTCGACGTGGGTGAGGCGGGCGTCGAATGCGCCGCCGTTGTCGAGGTGGGCGGTGAGGTCCCAGTAGCCTGCGGAGGTGAAGGCCATGCGTTCCCGCTCGCGCATCACGACCAAGCGCACGGCGACCGATTGCACGCGGCCGGCACTCAGGTTGCCTCCGACCTTCTTCCATAGCAGGGGGCTGAGGGCGTAGCCGTACAGGCGGTCGAGGATGCGGCGCGTTTCTTGGGCCTGGACCAAGTCCAAGTCCATGTCGCGCGGATTGTCGACCGCTTCTTGGACGGCCTTCTTGGTGATCTCGTTGAACACCATGCGCTTGACGGGGACCTTCGGGTTGAGGGCCTCCACCAAGTGCCAACTGATGCTCTCTCCTTCGCGGTCCTCATCCGTTGCCAGGTAGAGCGCGTCGGCGTCCTTGAGCTTCTTCTTGAGTTGGGTGATGACCTTCCCTTTGCCACGGATGGTCACGTAGTACGGCTTGAAGCCGTTCTCAATATCGATGCCGTAGTCCGCCCAAGGCTTGTCCTTGATGGCGGCGGGGATCTCCGACTTGTTTCCGGGCAGATCGCGGATGTGGCCCACGCAGGAGTCGACGTCGTAGCCGTCCCCCAGGTACTGCTTGATCTTCTTGACCTTGGCTGGGGATTCGACGATGACGAGTCGCATCGGTGAAGCCGGCCCAAATGCGCGTCGGGTAAATCCGTTGTGCTGGGGCCTGTGGGCGACACCCCCGTAGGGGGTGGGCGGAGCATCCGCTCCACCGGACGTTGCAGCCGCGCGTCGGCAGCTTAGTTGAAGCCGGTCAGGGCGGGGTTCCCGAGGGCGTCGCCGGCGTGGTCGGCGTCGCCTTGGTAGTGGAACACCCAGAGACCCGTTGCGCGGTCGCTGCCGTAAATGTGGCCATCGACGAGGTTGACGTCCCAGGTGCTCAGCACGGCGTTGCCGACGCTGTTTTCGGGGTCCAACGGGGCGCGGCTGAGGTGGAAGCCCTTGATGGCGCCCTGGTGGTCGAACGCCAGCATTTCTTCGAGGCCCAGCACCCAGATGCCGCCCTTGTTGTAGGTGAGGTAGACCTTGACGTCCTCCAAGGCGACGTCGGGGCCGACGGGGGCGACCTGCCATTGGTGGGTGGTGAGGTACAGGCCTTCGCTGGTGTGTTCGCCGGGGTGGAACCATTCGCCGACCAGGACGGGGTTGCTGAGGTCGGTGGCGTCCAATAGCCACAGGCTGGGGACGTTGCCCCCGCTGGTGTATTCGGGGCTGGCCATGATGTAGCGGGTGCCGTTGGCGTAGAACATCATCGCCGTGTGGACGTTGCCTGCGTAGTGGGTGGCTCCTTCGCCCATCCACTTGCCCAGCTCGACGGCTTGGGGGGCGTCGTTGAGATCGACGATGCGCATGCCGGCACCCCAGTGGCTGACAATCATCAGCAGGTCGCCGGTCAGTTCGTCGCGTTGGATGATCATGTCGTGGGGGCCTTGGGTGAGTTGGCCACCGGTGGGGTCGCCGACGGCGGGGACACCGCTGGGGTTGGGTTCGCCGGCGTCGCCTTCGGGGAAGTAGTCCACGAAGGTGATGTAGACCAAGCCGGCGGGAGTCACTTCGAATGCGTGCAAGCGGACCTGTTGGCTGACGCAGGCGACGACCAGCGTCGTGCCGACGTATTCGGTGTTGAGCATGTGGCAGCCGACTTGGGGGTCGGCGATGGTCGTCACGAAGGTGGGGTTGGCCGGGTCGCGGATGTCGTACACGGTGAAGCCGGTGGGCGCCGTGGGCTCCAAATCCGTCAGGCCGAAGCCCTCGCCGGGACCGGGGACGGTTTGGCTGGCGGCGAACAGGTAGTCGCCATTGTCGCCGAGCTTGACGTCGACGATGTAGGTGCCATCTTGTGCGATGGTGCTGATGACGTCGGGGCTGGTGCGGTTGCTGATGTCCAGGATGTAGATCATCGGCGTCTCGCCGTTGCCCAGGACGGCCACGGCACCCAGATCCAGATCGCCGCGGAAGTCAATCTCGCCCAGGTACTTGTGGGGGTTGCCTTCGCGCAGGTCGTGGTGACCGATGGCGGCGAGGCTGCAGCTGCGGACGTTGCTCTTGGCGAAGTCCCACTGGTTCTCGGCACGGTCCGCCACGGCGGCGATGACGTCGTCGGTGAGGTTGGCGAAGCGAATGCCGGGGTCTTCGAAGGGCGTCGGTTCACAGGACGGCGGCTCGTTGCCAGGGTCAGTGGTCTCCGGCACATCGGCATCCAGGCAGCCCGCTAGGGCGACGAACATCAAGGGCAGGACCAGCCAGCCTCGCATGGTGCGCTCGACACGAGGTCCCCACATAGCCATGTCGCACCGGCAGATGGAAGCACCGTGGGTGCGATGGCGTGGCGTGGCGTTCCTCGTCGCCGGGCGCAGCGTGCCGATTGCGCCCCATTTGCAGTGGCCCGATGTCGCGGCGTTCGCGGCCTGCATCCGGGGGGTCGAGACCGTGCAGCAGGCCGGCAAGGACGTGGACGTGGTGCTCGCCCCGGACGCGGATGCCGACGAGGTGGTGCGTCG
>JBFKTF010000188.1:0-3431 GCA_041636435.1 Thermoplasmatota archaeon
CCTGGCAAGTGCGGCCCTGCACGCCGACGCCGACCCCATTGCCATGGGGCCCTGCGACGACGACAACCGCTGCAGTGGTGTGGGCGACTTCATCGACATCGTCATCGACATGGAAGGCCGGCCATGGGCCGCGCTCTTCGACTCGTACGCCCCCGACGACGGCCCCACCGGCGGCGCCATCGGCACGCTCAGCCAAGGCTTCCCGCTGCGCGGCGACGCCGACGCATTGCCGGTGCTGAGCCTCGGCTGAACCGAATCAACCAACCGGGAAACAACCCAAGGGCGAGCCGAAGGCATCGCCAAACAAAGTGAGGGGGAGAGGGAAAAGGATCGAATCGCGTCGGAGCTGAACCGAGTGGTTCAGCTGCGGAGCATGATCTCGATGTTCACGCCGTCAGGGACCTGGATGCGCATCAGTTGGCGCAGGGCGCGGTCATCCGCATCCAGATCGATCAGGCGCTTGTGGACGCGCATCTGCCAGCGGTCCCACGTCTCGCTGCCTTCACCGTCCGGGCTCTTGCGAACCGGGACGTTGAGGCGCTTGGTGGGCAGCGGGATGGGGCCGGCCATGTTGACACCGGTGCGCTCGGAGATCCCCTTGATCTGAGAGCACACGGCATCCACCTTGACCGGGTCCGTACCCGTGAGGCTGATGCGAGCCTTTGCGTTCGCCATGGGCACCACACTCCGGACAGAGTCCGGAAGATGTGCTTAGCGGGCCTCGACGTCGACAGCGACGCCGACAGCGACCGTCTGGCCCATGTCGCGGATCGCGAAGCGACCCAGCGGCGGGAACTCGGAGGCCTTCTCGACGACCATGGGGCGGGTCGGGCGGATCTTGACGACGCCCTGGTCACCGGTCTTCATGAAGGTGTTCTCGACTTCCTTGCCGCCGCGGATGACCTTCTGGATCTCCTCGAACTGGCAAGCGGTCTGGGCCGTGTAGGCGTGGAAGACCGGGGTGTAGCCGACGGTGATGACGCTGGGGTGGTTCAGCACGATGACCTGAGCGGTGAAGGTGCGGGCCACGGTCGCCTTGTTGTCGGGGCTGGCGCCCACGTCACCGCGGCGGATGTCGTTCTTGCCCAGGCCACGGCAGTTGAAACCGCAGTTGTCGCCGGGCTCGGCCTTGGGGAGCTGCTCGTGGTGCATCTCGATGCTCTTCACCTCAGCGGACTTGTCGCTGGGGTTGAAGTGGATCTGCTGGCCGGGCTTCAGGACACCAGTCTCGACCTTGCCGACGGGCACGGTACCGATACCGGTGATGCTGTAGACGTCCTGGATGGGGACGCGGAGCGGCTTGTCGGTGGGCTTGTTGGGCAGCTCGAACTCGTCGATGGCCTGCAGGAGGGTGGGGCCGTTGTACCAGCCCATTTCCTCGGCCTTCTCCTTGATGTTCTTGCCAGCGAAGGCGCTGACGGGGACGAACTTGACCTGGTCTTCCTTGAAGCCGATCAGCTTGGTCAGCTTCTTGACACCCTCGACAGCGGCGTCGAACTTCTCCTGGGAGAAGTCGACGGCGTCCATCTTGTTGACGGCGACGACGAGCTGGTCGATACCGAGCGTCTTGCTCAGGAAGATGTGCTCCTTGGTCTGGGCCTGCGGGCCTTCGATGGCGCTGCAGGTCAGGATCGCGGCGTCAGCCTGGCTGGCACCGGTGATCATGTTCTTGACGAAGTCACGGTGACCGGGAGCGTCAATGATCGTGAAGTAGTACTTGTCGGTGTCGAACTTCTTGTGGGCGACGTCGATCGTCACACCACGTTCGCGCTCTTCCTTCAAGTTGTCCATGACCCAAGCCAGGAAGAAGGAACCCTTACCCTTCTCCTCGGACTCCTTCTTGAACTGGTCGATCATGTGCTGGGGGAACTGGCCGGTGTCGAGCATCAGGCGGCCGACCAGGGTGGACTTACCGTGGTCGACGTGACCGATGACGACGAGGTTCATGTGGGGCTTCTCGCTTGCCATTTGGGATCACTCCTATTGTTACCGCCGCGGAACCCATTGACCATCGGAAGACCCGAGGCCCAATTGGGCCGCGTCTCTGCCGAAGAAGCCAGGGGCTCCAGCGGGACCCGTGCATTGCACAGGACTGGCGGATGTGGTGGCCGACATGGGTCCCCTATTTGGGCGTTGTGGGGTGGAATCGGCGGTACAGGGCTGCCAAGAGAAGCGGGGCCAGGGCGATTGGTGTTGGGGCCAGTTGGTCTGCCGTTTTGCCGACCACACAGGAATCGCCTCCATTCCCCCCCTCGACCACACTGTTGGCGGCCCCGCCATTGCCCCCGACCGTGTAGCCAAACCCGCCCCCGCCGGCCATGACCATTCCGCCCACGGCCGTGCCTCCGGTTCCTGGTGAGGCGTAGACGACGCCGGTCTGTGTGGTGCGTCCGAAGCTCTGAATGGTGGTGCTGGCCGTCCCGTCGCCTCCACGGCCTGCTTGGGAGTACGCGTAGGCATCTCCGCCGCGGCCACCGACGTACCCGGCGCCGCCGTCGCCCGCGACGGCCTTGGTCCGGCCTCCCGCACCGCCATCGCCCGCGCGTTCGTGGGGGTAAGCAGACGCTTCTTCCTCGCTGGTGAAGCATGCATTCCATCCGTCTGCGCCGCGGCCGCCCACAGCGAAGGCGTCGCCTCCGGCGCCGCCAGCGCCCAGGCTGTCCCCGTGTCCGCCGTCGCCTCCGATGGCGGTAGCATTGCCTCCGTCGCCTCCATCAATGCGGTCGATGGTCGCGCAGCGGCCATTGTCTGCCGACGCCTCGGCGACGTCCGCATCGCCGATGGTGGCGTTTTCGGTGCGTGCCGAGGCGTCCTGGGGGACATCGGCCTGGCAGGATGCGCCAATCGCGATGGCGTCGCCACCTGTGCCGGCACGGGCCGGAAGAATCTGCGGGGTGCCAACCACCTCCCCAATCAGAATCACTTGTCCCGGGGCCGCTCCGTTTCCTCCACGCGCGATGGCGTCAGGCTTCCCCACAGCAATGGCGAGACCGCCGTCGCCGCCGTCGCCGGCGCGAAGGGTGACGCCGTCGGCGAAGTGGATGGATGGGGCTCGGATGACCAGGTTGTCCCCGGGCTCGCCGTCGGCGCCTTGGATCGTACCAAAGCCCATGCGCACCTCTCCCGGCAATCCATGGGCCGCCTCCAGCGATGTGCCCGTGGGGAAGAATAGGGGTTCGCTGGACTCAATCAACAACGCCTGTGCGGGGCTTGATAGGAACACGGCCAAAACGAAGGCAGCAGTGACTCGCATCGACAAGGGAAGAGGAGGCTGAGGTCTTAGCAGCTATCGGACGGCCGTTGGCTCAGCAGGCGTTGCCGCCGCTGCCGCCACGGCCTCCGCTGGCCGAGCCTGCGTACGCAGTGCCCGGGCTTCCCTGGTTGCCTCGGGGGCTGCCGGCACCGCCGTGGCCGCCGAGCCCCTCGTCGGC
>JBFKTF010000189.1:0-3425 GCA_041636435.1 Thermoplasmatota archaeon
ATGAGCTGGTCCATCATCTCGATGACGGTGACCTCGCTGCCGAGATTCTGGTAGGCGCAGCCCAGTTCGAGGCCAATGACGCCGCCGCCGATGACGACGAGCTTCTTGGGGACCTCTTGCAGTTCCAACGCGCCCGTGGAGGAGATGACCTTCTTCTCGTCGAACTTGAAGCCGGGAATCTCAATGGAGTGGCTGCCAGTGGCGACGATGATGTGCTTGGCTTCGATGGTCTGCTTGCCATCGACCTTGATGGTGTTCTTGCCGGTCAGGACGGCGCGGCCTTGCACATGTTCGACTCCGTTGGCCTTGAACAGGCCGCCGATGCCGCCGGTGAGCTTCTTGACGACGCTGTCCTTGAAGTCCACCAATTCGGGCATCTTGACTTCGGCCTTGCCAAAGTGCAAGCCCTTCTTCTGCCCGTGTTGGGCGTGCTTGAAGTCCTTGGCGGCGCTGATGATGGCCTTGCTCGGGATGCAGCCCCAGTTGAGGCAGACACCGCCGAGTTCGGAATCGTTGATGCAGACAGTCTTGAGGCCGAGTTGTCCGGCGCGGATGGCGGCCACGTAGCCGCCTGGGCCGGCGCCGATGACGGCGACGTCGTACTTGGTCATAGAGTCCTCCGGATGTATTGGATCGTGTGGGCCACGATGAGCACGATGCTGGCCAATGCGCCGTACATCGTGATGGTGGCGAAGGTGGAGAAGTAGGCGGCGGATTCACCGACGCAGTCGGAATCGGCTGGAGTGCACAGGTCGGGGTGGTCGGCGTACAAGCCGGCGCCAATGCCCATCAGCACGCTGATGGCAAAGAGCGCGGCCGTGACGCCGCCGACCGCCTTGGTGACCGGTGCCAGCCAAGCCATCTTAGGCTTCCAGCAGCAGGCGCTGCGGTTCCTCGAGGTACGCGATGAGCGTGTTGGCGAACTGGGCGCCGTTGTAACCATCGATGATGCGGTGGTCGAAGCTGAAGCTGAGGTTCATGCGCCAGCCGATGGCGATTTCGCCATCCTTGACGACGGGAACCTGCTTCAGTTCGTGGATGCCCATGATGGCCACTTCGGGGTAGTTGATGACCGGGGTGGCCAGCACGCCACCAATCTTGCCGAGGCTCGTGATGGTGAAGGTCGAGCCGGACAGTTCGTCGGGCTTGGCCTTCATTTGGCGGGTGCGCTCGGAGAGGTCGGCGATTTCGTCGGCAATCTGCAGCATCGACTTCTTGTCGGCGTCCTTGACGACGGGGACAATGAGGCCCTGGTCGGTGGCGGTGGCGATGCCGAGGTGGTAGTACGACTTCTGGATGATGTCGCCGTTGATCTCGTCGAAGACCGCGTTGACTTCGGGGTGCTGCTTGAGCGCCGCGATGGCGGCCTTGGCGATGAAGGGCAGGTAGGTCAGCTTGGTGCCGCGCGCTTCGGCCAGGCCCTTGGCCTGGGTGCGGGCCTCGACGAGCTTGTCGCAGTCGACCTCGGCCACGTACGTGAAGTGGGTGGCGGTGTACTTGCTGCGGCTCATCGCCTTGCTGATGACCTTGCGCAGACCGCGCAGCGGCGTGCGTTCTTCCAGCTCGGGGTTGGTGCTGTACTTGACGTCCGAGTAGTCGAAGGCGTGGCCGCCCGTGGGCGCGGCGCCGGCGGGCGCGGGGGCGGAGCCGCCGGCCAGGAACGCTTCGATGTCGTCCCGAGTGACGCGGCCGTTCTCGCCGGTGCCAAGGACTTGGTGGATGTCGACGCCCTTCTCGCGGGCGTACTTGCGCACGGCGGGGGCGGCGGTTGCCTTGTAGCCCTCGGGGACCTGGGCGGCGGGGGCGGCGACCGTGGCGGTGCCGCCGCGGCTCAGGGTCTTGGTGGCGGCCGCGCCTTCCTTGGGGAGCTCGAAGAGGGTCTTCTCTTCCTCGGCCTCGGCGCCGTTGGCTTCCGCTTCGGCGGGTTCGGCGTCGGCCGCGGGCTCGGCGGGGGCGGCGGCGCCGCCGTCGTCGATGTCGGCGATGACTTGGCCGACTTCGGCCACGTCGCCTTCGGCGAAGTGCAGTTTGGCGATGGTGCCCTTGCGGGGGCTGGTGAGTTCGACGGTGGCCTTGTCGGTCATGACTTCGACGAAGGGTTCGTCTTCGTCGACGGCGTCGCCTTCGTTCTTGATCCAACGGACGATTTCGCCTTCTTGGATGCCTTCACCGATGTCGGGGAGTTTGAAGCTGAACATGTGTGGTCTCCAGTTCGTTGTTGAGAGTGTGGGAAAAGGGGCTAGAAGTTCAGGACCTCTTCCACGGCGGAGAGGACCTTGTTGGGGTTGGGCATGTAGAGGCCTTCCAGCGTGTACGGGAACGGGATGTCGTACCCAGTGACGCGCTTGATTGGGGCTTCCATGTATTCGATGGCTTCCTCGGCCACGGTGGCGGAGATTTCGCTGGCAAAGCCGCCAGTCATGGGGGCTTCGTTGACGCAGACCAACCGGCCCGTCTTCTTGACCGAGGACAGGACCGTTTCCTTGTCCCATGGGAAGATGGTGCGCAGGTCGACGACCTCGCAGCTCACGCCCTGGGCTTCGGCCGCCGCGGCGGCCTTCAGGGTCATGGGCATGGTGGAGCCGTAGGAGACGAGCGTCACGTCGTCGCCTTCTTGGCGCACGACGGCCTTGTGCAGGGGCTCGGTGTAGTACTCTTCGGGCACTTCGTCCTTGGCGGCGCGGTACAATGCCTTGGGTTCCATGAAGACGACGGGGTCGTCGTTTTCGATGGAGGCGTGCAGCAGGCCCTTGGCATCGTATGCGGTGCTGGGGGCGACCACGTGGATGCCGCTGGCGTACGTGAAGGGAGCTTCACCACTCTGGGAGTGGTAGTGGCCGCCACGGATGCCGCCACCGTACGGGGTGCGGATGGTCATGGGGCACCAGTATTCGCCGCCGCTGCGGTAGCGCAGCTTGGCGGCTTCGTTGACAATCTGGTCGTAGGCGGGCCAGATGTAGTCCATGAACTGGATCTCCGGCACGGGGCGCAGGCCGTAGGCGGCCATGCCGATGGCGGCGCCGACGATGAGGTTCTCGTTGAGGGGCGTGTCGAAGACGCGGGCTTCGCCGTGCTTCTTCTGGAGGCCGTCGGTGGCGCGGAACACGCCGCCGTTGAAGCCAATGTCCTCGCCGAACATGACGACGTCGTCGTTGCGTTCCAGGGCCTGGTCCAGCGTGTGGGTGATGGCCTGGATCATTGTCATGACGGGCATCAGTGGTGTCCTCCAGGGATGCCGTTCTCGTCGACGTCGCGGAGCATCTTTTCGAATTGCTGCTGGATCATCGGGGGCAGTTCGGCGTAGACGTCCTCGAAGAGGGTGTCGGCTTCGGGGTGCCACTCCACTTCTTCGGCGCCCTTGATGGCGTCGGCCACTTCCTTCTCGGCGTCCTTGGCGGTCTGCGCGATGAAGTCGTCGTCGATGA
>JBFKTF010000190.1:0-3416 GCA_041636435.1 Thermoplasmatota archaeon
ATAGGCGCGTTGGAAGAAGGGAAGAGGCGAGCCGTGGGGCTCAGAGCAGGCCGAACACCAGGCCGAGGGCCAGCAGAGCGACCAGGGATCCGCCGGCGTTGATGCCGAACAGGGTCCAGGAGTGCTTCTCCCACGCCACGCGGCCCAGGTTGGCGCTCAGGAAGAAACCGACCCACGTCATGAAGGCCCCAAACAGGGACACGCCCACGGACAATGCACCGCGTTCCAGGCCTTCGCCGCCGGTCATGTGGGTGACTGTGTAGGCAACCATGGTGGAGTGCACCACGTAGACCACCAGGAAACTGGCAATCACTTGCAGAATCATGGGCTTGACCATGTTGCCGCCTTCGTTCATGTCGAAGCCCATTTCGCGGGCCCATTTGCCCCCGAAGACGGGGCCCCACCAGACGAAGCTCACGATGAAGTAGACGAGGAAGCCGACGCCGATCGCCAGCCAATCTCCGCCCGCCGGGGTTGTCAAATCCATTGCTTGTTCATGACCCATGTTGCATCACTGGCCGACCATGCGACCACGTGTCAGAAGGTTGGAAAGTATTTCAACCGGTTGCAGCCCGGCGCGTCCGGCGTCGTTCGGTTTTTCATGCCCCATCGGGTGGGGATGACGTGGCCGACCTGGCTCCTGGACAACTCACGCCCTTGGTGACCGAGACCGACCTGCCGTTTCCCGTGTTCCGCAAGGGAAAGGTCCGCGAAGTGTACCACGTCGGTGACAAGCTCTTGATGGTCGCCACCGACCGCATCAGCGCCTTCGACGTGGTGCTGGAACCCGGCATCCCCGACAAGGGCACGTGCCTCACCCAGATCAGCAACTTCTGGTTCGACATGTTGGCCGCCAACGGCATTGAGCACCACATCGTCGCCAAGCGCGTCGAGGACATGCCGGAAGAACTCCACGCCCACAAGGACATCCTGGAAGGCCACGCCGTGCTGGTGGAAACCCTGGAGCCGTTGGAAGTCGAATGCATCGTCCGCGGTTACATCACGGGCAGCGGATGGAAGGACTACCAGAAGACCGGCCAGGTCTGCGGCATCGACCTGCCCGAGGGCCTGCAAGAATCCCAGCAACTGCCCGAGCCCATCTTCACGCCCAGCACCAAGGCCGCCATCGGGGACCACGACGAGAATGTCAGCTTCGAGCGCGCCGCGCAAATCGTGGGCGAGGAGACCGCCCAGTGGCTGCGGGACACGAGCCTCAAGATCTACCAGATTGCCAGCGAGTACGCCCGGGAACGGGGCATCATCCTGGCCGACACCAAATTCGAATTCGGCCGCCGCAAGGACGGCACCATCGTCCTGATGGATGAGGTCCTCACGCCGGACTCCAGTCGCTTCTGGCCCGCCGACCAGTACAAGGTCGGCCAAGGCCAACCCAGCTTCGACAAGCAATTCGTGCGCGACTGGCTCGAGACCCAAGACTGGGACAAGACTGCCCCCGGCCCCCGCCTACCCGACGAGTTGGTCGCGGGCACCGCGGCTCGCTACAAGGAAGCCTTCGAGAAGCTCACCGGCAAGCCGTTCCAACTGCTCTGATGCCCCGGGGCGGCCCGTGAGCATCGTCGCCTTCACCGGCGCCGGTCTCAGCACCGCCGCAGGCATCCCCGACTTCCGCAGCCCCGGCGGCGTGTGGGAACGCTTCGACCCGATGGAGTTCCACATCGAGCGCTTCCACGCCGATCCCGCCGACTTTTGGGAGCGCCGCGCGCGCCTGATTGCCGCCATGGACTACTTGGACGTGGAGCCCACCAAGGCGCACCACGTGCTGGCCGCAGCGGCCCGCGAGCATGGCTTGCGCATCGTCACGCAGAACGTCGACGGGTTGCATGCGTTGGCCGGCACGCCCCCCGAGCAACTCGTGGAGCTGCACGGCAACGGACGTGGCACCATCTGCATCGACTGCGGCCAAAAGGAAGCCGTCGAGGACACCCTGGCCAAGCGCCGGGATGGCCAGGCCCCACGCTGCCCCTGCGGCGGGGTCCTGAAGCCCGACGTGGTGCTGTTCGGGGAGCCCGTGGTGCGCATGCCGGAGGCGATGGAATGGATACAAGACGCCGACGCGCTGCTCGTGGCCGGCACCAGCCTGCAAGTCCACCCCGCCGCGGGATTGGTGGATGTGGCGCGCGCCTGCGACGTGCCCATCACCATCGTGAACCGCGACCCCACTCCCTACGATGCATGGGCCACAACGGTGCGAGGCGAACTGGACGAGGCCCTTCCCAAGCTGGTGGCCTCGCTCACGGGCTCGGCTCAATAACCCTTTAACCAGCAGCCAAAATGGGAAGGCACCGATGCGCATCAGTGGCGGTGAACGCGCTCTCGCGATCCTCAGTTACTTCCCTCTACTGTGGATCATTCCCTTGAAGGCGAACAAGGACAGCATCTTCGTGCAGTTCCACAGCCGCCAGGGAGGCGTCTTGTTCTTCCTGTGGCTGATTGTCTGCATCCTCATGGGCATCCTGCTCATCACCCCCCTTGCCGGCCTCGGCGACGGCGTCATGGTGACCGTGTTCTTCGGCATCATGGCCATTGCCAGCTTCATCTACCTGGGCCTCGGCCTGGTGGGCATCTTCAAGGTCGCCCTCGGCGAACGCTACCGCATGCCGGTCGTGGCCGACGTCGCCTTGATGCTCAAGCTCTGAGGCAACGCTTTTGAGCCAGCAAATCGACGGACGGTCCATGCGCCTCCTGCCCTTCGCTGTGGTCCTGCTCGTGCTGAGCGCCGGTTGCCTGGGCACCCAAGCCCGCACCAACTGGGCCTACGACGCCGTGCAGTTCGACGACGTCCAAGGCACCGGCCTCGGTGTCCGCGTCGCCGTCCTGGACACCGGGATCAACGTCGACCACCCCGCCCTCGAGCACTTGGTGGATGGCGACAAGGGCAACGGCGAGCTCATCGCCTACCGTGACTTCATCGCCAACCGCGAAGGCGTCAGCAACGCCATGGACGACATTGGCCACGGCAGCCACGTCATCGGCATCATGAGCGCCCAAGGCAGCAGCTTTGGCGACAAACTCACCAACGGCGGCGTCGACTTGCGCGGCGCCAGCCCCGGCATCGAACTGCTCGTGGCCCGCGTCTGCAGCGAAGACGAATCCTGCGACGAAAACGCCATTCCCCGCGCCGTCGACTGGGCCCGCAACCAAGGAGCGGACATCATCAGCCTCAGCCTCGGCGGCACCGGCGGCTTCGACGTGGGCGGCATCGGTGTGCTGCGCGACGAAATCACCCGCGCCATCGATGGCGCCATCGGCGCCGGCATCGTGGTCGTGGCCAGTGCCGGCAACAACGGCATGGAACAAGGCGACGTGGCGTTCCCCGCCAGCATCGAGGACGTCATCGCCGTGGGCGCCGTCAACGAGGACCTGCGCGTCGCCAGCTTCAGCAACCGCGGCGACTC
>JBFKTF010000191.1:0-3372 GCA_041636435.1 Thermoplasmatota archaeon
AAACCGAGCCATCGAAGCCCGGGGGGCGATCCGCCCGGCCCGGCAAAATGTGCACCTTGGGGTCCAAGCTCTCCAGGACACCCAACAACGCGGGGTCCTCGGCCTCGTCCGGCTGCAATGCCAGCCCGGAACCGGTCAAGATGGCCTCGCCCAAATCGATGCATTGGCGGGCTCCCGCGTCGATGACGTGGCCTCCAACGGGCAACGCGTCGCTCTCGGCCAGGCGCACATGGTGGGGTCCGATGAGCGGCAAGGACAGTTGGTGGGCTAGCTCGGCGGCCGTGCCGTGCTCGTGCAGGCCGGTCTCGGCCACGGAGCCAATGTGGGCATCCACTGCCCGCGCCTGCTCGATGTAGACCTGCGGGTCCAAGCATGGGTCGACGACGATGGCTTCGCCCCGTCGGGCCACCAAGTAGCTCAGGCACCCCGTGGCGGGGCGACGAATCTGCACCACGTCCAAGTCATGCAGGCGTCGTCGGGCGACGTTCCATGCGTTGCCCCAGCCCTCCATGCCGCGTTCGAGCACGCCGGCCTGGCGCCCGGAGGCGCGCAACTTGGCGGCCACCTCTTGGGCGCGTTGGCCATCCGAGCTGACGACAATGACCATGCGGTCGAATGGCAACTCGGCGCCTCCGTCGGCCAACAGGTCCTTGGCGGGAATCGACAGGCTGCCCGGGATGGACCACGCGTCGTGCTGCTTGGCCGGCCGCACGTCCACCACGATGGGGGGTGCCGTGCCCGCCATCCAACGCAACACGTCGGGCAACGGGTGCACCGGGGCCTCCACGGCGCTGCGGCGTTCGCGCCGCTGGAATCGGATTCTCTCCATACCTGCACCTCCCTTGGCCACTCTTGAAGAGGCATCGGCCGGGGAGGGTGCCCCATCCACCCCCGTCGGGCCTTCGGCGGGGGTCCATACGGCCGGCGCGCAGCGTTGCGTTCATATCCCGGTCGCGGCTGGAACGACGTGCAGAAGCAGATCCCGCGCAGGCGGGATGGCGGTGCCGTCGTTTGGATGGCACGGCGGCGCTTCTTGAGTCAGCCAAGCTTCGGCCCTGGCAAGCGCTTATATCGCACCCATCATCGCCGCACCCAACCCGGCAGCCCATGGGCTGCGTGGACGGTGAACGTTTTGCAATACACACGGTTCGAGAAGGCCCGCATCGTCGGTGCACGTGCTCTGCAGGTCTCCATGGGCGCCCCGCCGCTCATCGAGACTCCTGAAGAGATGCGCAACCCGGTCGATGTCGCCATGAAGGAATACGAAGCGGACGCCATCCCACTGACGGTCCAGCGCAAGGTGAACGCATGAGCGATGAGATGATGCAATCCCAGGTTGGCAGCGACGTTGAGCTGCTGATCGCGGAAGACGAATACCTGCAATCCGGTGTCCACATCGGCACGCAGCACAAGACCGCGGACATGAAGCCCTTCATCTTCCGCGTCCGCAACGACGGCCTGTTCGTTCTGGACGTCGCCAAGACGGACGGCGCCATCCGCGAGGCCGCCAAGAAGATCGCCAGCTTCGACCCGAAGCGCGTCCTCTTCGTCAGCCAGCGCCAATACGGCCAGACCCCGGTCAAGGAGACCGCCAAGCTGGTCGGCGCCAACGCCATCGCCGGTCGCTTCATGCCCGGCACCCTGACCAACCCCATCGTGCCCGGCTTCATGGAGCCCGAGCTGCTGGTCGTCACCGACCCCCTCGGCGACGCCCAAGCCATGCGCGAAGCCCAGAACATCGGCATTCCGATCCTCGGCCTGTGCGACTCCAACAACGAGACCAAGGGTCTCGACGTGGTCATCCCCGGCAACAACAAGGGTCGCCGCAGCCTGGCGCTGGTCTACTGGCTCCTGTGCCGCGAGATCCTCATGGAGAAGGGTGCGCTGGCCAACCGCGACGCCTTCACCAAGGAAATCGACGAATTCGAGGCCTCCCTCTAAGGTGACACCATGGATCTGAACCCCATCATTCCCGTCGCCGCCGCAGTGCTTGCCCTGCTTGCCGCCCTCGTCATGGGCCGCGGCATCATGAAGCACAAGCCCGGCACCGACCGCATGGTCGAGATCAGCAACGGCGTCAAGGACGGCGCCATGGCGTACATGAACCGCCAGTACCGGACCATCGCCATTGTGGCCGCGGTCATTGTGGCCATCTTCCTCGGCGTCTGGGCCTTCCAGACCGGCGACGACAAGACCCTCTGGCTCTGGACCACCATCGGCTTCGTCGTCGGTGCCGTGTTCAGCGCCCTCTCCGGCTACATCGGCATGAACATCGCCGTGCGCGCCAACGTGCGCGTGGCCCACGCCGCCAGCCAGAAGAACGGCCTGAAGGGCGGTCTCGAGATCGCCTTCAAGGGCGGTGCCGTCAGCGGCCTCGCCGTGGCCGGCCTGGCCCTGCTGGGTGTCGCTGGCTTCTACTACATCTTCAGTCAGATCTTCATGTGGGAAGACCCCGTCGGCCCCATGGTCGGCTACGCCTTCGGTGCCAGCCTGATCAGTCTGTTCGCCCGTGTCGGCGGCGGCATCTACACCAAGGCCGCCGACGTTGGTGCCGACCTGGTCGGCAAGGTCGAAGCCGGTATCCCCGAGGACGACCCCCGCAACCCCGCCGTCATCGCCGACAACGTCGGTGACAACGTCGGTGACTGCGCCGGCATGGGTGCGGACCTGTTCGAGACCTACGTCGTGACCGTCGTCGCGGCCGTGTTCCTCGGCTTCCTGCTCCCCACCGGTGACCTGGCCGTCAAGACCACCCTCCTGAGCTACCCGCTCTTCCTCGGCGCGGCCGCCATGGTCGCCTCGATCATTGGTGTGTTCTTCGTCCGCCTGGGCAAGGACCAGAACATCATGAAGGCCCTCTACAACGGCGTGTACGCCAGCATTGTGGTCTGCCTCATCGCCTTCTGGTTCATCACCAACACCATGTTCGAGGGCTTCGACTTCACCGGCGCCGGCATCGGCGGCCTCAACGGCCGCACCATCGGCGCCAACGACGTCTTCGGTGCCACCGTCATCGGCCTGGCCGTGACCCTGCTCCTGATGTACATCACGGAGTTCTACACCGGTACCAAGTACCGCCCCGTCAAGGAGACCGCCAAGGCCTCCGAGACCGGCGCCGCCACGAACATCATCAAGGGTCTGGCCGTCGGCATGGAATCCACCTTCCTGCCCGTCGTCATCATCGCCCTGGCCATGTTCGGCTCCTACTGGTTCGCTGGCCTCTACGGCATCGGCATCGCCGCGGTCGCCATGCTCGGCATCACCGGCATGGTCGTCGCGATGGACACCTACGGTCCCATCACCGACAACGCAGGTGGTATCGCCGAGATGGCCGAGCTGCCCGAAGAGACCCGCAAGAACACGGACGCCCTC
>JBFKTF010000192.1:0-3329 GCA_041636435.1 Thermoplasmatota archaeon
AGGTGGGCGTCGACGTTTTGGATGTCGATGGCGGTTTCGCCAGCGCCCAGTTGGAATTCCCAGTCGGAGATGACGTATGGGTCGATTGCTTGGCCTGTGCCGCTCCTGACTCCGTTGCCACTAATGGCGTCGGGGATTAGGAGGGCTTGATTGCCGGAAATCACGATGGGTTCGTGCGCCTCGCCTGCATCGTCATTTGCGGTGACAGGCGCAGCCAGGAGGGCCATTGATAGCACCACCCCGAATGGAACGAGATTCAGCAGGGCCCGCATCCATTCAATCGATTGGGACCACGTCGATAAACTGAACGAACCTACTGCAAGCAACGACGGCGCCCAACGAACCACGTTGAATCCAGCCATCCAAGCGCCTAAGCCACCTGCCAAGCTCGCGGAAGCGTGGCGCGGTTCATCACGTTCGAAGGCATCGACGGTAGCGGCAAGTCCACGGCGTTGCGGGCTGTCGCCGAGGCGTTGCAGGCCACGGAGCCGGTGTGGACGACGAACGAGGAAACCGACCACTTGGGCCCCGCGATTCGTCGCAGCATTTCGGACAAGGCCGATCCGTTGGTGACGACGTACCTGTTCGTGGCCGACCGGTTCCACCACGTCCCCGAGATTCGGCGCCACTTGGAGAGTGGCGAAACGGTGCTGTGCGACCGCTACCTGCATTCCACGTTGGCCTACCAGGGCGCCACGTTGGAGGGCCGCGTCGTCGACCACCGGCGCTGGTTGCAGGAGTTGCACGTGGACATGCCGCGGCCCGACGTGACGCTCTGGTTCGACGTGGAACCCGACGTGGCGGTGGCGCGCGCGACGTCGCGTGGCGAAACCGCTCCGTACGAGAAGGTGGATTTCTTGGCCAAGGTGCGCGCCGAATATGCGGCGCTGGCACAAGCCGATGAGCGCGTGGTGCGCATCGATGCCGGCGGGACGCCGGAGCAGGTGGCCCAAGCGGCCATCGCAGCGCTGGCTTAGGCGCGCTTCTTCTTGGGCTTGGACTTGACTTGCCAGCTCCAGCCGCGGCGGCTCATGATGCCACTCCACCAGAAGGACAGGAAGGTGAAGCCGAGCATTGCCACCAGGCCGATGAGGACGACGTCGCCCCAGGTCAGGTCCGCCATGGGGTGGAAGTGAAGGAGGAGGGGGATAGAGGTTGTGGACGCGTCAGCTCAACACGATTTGGCCCGAGGCGTCACGTTCCCAGCGCAGCGGCGTGGCCTGGGTGCCGGGGGCGAAGCCGTGCTCGTGGCCGTTGCCGTGTTCTTCGTGGTACGCCTTGGTGAAGTCCATGACGTCGATGGCGTGCTCGATGGTGGCCGGGTCGAAGCCGACGCTGCCAGCGAATTCGTCGTCCGTGTAGGCAATCATCGTGAACATGCCACCGGGCGCCTGGTAGTCGTTGGCGACGTTGAGGCCCACGTGGTCATGGAACGCCCAGAAGCCGGGGTTGTCGGCCTGGACCAGGATGTCGTAGCGTTCGCCGGGCGCGATTCCGATGGTGTCGGCCCGTTGCGGGCTGGGGTCCTCGTAGCCGTCGCGGTGGGTGATGAGGAAGTTGTGGCCGTGCAAGTGCATGCTGTGCCATTCCTCGCCGACGTTGATGAGGCGGATCTTGTACGTCTTGCCGGTCTCGAAGTACATGGGCGCCGTGTCCGGGAACGACTTGCCGTTGATGGTGTACGTGTTGTACGATGGCGTGTAGGGCGGGAAGTCGGTGTAGTACCAGTGGCGGGCTTCGCGGCCGGGGCTGGGGTTGCCGTGGCCGCAGCTGAACTGGCGTTCTAGCTCGTCCTTTTGCGGGCTGTCGGGCAACTGCGCGATTTGGTCGCAGGCGGCTTGGTTCTGTCCTTGCAGTGGGCCCTGCGAAAAGTAATCCTGGTAGGTGCGACCGGCGCAGTCGGCGTCGCCGGCGGGGTAGCCGCTGGCTTCGCGGTTCTGGTTGGCGGTGGCTTGCGGGTTGAGGCCACCGTGCACGTGGCAGTTGTCCCATTCGTCGAGCATCAGGACGAATTCGCCATCGTACGGGTGCGTTGGTTGGCGTTCTTCGACGATGAAGGCACCGTACATGCCCAAATCGATGTGGTGGGCGACGTCGACGTGGCAGTGGTACCAGTAGGTGCCGGCCTTGAGGTTCTCGAAGACGTAGGTGAACTCCTGGTTGGAGTGGATGGGGAGTTGGCTGACGTACGGGACCCCGTCCATGGTCCAGTCGTCGAGGCCGCCGTGCAAGTGGAAGGTGTGCGCCAAGGGGTTGGTGTTGCTGATGGTCAGCTCGAGGCTGTCGCATTCCTTCAGGCGAATCGTGGGGTTGGGGACCTCCAAGCCGGGCCCGTCGTCGCTGGGTTGCGGGTTGGCGCCACCGATTTGGAAGCCCATGGCGACCACTTCGACGTAGCGCAGGTCGCCGTTCTCGTCCAATTCGTTGAGGCGGTAGACGGGGTGCGTGGCGTCGGGGGCGTTGGTGATTTCGAACCGGAAGATGCGGTTCTGGCAGTCCTCTTGAGTGGTTCCCGTGGAGCCGCCGTCGCCGAAGCAACCGGCCATGCCGACGGATCCAGTCACAAGCAGCAAGACAAGGATGTCCCTGCGCATGCGGATTCGACTTCCGCGCCGATGATAGAGTTTGTCGCTCCGGGCCGCCGCTTCACGCGTCGGGGTGCTCGGCGAGCCATTGCGCGGTGGCGCGGATGGCGTCTTGGCTGCCCATCTTGGGGCTCCAACCCAGCTCCATGAGCTTGTCGACGGCCAGGCCCATGAACTTCACGTCGCCCTTCCAGCCCGCGCCACCGTGGGCGCCGCCCGTGAAGCTGTATTCGGGTTCCAGGCCCATGACGTCGCTGACGGTGTCGGCGATGGTGGTGACGGGGATGCCGTCGAGGCTGCCGACGTTGAAGGGGTGGCAGCCGGCTTCGGCGTGGCGGCAGGCGTGGAGCATGCCGCTGACGACGTCGCTGATGTGCACGTAGCTCTTGGTGGCGGTGCCGTCCCCCAGGATTTCCAGCTTGGCTGGGTCCTTGCGGAGCTTGTGGACGAAGTCGTACGTGACGCCGTGGTTGCTACGATCGCCCACGACGTTGGCGAAGCGGAACAGAAGTGCGTCGATATCGAAGGTGCCGGCGTGGCTGGCAATCAGGGCCTCGCAGGCCAGCTTGGCGCCACCGTAGATGCTGATGGGCAACAGTGGGCCGTAGTCTTCGGGGGTGGGCATGACGGCGGCGTTGCCGTAGACGGTGCTGGTGCTGGTGAATGCCATGTGGCCCACACCGTTGCGGCGCATGCCTTCCAGGACGGCCCAGGTCATGCCGACGTTCAGGTCGTAGTGGGCTC
>JBFKTF010000193.1:0-3322 GCA_041636435.1 Thermoplasmatota archaeon
CCCCGTAGATGGCGTTGCTGTCCAAGCTCATGCCCTTGGGGACCAGGCTCATGGCGCCCACGTGGCAATTGTCGCCCATGGTGACGCCGGGGAAGATGTTGGTGTACTGGCCGATGGTGCAGCCCTTGCCGATTTTGATGGGTGCCCGCACGAGCTTGTTCTTCTCGCCCACGTGGCCCAAGATGCTGGCGTTGGCGCCGATGACGGTGCGTTCGCCCACCTCGATGATGTCCAAGTCGTAGACGTGCTGCGTGTTGAACACCACTTCCTTGCCAATCTTGGCGCCCATGGCGCGCAGGAACCACGGGTAGATGGTGGTCGTGCGGGCGTAGCGGCCAAACACCGTGTTGAACACGAACATCAGGCCGTTGTGGTTGTACCAGAACCAGATCTTGAACGAATAGATGGGGATGGATCCCACATGGGGTTTCCAACCCAGCGCCAAGAACAACAGGCGAATGATGGGCAGGACCACCATGAGGCTCAATCCGAAGACGAAGAAGCCCATGATGGACCAGTAGATGCCGACGAACATGTCGCCGACCCACATGGCGGGCCCCATCCAATCCCATTGCACGTCCATCGCCCAACCCCACCGAGCCAGCAGGACGCCGGGGATGGCGGCGATGGCCATGAACGCGCCCAGGCTCATGTAGGAATAGATCCAGATGAGGCCCGAGACGATCTTGAGGAGCGTGCGGAGGAAGCCCACGAAGCGGCGAGGCGGCGCGCCGCTTTAAGCCGGCTCGGTCGAGCGTCTCGTGTGCGGCAATCTTCATAGCGGGTCAGTCGGAGTCGACCACATGCGTGTCCTGGCCGTGCTGGCTGTGCTGACGACCATCCTGGCGGGCTGTGCCTCGGCCCCCGCCGACGAACCCGTCGACGACGTGGAAGAGACGGCCCAGGTCGTCGTGGACGAGGTGTTCGACGTCGTCGAGATGATTGACTGGTGGGAACACATCTCCACCGCGTACCCCAAGCACGACTCCTTCACGCCCAACAACGACGCCATCCGCGCCCACTTGGTCGCCGAACTGGTCGCCATTGGGATGGACGTCGAGGTCCGCCAATACCAAGCCACGAGTCGGGGCGTCATCGACCCGCCGGTCGCCAGTCCCGCCACCGCCGTCGAGGCCATCATCGCCACCAAGCCCGGCCAATGGGCCGCGGAGCACCCGGACGAACCGGACCGCCGCATCGGCCTGGTGAGCCACTACGACACGCAAGCCGCCACGATCCACGGCGCCTACGACGACAAGTCCGGCGTCGCCGCCGAGTTCAGTGTCTGCAAGGCCCTGATGCAAATCGAGCTCAACAAGACCGTCACCTGCATCTTCTTCGACGCCGAAGAACAGGGCCTCGTGGCGTCCCAGAAGTACGTCGAGGACATCCAAGACGAGACGGACGACTACGTCTACGACTTCGTCCTGGGCTACGACATGACCGGCATCAACTGGCCCGGCCACGACTGGAAGATGTACGTCATGACCGGCGGCGGCGACCACGTCCCGCTCCTGAAGCCCCTGGCGGAGAAGGTCATGCACCAAGACCTGGGCTTCCCCATGGAAGGCGTCGAAGTCCTCGACGTGCACGACCGCAACTCCGACGAGCGCCGCTTCAAGGAAGCCGGCATCCCCATCTACCGCTTCGCCGGCGGACGCCACGCCGCCGATTACCCCGAATACCACAAGCCCGGGGACACCGTCGAATACGTCTACGACTACGTGGGGGGCCGCAGCAACTTCGAAGCCGGCTTCAGCACCATCGTCGAAGGCAGCCTTGCTCTGTACTTGGAGCTGGACAAGACCGACATCGGTCACTTGGCGACGATTTACGGCTGACCCTGCTGCCGATACATCGACAACAGTTCGTCCACCGTCGTCGCTTGCTCCGGGGCCTTGTCGTCGCGCCAGCGTCCACTGAAGCGCGGGAACCGAGCCGCCAGCCCAGCACCCTCCTTGATGACGCCCCACGCCGCGCGATGCGTCGGGGATAGGGTGAGCTCGAAGGCCTGCACTTCCATGACGGTGGCGGGGTGGAACCAGATGTCCGGCACCATCTCGGAGCGCACGTTGGATGGCCGCTCCTGGCTGGCGTGGTCGGCGAACTTGGCTTCCAGGCCCATGAGGGTCTCGTCGTCGAAGCCGGTGCCGAGCTTGCACACCGATTGGAAGGTGCCCGTGTCGGGGTCGTGGGCCGCCATCAAGAGCGCGCCGTACCAGCCGGCGCGGCGGCCACGTCCTCGGAACGCCCCGATGACGACCAAGTCCATGGTGTCGACCAATTCGGCGTTGTAGTCGGTCTTGTACTTGATCCAGTCAAAGCCGCGATTGCCTGCCTTGTAGGGTGCTTGGAGCGCCTTGCACATGACGCCCTCGGCGCCGTCGTCGACGGCTTGCAAGAAGAACGTCTCCAAGGCGGCGGCGTCCTCGCAGACCTCCATGGTGCTGGCGGCCACGTGGGCCGTTTCGGGGAACGCCTCCATCATGCGTCGACGGCGCTCGTCGTAGGGTCGATCCATGATGCTGGTCCCCTCCAGCGCCATGCAGTCGAACAGGAACACCTTGACGGGGACCTCGTCCATCATGGTGGACGCCGTCGTCCCGCCTTCGGCGAGCGCGGTCTCTTGGCGCGCGTCTTCGCCCAGGCCGGTCTTGCGGCCGCGGCGGCGACTGATGTCTTGGAATGGGCGCATGCGGCCCGCCGTTGCATCCCATGCCACCACTTCGCCTTCCACGATGGCCGACGTGCCTTGGAACGCGTCGCGTAGCATCTGTTGGGCGTCGGGAAATTGATCGGTGAGGTCTTCGAGTCGGCGGCTGAACAACTTCACCGAGTCGGGGGTGACGTGGCATTGCAGCCGCAATCCGTCGTACTTGTATTCCGCCGCCGACCGTCCATCGTGTTTGTCCAAGATTTCGGGGATGGTCTTGAGGCGCTCCGCAGCCATGGGGCGCAACGGCGTGCCGTGCTCCACGTCCAAGGCCGCCACCGCGTCCAGGCCGTGGTCGGCCAATGCCTGGGCGACGACGGCCAAGTCGCTGCGCACATCGAAGCCCTGCTCCAAGACCGCCTTGACGCGTTCGTGTTCGGCGCGGTCTTCGGGCTCCATTTCCGTGACGCTGCGCACGCCTTTGCCGACATGCCAGGCGGCCAGTGCTTCCAGGAAGGTCAATTCGGCCACGCCGAGGCGGGCGCGGCCGGCGACGGTGCGGATGATGAACTTGGATTCCGTGGGGGAGACGTCGGCCAGGAGGCTGCTGAGCAAGCCTTGCTTCTCGTCTTGGCTGCCAGCGCCGGTGACGTCCGCGATGGCGCGCAG
>JBFKTF010000194.1:0-3109 GCA_041636435.1 Thermoplasmatota archaeon
GCGCCGGCCGCAAAGACTCGCAGGCGGTGGCGTCGTGGCGCCGCGGCCAACTCCTCTTCGTCGGGTTCCACGAAGGCCCCCACGGGCACGATGGCGTAGAGCAAGCCCAGCGACTTGACCTTCAGGCGGTTGGCGCGTGCCAGCACGCCGTGGCCACCCTCGTGGACCACGAGGGCGACGATGAGGGCGATGACGCCGTACCAGAGCGGCACGAACGGCGTCACGCCGGGAATGATGATGACCTCGGTGATGCCGAAGGCCTCGCCTCCGCCACCTTGTTGGATGGCGCCCCAGACGCCGACGGCCATCAGGAGCGTCATGGCGACCATGCCGACGAGGCTCAATGCGATGCCGAA
Source organism: Thermoplasmatota archaeon (assembly GCA_041636435.1). Classification (GTDB taxonomy): domain Archaea; phylum Thermoplasmatota; class E2; order JACPAO01; family JAHFTW01; genus JBFGSX01. The sequence continues at coordinate 357 of JBFKTF010000194.1, forward strand.
GTCGCCAAAGGCGTTCCAGAAGCGCCTCGGTTTGGAAACGGCATCGATGGTGCCTTTGCCCCGCTGCGTGCGGATCATGAGGACCAAGCCCAGCATCAGGCTGAGGTTCCACTTCTGCATGCGACCGCTGCGGTGCAACCAGATGAGGAAGACGATGTAGGCCCAGAGCAGACCAAAGAAGACGAACCAGCCGTTGACGGCCACGATGCGTCCACTGGATGACCTGGGGAAAAGGTGTCGCTCAAGGATGGCCGACGCAGAACGTCTTAGCCGGCCCCACGCATCGCCCCGCGTGTCCGAGCACGCCCTGGTCCTGATGCGCTCCACGTTCCCCGACGAAGCCGCCGCCAAGGCCGCCGCGCGGCGCCTCATCGAGAAGCGCGTGGCCGCCTGCATCCACGTCCAACCCATATGGTCCACGTACCGATGGAAGGGCGCCATCGAAGAGGATCAGGAATGGCTCGTGGAAGCGCGCACGACGGCGGACAAGCGGGACGCGTGCTGGGGTGCGTTGCTGGATGGCCACCCGTACGACACGCCCATGGTGGAGATTCTTGGTGACTCGGTGGTCCCGGCGCGTTATGCCCAGTGGGCGGAACGCTGCGTGGCCGATCAGGTTTGAACCAGTGGCGCGCCGCGGCCCACGGCCGCTTCCAAGATGCGCTGGGCCCAGGCCAGTTTCCGGCTCTTGATGCTGGGATCGTACTGGTGGCTATGCTTCGATGGGGGGCGTTCGAAATCGAAGCACGCCAACTCGATGCGCCGCACGCCCATGGCCCAGCACAATAGCGCGGCGCGGTCCCCGTCCGTGAATCCGCCCGTGTTGCGCAATGGCTCCAAGCCTGTGGGGTCGCATTGGCAGGAGCCCGCCACGAAGGGTCCAAGGCCCTCGACGGCGGCGAGGCGCTCTTGGTTGTCGCCGTGGGCGTGGACCACGATGCTGGCGCCTTGCTCGGCGGCCCATTGCAAGTCCTCCAAGCGCCCATCGAGGTCGGTGACCACGATGCGGGGCACCAATCCCAATTCGCGCAGGCGGCTGGTGGCGCCGTCGGCGGCCACCACGATGGCGTCGTCGACGCCCTCGGCGTTCCAAGTGTCCAGTTGCGGGCCACAGCCCACGACGACGGCGCGGGGTCGATGCTTCAGTTCCGTGCCGACGTGGCGCCAACCACCCCGTGGCACGAGGCGCTGCAGGTGCTGGGCGGATGCTTGGTCGGCGGCGGCGTCCCAGCCAAAGTCGGCCAGGATGGCCTCGTACGTGGGTGCCCAGTCGTGCCACTCCACTACTTGACCACCGGCGCGTCGTCGTCGAAGAAGTTGCGCACGTAACGCGCCAAGACCAAGCCACCCATGGCAATCAAGATGCCAATGAAGAGCCGCATCAACAGGACGCGGTCGAGGATGTCCGTGAATGGCGTGCCGTCGCGGATGGCGATGCTGATTTGCAGCACGGCGGAGCCGATGAAGCCGATGGCCACCAACGTGAACGCGGTGGTCCAGTGGCTCAGGCTGGCGCGGCCGTCGCGAATCCAGCCGTCGAAGAGGATACCTGCGGTGCGCACCAACAAGGCGCTGACGAGCCACATGATGAAGCCCTCCAAGAACAGCAGCGTCCGCATGATCTGGTCGCTTTGACCACGGATGGATTCGAAGCCGGACATGATGCCCAACGCGATGAGCACCAGGGCCACCATGTTGGCCAAGAGACTCACCTTGCCGGAGCGCATGCCGTCGGCAAAGTCGTGGAAGAAGACCGTCACGCGGTCCTCCCAACCCATCGATTGGATGATGAGCCACAATCCGATGATGCCAATGGTCGCGGCCAGAGCGTAGTTGGTCAGATTGGCCAAGATGGCCACCGACCACAGCACCGTCACGATGCCCAACGGCAAGACCAGGCGCTTGCCCAGTTTCTTGTCCTCAAAGAGGCGCGTGATGGTGTAGTAGAAGCCCTCCAAGCGGGGGGCTTGCTTGACGATGGTGCGGTGCACGTGGGCCACTTTGACGCGGCTCATCAGGATCGGCATGATTTGCTCGTCCTCGGCCCCGTCGCTGACGAGAATCACTTCGTCGGCGCGGGTCAATTGCAGCACTTCGTCCAACTGCGCCGCCATGGTGCGGTCGGCGCGCAGGCCCATGCGGTGGTGGCCGGCAATGGCCGCCACCTCGACTTGCCCCGAGCCGCTCTTGATCTCCTTGTCGTAAAGATGCGCGGCGGCGAACAGGCTGTTGGTATCGGAGTCTTCCGGATCGGCCACGCCCAACGACGAGGCGGCCTCGACGATGCGCCGCCTGCCCACGATGGGGGTCGGCAACCCGGCCTTCTGGCCGATGTCGTCGTCGCGATCGACGCTCAAGATCAACGTCTTCATCCGGAACCAGGCGCTTCGTGGGTTTCAGCGTATAAAGCCGTTCAGGGTTGTGCATCGGCGCATGCCGTGAACTGGCCCCGGTGGCAATGGTCAACCACTCGCCTCGCCGTGCCGTGGCGTGGACGCCATCACGCATGCCCTCGTTGGCTTCGCCATCGGCCACGCCTTGGCCCGCGTCCACCCCAAGGGCCACCCCCATTGGGCCTGGATTGGCGGTGCCGCTGGCCTTGGCCCCGACTTCGATGTGTTCCTCAGCCCCTTGGCCGACGTGGATGCCTTCTACTGGGTCGCCCACCGGGGCATGACGCACAGCCTCTGGGGCGCGCCGTTGGCGGGGGCTCTGTTTGCCTGGCTGCTGTCCAAGACCGCGCGCCAATGGCC
>JBFKTF010000195.1:0-3094 GCA_041636435.1 Thermoplasmatota archaeon
CCGGTGGCGCCGCTCAGGAACACGTCACCGATGGTGATGCCAGTCTGGTCGTCAACGTCCAGGACGAGGTGCTCACCGGCGTCGAGTTGGCTGTCGCCATCCAGGTCGACGTGCTCGATGGTGCCGAAGAACCACTCCATGTTGGTGCCGTGGTCATCGTCGGTGGCCTTGACGCGGAGACCGTCGCTCAGGCGGAAGTCGCCCGTGCTGATCTTGGGCGTGGTGTCGCCGTTGCCTTCGATGTTGACGTAGATGAGGTCCTTTTCGACGGTGTTGTGGTCGAACTTGCCATCGCCGTCGTCGTCGACGTAGCCGATGCCGAACGGAATGACCGCGGCAGCAGCGTTCTTGTCGACCGCGTCGGCCTTGTAGTCACTGTCGCTCTTCTCGACGACGGTGCCGCCGTTGAAGCCATCCACATCAACGCGGATGCTGCGGTGCAGCACCTCACCGTTGGGCGCGTCAGCAGTGCTGCCGTCCAGGTAGATGTAGAGGTCGTCGTCGAAGTCGACGTTGCTGTGGGCGTCGTCGCTCCAGACCAGGTGGCACGTACCGATGGCACAGTACGTTTGCGTGACCTGGTCCGCGTCGACACCAGCGTGCGTGGGGCCAACGAGGTCCATGTAGGCAGCACTGGCACCCGTGGCTGCAAGCAGCAGGGCGACCAGAGCGGCCAGAGTCTTGTTGTTCATGTTGTTTTCACTCCATTTGTTCCAAGCCTTCCACGCATCGAGTCCCCACCGGGGACGAGGACGCACTTCTACGCCATGCGAGGTGCATGGGCTGGCTTGGACCGAGGCGACTTACTCGCAGGGGATATAAAAAGGAAAGCTTCACGGTCGGTGATTCCCCCATCCGGTGCGGACGAGGTTTCGCTACTTCCGCAGCGTTTCCTTCGCTTGACCCCGATTTTTCGCGGAGCGTGGAATGTTCACGCGCAGGCGGTGGTGGTGGTCCATGGCAGCATGGGTGCGGTGGGGCTGGCGCCCACGAGCATGGACCAGAGTTGCGCGGTGAAGACGAGGGCAATCACCAGGACAATGACGGCGACGGCCCACCCGAAGCGCTTGGCGTCTTTGCCCAGTTCCCCGACGGCGGCGGCGAGGCCGATGCCAAAGAGGGGCGCCCAGAGGGCCGTGTTGGGGGCAACGAGCACCAGGGCGACGAGCCAGAGGGCGCGGCCTTGGCTGCGCTTGAGTGGGCCACCGATGCGGAGCTGGAGGCGTCCCGGCAGGCGTTGCAGGCGGAATTCGCGCAACACGTGCACCAGAGCACCCCCACCGAGCCAAATCAGCGCGCCGAGGCCAGCAAACCATGTGGCGGGGTTGGGGTGCCACATGAGGTTGCTGCCCAAGTCGACGCTTTGCAGCAGCAGCAGGGCGCTGAGTCGGTCGTCGACGTAGCACGTCGGACCCAGAGAGTCACCGGCGACGATGCCGAGGATGGCAAAGACGCCAGGAATGGCGATGGTCTGGATGCCGGCCAGGGCAGCGTGTTGGGGTGCGGCGTAGATGTGGCCGCGCACGAGGCCCATGACGCCGAGGCCGGCGGCCCAGATGAGGAACCGTGGATCCAGGAAGCAGGCAAAGGCCAGGAGGCCCGCAGCAATCCAGTGGCCGCTGCGCTTGGGCGACAGGAACAGGGCCAGGCTGACCATGGCGCAGGCGACGCCAAAGACGACGGGCGTGGCGAGGCGGCCATGGATGAGGAAGCCTGGATCGAGGATGACGAGTCCAGCGGCGAGGACGCTGGCGGATTCGTCGTGGAGCAAGCGGCGGGCGGCGAATCCGGTGGCGAGGACGACGCTGGCGGCCGCGGCGGCCCGGAGGGTGCGGCTGATGTGGGGGGCGAGGCTGGCATCGAGTGCCTGCACGGGCCCGTCGCCGGTGCGGTACAGTTCTTCGGCGTCGACGCGCCCTTCGGGGGAGAGCGACATGACGGCCAACACCAGGAACGTGACGCCGGCGAGGATGATGCTGGCACTGATCCATTGGTTGCTTGGCAGTCCGGGTTTGAGGCGCTCTTGGGCGATCCAAGACGTCTCGGGCTCCCGCTGGGAGTCCCCGAACGCCTCGTCGCCTTGCGCCTGCATGATGCACGGGGACCGGTCCATGACGTGCTTGAAGGTTCCTGATTCGCTTCGCGTCGTCAGCGCAGCGACAAAGCATGCGAAGGGGTCAAGAACCCCAGATTTCCAGGCCCGCGTCGGTCCGAAGCGTTCTTGTCTGTTCGACGCGCCCAATATAAACAGCCTCCGTTTTCCTGGGGAATGTATAAGTAGTATCGCCGACCCTGGGTCAACTGCAAGCGCTGGAAACGTGTTCATTGGGTTTTCGGCGCATAGGAGACTTGACAATGGCTGAGAAGCAGAAGGAAAAGGTCGAGGAGATCACCACCTGTCCCGAGTGTGGTTCGGACCACATCCAATCGGACTACGAGCGTGGTGAAATGGTGTGCGAGACCTGCGGTCTCGTCCTCGATGACGCCTTCATCGACCAAGGCCCCGAATGGCGTGCCTTCGACTCGGAGCAGCGCGAGAAGCGTGCCCGTGTCGGTGCCCCCATGACGTACACCATCCACGACAAGGGTCTCTCGACCATGATCGGCTGGAAGAACAAGGACAGCTACGGCAAGTCGATTCCCACCAGGAACCGTGCCCAGCTGTACCGTCTGCGCAAGTGGCAGCGCCGCATCCGTGTCAGCAACGCCACGGAGCGCAACCTGGCCTTCGCCCTGAGTGAACTGGACCGCATGGCCAGTGGCATGGGTCTGCCCCGCAACGTCCGTGAGACGGCTGCGATGGTGTACCGCCGCGCCGTCACCAAGAACCTGATCCGCGGCCGCTCCATCGAGGGCGTCGTCGCGGCCAGCCTGTACGCGGCGTGCCGCCAGTGCGACGTGCCCCGCACGCTCGACGAGATCGCCGACGCCAGCCGCGTCAGCCGCAAGGAGATCGGCCGCACATACCGTTTCATTGCCCGCGAGCTCAAGCTGAAGCTGATGCCGACGGCCCCCCAGGACTACATCCCCCGCTTCTGCTCCGAGCTGAAGTTGAGCGGTGATGTCCAGGGCAAGACCATCGACATCCTGAAGC
>JBFKTF010000196.1:0-3068 GCA_041636435.1 Thermoplasmatota archaeon
CATCGGCGGCAGCTACGGCGGCGCGTTCCAGATGATGGGCGCCATCTTCGACGACCGCTTCGACTCCCTGGTGCCCGACATGAGTTGGCACATGATTGCTCAGGCCCTGGCCCCCAACGGTGCCCCCAAGAGCAGTTGGATTGACCTGTTCTACCTCACCGGCGTCGCCCTCGGGACCGTCGAATTCAACGACGACTTCCACGCCGGTTTCGCCTGGCTGCAAGCGACCAACGAATTGCCCGCCGGCCAAGCCCCCGGCGTGCCGGACCTGATTGCCCAGTTCGAGGCGGCCAGCCCGCCCACGTACCCTGGCGAGCTGGACATCCCGACGCTCTTCACCCAAGGCATGAAGGACACGCTGTTCCCGCTCAACGACGCCGTGTACAACTACCACATGGTCAACGCCACCGGCGCCCCGACCGCCCTGTACACCCACTTGTCCGGCCACATGCTGCCCGGCATCCAATCGGCCCCCGCCGGCATGCCGTGCGGCACCGTGACCGAGCTGGGGATCCTCTGGCACCAACACCACCTGCTCGGCTTGGGCACGTGGGACGACATGCCCAACACCTGCATCAGCTTCGAAGATGGTTCCACGCTGAGCGGGGATCAATACCCGCTCAACGGCACCGAGATGGTCACCATCGACCTGGGCGGCCCATGGCCCGTGCCCCAAGCCCCTGCGGGTGCGGGCATTCCGTTTGACTTGGACATCGATGGCACCGTGGTGGGCTTGCCGGTCCTCTCGGGCACCATCACGGCCGGCGCGGACGCCATCATTTACGCCAGCTTCCGCATCCCCGAACGCAGCGAAGACCCCCGCTTGCAATTGGTGGACGACCAAGCGATGCCGTACCGCGTCAAGGGACCGATGACCGACGCCGAATTCCAGTTCGACATGGCCGGCGTCGCCGTCGAGGTCGAAGCGGGCCAATTGCAGCTCCACATCAGCAACTGGGAGACCCAGTTCTTTGGCAACGCCGAGCGCGTGCCCGGCGCCGTGGTGCTGGACAACTTGCAGCTGCAAGTGCCCGTGGTCCGCTGAACCCAATCGCGTTTTCGTCACTTCGGCGACGACATACCTTCAGTCCCAGCGGGGCCTCCGTGCTTTTGGGGGAGCGGGCTTAAGTTCGTCAGCCCGTGGATGACACCCATGCGCTCTCTGCTGGCCATCGCACTCATCACGATCGCCTTCTCCGGCTGCATTGCCGACGACGCTGCGTCGACGCAAGCACTGCCCCCGGAGCTGGCTGCCCTCGGACTGACGGACGTCACGGACCAGGTCGCGACCTGGGCCTACGCCATCCTCGACGCCACCGAATCCGGTGACGTCGCCGGCGTCACCTTCGTCATCACCGACGACGTCCTCGCCCAGGCCGAAGCCCAAGGCGGGAACCTCATCATGCAGGTCACCCCGGCCTTGCCCGTCGACGCCGAGCTGACCAAGTACGCCGTCCTGGTCTTCGACACCGGCCGCAACGTCCACGCCGAAGCCGCCGCCGCGGCCGCCGCCGGTGGCGCTGCCGCCGCCGATGCCCAAGCCCAGGCCGACGGCGCTGCCAACGACGCCCAAGCCCAAGCCGAGGCCGTCAAGGCCCAGCTCCTGAGCGCCGATTTGTTCACCGAATTGGAGACCGTCACCCAGACCGCCCAAGGCGCCCAGAGCAGCATCCAAGCCGCCGGCGCCGGTCCCCTGACCGTCGACCTCGGCGCCGCCGCCGACTTCGAAGCCGGTGACGTCATCGGCATCGTGCTCGGCGCCCAAACCCTCGTCGACTCCGCCAAGGGCCAAGTCGAAGCCGCCGCGGCCGACGCCCAAGCCCAGGCCGAAGGCGCCGCCGCCGACGCCCAAGCCCAGGCCGAAGCCCTGGCCGACGTGGAAGGCAAGATGGCCCTCTTCGTCAGCTTCGTCGCCCAAGCCCAATCCGCCGCCCCCAGCCAAGCCGACGTCCAGGCCATCCTGGACGGCCTGGCCGCCCAGGGTCAAGGCACCGCCATGGACGTCGTCGGCCAAGCCGAGGGCTTCCTGGTGCCCGCCTTTGAGATGACCCTCAACGGCCGCAGCGGTGTCCGCACCATCACCCAGAGCGCCGACATCGATGCGACCCTGAGCACCGCCACCGGCGGCGCCCTCCCCATCCCGTTCCTGGTGTCCACCGAGACGTTCCGCCTGGAGATCATCACCGACAGCGTCGGTGGCTTTGGTCAATACGTCGGCGCCGTCGACGGTGACCTGGGCCAACTCGACTGGGCCCTCGACGCCGACGTCCACGGTGTCCTGCTCAGCGCCGCCGAATCCGGCTTCAACGCCGGCCCCAGCGACGTCAGCGGTGCCTTCGAGGTCATCGGCAGCGGCAGCGGCCCCACGGAGCTGCTGTTCGAGGCGCAGATGCAGGGCCGCGACCTGGCCGGCAGCCTGTTCGTCGGCGGCTTCGAGTTCGGCGCCCCCGTCGAGGACCTGCTCGGGCAGCCCATCGAATCCGCCGGCAGCGTCACGTCCAGTGGCCTGCCCGTCGGCATGCGCATCCACGGCCTCTAAGCCCGTCCCGCGCCCTCTTCCTTTCTTTCCCCTTGAAATACAAGGCCCCGTTGTTCTCCGCATGGAGGCCTTCCTCGTCGTCGACGTGCCGGCGCACGAGACACTCATTGGCGGCCTCACCGCACGCCACCCCGGCTGCGTGCTGGACCTGCTGGGTCGCCCCATCGTGGAGGACGCCCAGCACCACTACGACCTGCATTACCAGATTCGCGGCGTCACGCCCGAGGGCAAGGCCGAGTTGGAGGCCCAGAAGGACGAGGTCTACGAACGGTTCGAGACCTTGTCATACGACGAAGAAGCGGGGACCTGGGATGTGCGGGCCTTGGTGCCGGTGGAGAACATCCGCAGCGAGGGCTTGCGATTCATTGCCGGTTTGTTCGCGTTGGCGCCCATGCCGTGGCTGCGCTTTGAGGGCGGAGTCGCCCAGGCACGCCTCAAGCCCGGCCGTCCGGAAGCCATCGCCCAGGTCGCGGAGACCCTCACGGCGCGGCTGCGCAGCATCGGCGTCGAGAACGAGGTCCGCGTCGAG
>JBFKTF010000197.1:0-3039 GCA_041636435.1 Thermoplasmatota archaeon
CGTCGCGGTTGCTGTCGATGAAGTGGTCGACCTTGCCGTCCTTGTCGCCGTCGATGACGTACTTGACGACATTCTGGCCGTTCTCTTGCACGACCTTGGCGTCGCGGCCGGCCTTGCTCAGGAAGCGCATCAGGTCCGCGGGGGCGCTGTGGACGCCGCCGCTTTCAGGGGCTTGCAGGAACTCTTCGAAGCCGTCGCCGCGGTTGCCGTTGCGATCCACGGCGTATTCCTTGATGCGGTCACCGTCGACGTCGTTGGCGACGTAGTTGAGGACGCTGGCGATGGCCTTGCGCGTCACTTCGGCGCCGTCCTCTTGGAGGCTCGAGAAGGTGACATCGGTGGCGATGTTGGCCACCGGGGCATTGGGACCGATGTCCACTTCGACGGTGATTTGCTTGGCTTCGTTGAGGCCGAGCTTGACCAGATCTTGACTGACCTTCACGGTGGCGTCGTCGGCCAGGCCAGCATCGGCGATGCCCGCGGTGACGCGGACCTCATCCGGCAGGGTGCCGGTGTTCTCCAGGGTGTAGACGAACACCGCCTTCTCGGTCGGGGCCACCTTGATGGTGTTGGAGGCGCCGGTGACGAGGATGTCGTTGAAGCCCACCATCGCGGAGAGCGGTTGGACCGCAAAGGCATCGGAGCTGCTGACCAAGACGTTGAACTCGACCAGGGCGCCAGGGTTGGCGTCGGCGGGAGCCTGAATCAGGGCCTCGACGCCGGCGGTCTCCAAGGGGTCCAAGTTGAGTTGGGGCGGGCTGAAGCTCGCCGCCCAGCCGTTGGGGAGGTTCTGGGCCTCGATGTTGAAGGTCGCCAGGTTCAGGCCGTCGTTGCGCACGTCGAAGACGAGGCGGGCTTGGCCACCGGCGAGGATGGCCACGGGGCTCTCGCCGTTGTACGTGGTGCTCACCGCGGCGTCGCTGCCCAGCGTGGCGATCATGTCGACCGCCGCGCACTCGGTGGCGGTGGCGCCGTCCTTGCTGCAGTCAGCCCGCAGCAGAATCGGGACCTTGCTCGTGCCCAGCGCGTCGTTGGGCGGCGTGATGCGCAGTTGCACCGGGTCCGCCGTGTCGCCGGCTGCGAGGGTGGTCTGGCGCGACTCGACGGCGTTGCCGTCGATGACGTAGGTGGCGGACCAGCCGGCGGGCAGGGCCGACTTGTCCAGGAAGAACTGGATGTTCTCGCCGTTGCGGCTGCTCGGGGAGATGACGTCGATGTCGACGATGGTGGAGACGCCGCGCGCCACCTCAATGCTGTTGGTCAGCGGCACGGAGCCGCTTTCGCGGTACCCCATCTGGATGCCGTATGCGGCGCGGACCTGCACGGAGGCGTCGATGAACTTGGTGCCCTGCGCGTTGTCGCTGGAGACCTCCACGCGGAAACTCTCCGTGATGCCCACGGCGGCGCCATCGGGGACGCGGACGAGCAGGTAGCCGACTTGCTTGGTTTGACCAGCCAAGAAGAAGCTCTGGTCGCTGCTGAAGCGGGGGCGCCAGTCGCTGCTGCCGGCCGTCAGGGTCAGGCGGAAGTTGTCGCCCTCGGTGCCGCGGTTGTCGATGACAAAGGGCAGGGTGACGGTGCTGCCGGGGCTGGCCTTGCGGTTGGCCTTGGTGCCAAAGGCATCGAAGTCGAAGCGACCCACGGTGGTCGTGGTGAAGCTCTGTTCGCCCGTAATCTGGTTGTTGTCGGTGGCGCGGACCTGGACGTTGCTGATGAGTTGACGACCCAGGGGCAGGCTGCTGTCGGCCTGCACCGTGAGGCGCATCAGGATTTCGTCGCCGGGGCCGATGTTGGTGCAGCTCATGCGGCGGGTGTTGCCGTTGAGGTTCTGGCAGTCGGGCTCACCGGCGGGGATGGTGCCATCACCGCGCACGCTGAGGCTGTGGGTCCAGCCGCTCTGGGCCTGCGGGACTTCGATGATGAGGTCCTTCTTCTCGTCGCCAAAGTGCATGACGCGGAAGTCGTAGGTGACCTGCGCGTAGGTGCTGCCGTCCTTGGGGGCGCCCTTGGCGATCTTCTGGAAGCGCTCCGTGCCAGTGCCCGGGGCGGGTTCGATGTGGAACTCAAAGGCGTCGGCGCCGCGCTTGGCGTTCAGGCTGAACGTGGCTTCCACGGAGCGGTCCGTGGTGGACGTGGCCTTGACGTTCAGCGTGGCGTCGCAGCTGGCGGTGGCGCCCTTGCTGTCGTGCATGTGCACGTAGTAGTACATGGTGGCGCCGGGACCGATGGTGACCTGGGCCTTCTGTTCGCCGAACTTGCCGACGCCGCCGGTGATGGCGCTGGCGGTGCCGAATTCATAGGACCAGCCGGGGCGGGCCGCATCGCCGGTGCGCTGGAAGCACTGGGGCGTTCCTTCGGTGAAGGTGAGGTCGTACGTCTCACTCAGGAGCTTGGGGTTCTTCATCTCCAGGCGGAACATGACCGAGTTGTCCCAGTCGTTGTCGTTGTCGCCGGCCTTGACGCGGCCACTCAGGGTGGCCGCGGCAGCGACGGCGGCTTCACCGGCGGCAGCCTTCGCGACGGCGTCGCGGTTGCTGACGGTGGTGATCTCAATCGCCGGGGCGATTTCGATCTTGATGGGGACGTTGACGCTGGCCACCACTTGGCTGCTGCCGAGACGGTTGGCCTTGATGGTGGCCGTGAACTCGGTGCCATCGGCGGCGTTGGTGGGGGCCTTGATCTCGGCGGCGAAGTCGCGGCTGCCGCCCGGCGGGATGGTGGCGCCACTGGGGGCGACCTTGCCGTTCCAGCCCTGGATGTTGTTGGGGAAGCCAACGCTGAGCACGAAGCTGCCTTCGGCGGTGCCGTCGTTGACCAGGCGCAGGCCCGGGATTTGCACGGTTTCGCCGGGGCTCATCTCGAAGGTTGGGATGGAGCCAGTGAGGGTGGCGCCAATCTTCTCGGTGTTCGTGACATCGACGGTCAACTCCAGGTTGGGGTTGCTGGTGACGTCCGTGCCGGCGGCGTTGAAGAACTTCGTGTCGGCGTAGCTGCTGGTGGGGCGCAGCGTGAACTTGCCCTGGGCGCCATCGACGGCGC
>JBFKTF010000198.1:0-3013 GCA_041636435.1 Thermoplasmatota archaeon
CGCGGACCCTGAAGGACTCCGTCAACCGCTTCCACGCCATGCAAGGCAAGTGGGTGCCCCGCCGCGCCGGCTGGGACTGCCACGGCCTTCCCGTCGAAATCGAAGTCCAGAAGGAGCTGGGCATCGAACACGTCGAACAAATCGAAGAATACGGCGTCGAGCCGTTCTTGCAGAAGTGCAAGGAGTCGGTCTTCCGTTACAAGAAGGTCTGGGAAGAGATGACCGAACGCGTGGGCATGTGGCTCGACTACGAGCAAGCCTACGTCACCATGGACGATGGGTACATCGAGCAAGTCTGGTGGAGCCTCAAGCGCCTCTTCGACCAAGGCCTCCTGGTCAAGTCGTACAAGGTCGTCCCGTACAGTCCCGTGACGGGCACGAGCTACTCCAGCCACGAAGTGGCCCAGGGCTACAAGGACGTCGTCGACACGTCCGTCTTCGTCAAGTTCCACCTCAAGAACGACCCGGACAACGCCAAGATCCTCAGTTGGACCACCACGCCGTGGACCCTGCCCGGCAACATCGCGTTGGCCGTCGGCCCCGACATTGACTACGTCAAGGTCCGCGTCACGGAGGCTTCCGGCAACACCGACGCCCAAGTCGGTGAAGTGCTGGTGTTGGCCAAGGCGTTGTTCAAGAACACCATGCGGGACCACGCCGACGTCATCGCCGAAATGAGGGGCAGCGACCTGGTCGGCATGGCCTACGAGCCCCTGTTCCCCGGCGCCATCGATCCCGGCAAGGACGACGCCGCGCCGTGGCCCGTCCACGCCGACAAGACCTGGACGGTGCTGCCCGCCGACTGGGTCACCACCGAGGACGGCACCGGCGTCGTGCACACCGCCGTCATGTACGGTGAAGACGACTTCAACCTCGGCCAAGCACTGGGCCTGCCCGCCCAACACACGGTGGGTCTCGATGGCAAATTCGTCGACGCCGTGCCCGCCGTGGGCGGCATGTTCGTCAAGGACGATTCGACCGAGCAAGCGATCTTCGAGCACCTGCGCTCGCGGGACATGCTGTACCGCACCGAGGACTACGAGCACAGCTACCCCCACTGCTGGCGCACCGACACGCCGCTGCTGTACTACGCCATGGAGAGCTGGTACGTGCGCATGTCGACGCTACGCGACAAGCTGCTCGAGAACAACGACCAAATCAACTGGGTCCCCGAGACCATCAAGGAAGGCCGCATGGGCGACTGGCTTCGCAACGTCAAGGACTGGGCCTTCAGCCGCAACCGGTACTGGGGCACGCCACTACCCGTGTGGATTTGCCAGAACGCCGACTGCGGCGAACAAACCTGCATGGGTGGACACGAGGACCTGAAGCAACACGGCATCGAGGTCCCCGAACTGCACCGCCCCCACGTCGACGTCCCCATCCAGTGCCCCAAGTGCGGTGGCCAAGCCGTTCGGGAACCGTACGTCATCGACGTCTGGTACGACTCCGGCTCCGCCCAATTCGCCCAATGGCATCGCCCGGCGGAGAAAGAACTGGAAGACCAGTGGCCCGTCGACTTCATCGCCGAAGGCCTCGACCAAACCCGCGGCTGGTTCTACTCCTTGCTGGCCGCCGCCACCGCCCTGGGCAGTGACCCCGAGCACCAGAAAGCCGGCAAGTTCCAGGGCCCGGCGTACAAGAACGTCGTCGTCAACGGCCTCATCCTCGCCGAAGACGGCCAAAAGATGTCCAAGTCGAAGAAGAACTACGTCAGCCCCGACGAAGTCTTTGCCACCCACGGCGCCGACGCCACGCGCTGGTACTTGCTCAGCGCCACCGCGCCTTGGCAAGACAAGCGCTTCTACGACGACGCCGTGCGCGACGCCTACGGCAAATTCTTCGGCACCCTCTGGAACACGTTCCTGTTCTGGAACCAATACGCCGAACTGGATGACTGGAAGCCGAGCATCAAGACGCTCAACGACCTGCAAACCATTGCCACCAGCGACCTCGACCGCTGGCTCCTGAGCCGCCTCGAAGCCTGCGTCGACACCGCACTCGAAGAAGGCAACAAGTTCCACCTCCACAAGGCCACCCGAGCCATCGAAGACTTCGTCGTCAGCGACCTCTCCAATTGGTGGGTCCGCCGCAGCCGCGACCGCTTCTGGGGCGAAGAAGACAACGCCGACAAGCAAAGCGCCCACGCCACGCTATGGTGGGCCCTGCACAGCGTCTGCCGCCTCACCGCGCCCTTTGCGCCCTTCATGGTGGAGCACATCTGGCAACACGTCAAGCTCCCCGAAGACCCCGACAGCGTCCACCTGGCATACTACCCGCAGCCCGGCGCACGGGACGAAGAACTGGAGGCCCGCATGCAAGCCGTCCGCGACCTCGCCGAATCCGGCCGCGCCCTGCGCTCCAAGATCGGCATCCCCGTCCGGCACCCATTGCAAAAGGTCGCCATCACGCAAGACGTCGGCAGCCTCGCCGACGTGTTGCAAGACGAACTCAACGTCAAGGAACTGCACGTCGTCCAAGCCAGCGACGTGCGCAGCTACGTTCCCCAACCCAACCGCAGCGCCCTGGGACCCGCATTCAAGCAACTGGCCCCCAAGATCGCCGAAGCCATCATGGCCCTCGACGGCGACCACGCCCACGCCGCATTCGAAGCCGGCAAGACCGTCGGCGTCCACGTCGAAGGCACCGAACACCCCCTCACCGGCGAACACGTCCAATTCGAAATGACCGACCGCGACGGATGGTCTTCTGTGGATGTGGACGACACGGTGCTGGCGTTCTGGACCGAACGCGACCAGGAACTATTGGACGAAGCGTTCGCCCGCGAAGTCATTCGCCGCATCCAAGACTGGCGGAAGGAACTCGACCTGGACATCGAAGAGGAAATCTCCGTGACGTTGAGCGGCGCCGACCGCTTGGACGGGTTCGTGGAATTGGTCCAGCAAGAATGCCGGTTGTCGTCTCTGACCCTTGGCTCCGTTGACAAAGCGGAGAAGGAGTGGGAGATTGATGGCTTGATGATCGCGGCCACCCGATAGAGATCAATACTGGC
>JBFKTF010000199.1:0-2996 GCA_041636435.1 Thermoplasmatota archaeon
CAGTTTCGCCACGGATTCGTCGTTGGCCATGTCGAAGGCCAAGAATCCGAAACCAGCATCGTCACCCAACTCAATGACGCAGAGCTTGTCCTTGCCACTGATGAGGCCCTCGACGTAGGTGGTGAGGATGACGTCGCGGAGGTTGCGGAGGCCGTTGATGCCGCCACCGACGCGGAACCCAAGGGGCACCACGATGACGTCGTTGTCGGGGTCGTGGAGCTTCTCGCGGGCCGCCGGATGCGGCGTGGCAATCCGCAACGGCGGACCCAAGGCTTCCACCCAGGCTTGGAGGTCGTCGATCTCGCTGCCAGTGACGAGAGTGAGCGTCGCTTCGAACCGGTCGCGGAACGCGCGGGCCTGCTCGAAGAGCTCCTCCATGGTGCCCGGCACGGGCTCCTATTGGAAAACCAGTGCTATCGGAGGACGCCGGACACGCCGCAGTTCGGGCACTTCGTCTTGAGTGGCCGCGTGCCGACGACGTCGAAGTCGTGGCGGCACTTGGGGCACGTCAAGGCGTGGGTTTCCTCGGCTTCGGCCCATTCCGGTTCGGGCTCGTCTTCCCAGGGCTGGGGTTCGGGTTGCTTCTCGTGGGGCGCCCAGCCGGCTTGCTTCCAGACCCGTTCGCGGGCCTCGGCGCGGGCGGGGTCGACGGGGGCGTCGCTCCAGCCCGTCATGGGTTCCTCTTCGTCGGCCCAGGTGGTTTCGGGCTCTTCCGCTTCGGGGCCCTTTTCCACGTGCCAGCCCGCGGCGGCCCAGTCGGCGGTGAGTGGGTTGCGGGCGGCGTCGGGGTCGTCGCCCGTGGCGGCCACGGGTTCACTGAAGTCCCATTCGTCGCCTTCGTCGTCGTAGGCGTCGCGCTTGCGGCGCTTGAGCATCAAGACGAGCACGACGATGAGTGCGATGACGAGCGCCACAATCACGGCCACGAGGGCGATTTGGCCGCCACTGACGTCCTCGTCGCCGCCACTGGAGCCCAGCTCGTCGAAGTCGTCGCTCGTGAAGTCTTGGTAACCGGGGGCGTTTTCCAAATCCGCGCCGGACTGGAAGAAGCCGAGTTCTTCGGTGCTGCCGTAGTAGGCCGTGATGACGTAGCGGCTGCTGCGCTTGGCGTCGTTGTCCGCGTCGCGCCATTGCTCCTTCTGGTAGTCGATGGCTTGGTCGCTCAGGGTCTTGACCAGTTGGAATGGCGAGTCGGCGCGCCAGACTTGGATGCCCTTGGGTTCGTCGTCGAGCACATCGACGTCCCATTCCAGGACGTTTTCTTCGCCATCGCGCTTGACCTTGAGGGTGCCCTGCAGCTTGCGGTTGGCTTCCTCCAAGTCGAATTCATCGTCTTCCAGGACGCGCAGGGGCAGGTCGCGCACGGTGGCGTCGTCGTAGGACGAGTCGGTGCTGGATGTGGTGTGCCGGATGACCAAGTCGCGGTCGCCGTCCTTCTTGGAATCGTCGCGGGGCGTCAACTTCACTTGTTGTGCGGTGGCGAAGTTGCTGCTCGTGAAGCGCAGCGTGTCCTTGTTGGCGGTGACGCTCTCGGGCAGGTCCAAGGTGACCACGACGTCGTCCGTGGGGGCGACGGTGAGCATGACGTCGTAGGTGATGTCCACGCCTTCCTCGGTCTCCAGTTCCCAGGGCTTGAAGGACAGGGTCTTCTCGTCGTCGCGGACGGTGATTTCCAGGTGGACGTCGTCCATGCCGTGCCATGCGGGGTCGCTGTCGGCGTCGACGACGCCAATGATGAGGTCGAAGTCGCGGTGGCCAGTGAAGTCGTCGTCGTCCAAGGCACTGACGCGCACCGTGCGGGGCGTGTCCCAGTTGCTCTTGGTGAAGGTGAGCGTGGGCTTGTCCAGCACCACTTCCCCATCGACCTCGGGCGTGATGCCGATGACGACGTTGCTGCTGGGTTGGCGGTCCAGGACGACGGTGAACTCGTCGCGGCCCTGGGTGTTGTTGCAGATGTCGTTGCTGATGGCGCCGGGGCACTCCACCATGGAGGTGTCGTCGTTGCTCTCGGTGACGGTGATGCCGATGTCGTCGTTGTCGTTGATGATCAACGGCACCAAGACTTCGAGGCCGTTGTATTCGGCGGCGCCCGTGGCCTTGATGGTGATGTCGAAGGCTTCCAGGGCCTCGGCCAGCGAATCGTCGGTGGCGGTCAGCAGGACCGTCTTGGGCTGGGTGGCGGTGGCGCCACTGAAGACCAGTTGCTGGGGAGCCCAGGTCAAGTCGTCCTTGTAGGCGTCGGGGACGGTGATGGTGACCGTGGTGGATGCGGAGGGGGTCTCGGCGAGGCGGACGGTGAAGGTGTCCGTTTGGGCGCCGGGTTCTTCGCTGATCTCCGTGGATTGGTCGGTTTCTTCGACGATGATGCCGGGACCGTCGTCGTCGGCAATTTGCACGGCGACCTTCACGTCGGCGACGGCGTCGTATTCGTCGGCGCTGTTGGCGTCGTCCACGGAGATGGTGACGTCGAATTGCTCGATGGCCAGTTCATCTTCCGTGTCGTCGATGGCGGTGACGGTGACGGTCTGGGCCGTGTTCCAATTCGTGGCGCTGAACGTGAGGCTGCTGGCGGAGAGGGTGAACTCGCCAGCGGGGTGGGTCAACAAGAGCACCACGTTGCCGCTGGGCTTGGCGCTCAAGGCGACGGTGAAGGTGTCCGTGGCGCCGCCCTCCGTGGCCTTGGGGGTGCCGCCGCCGACGGTGATGCCGTTGGTGTCGTCGTCGTTGACGGTCAGGACGATGGACTTGCCGGGGTAGGCATTGGAGCTGGAAGCCAGCGTGACGGTGGCGGAGCGGGAGGCGCCGTTGTCCACGTCGTCGTTGACGGGGGTGGCGACAACGGCTTGGGGCGTGTTGTAGTTGCTCGCCGTGAACAGCAGGCTCGCCTTGTCGAGGGTGACCGCGGCGCTGGCGGTCAGGGTGACCGTGACGTCCGAGGCCGGCTTGACGTTAAGGGCGACGTTGAACGTGGTGGTGGTGCTGGGTTCCGCGGCGGC
>JBFKTF010000200.1:0-2991 GCA_041636435.1 Thermoplasmatota archaeon
AAGTAGCAGGTTCTAGCGAGATAACTTGTTATTGACCGGTTTTCCAGCCAACTGGTAGTTTCGCCTTCCCGTTGGCCATGATTATGCCGCTGCGGCCGATTTCCGTGCATGGTTGATTGGCTGCACCTTGAACAAGACATGCAACGCGTTCTGCGCTTGCGCCACACAAGTCTGCGCACGGAGCGGTCGTATCTTGGCTGGCTTCGTCGCTTCCGTGCCTTCACGGGCGAGCGACCTGGCGTCGAATTGCGCGCGGGGGATGTGGTCCGTTTCCTGAGCCACCTGGCAGTGGACCAGGACGTGTCGCCCTCGACGCAGAACCAGGCGTTCAGTGCGTTGTTGTTCTTGTTTCGCCATGTCTTGGATCGCGACCTTGATGTGGCTGCGACGGTGCGTGCCAAGCCGCGGCGCCGCTTGCCGGTGGTGTTGACGCGCGACGAGGTCGGACGCGTCCTTGATGGGTTGCAGCCCCCGTTTGACTTGATGGCGCGCCTCATCTACGGTGCCGGGCTTCGCTTGCAGGAATGCCTGGAGCTGCGTGTGAAGGACGTCTTGTTGGATGAGGGCGTCTTGTTGGTCCGATCAGGCAAGGGCGACAAGGATCGTCGCACGGTCTTGCCGGAATCCCTGCTCGAACCGTTGGCGATGCACCTCCGGGCGATTCGGGCCATGCATGATGCGGACCGCCGCGACGACGTGCCCGGAGTGGCATTGCCCCATGCGTTGGCGCGAAAGTACCCGAACGCTGGACAGGACTGGCCATGGTTCTGGGTGTTCCCTGCGGACAACCTCTCCGTGGATCCGAGAAGCAAGATTGTGCGACGTCATCACCGTCATCCCAGTGCGTTCCAGAAGCACTTCAAACAGGCCGTGGCGCGCGCAGGCGTCGCAAAGCCGGCGACCATCCACACGTTGCGCCACAGCTTCGCCACCCACTTGCTGGAAGCGGGCACGGACATCCGCACGATCCAGGAACTGCTGGGCCACAAGGACGTGCAAACCACGATGATCTACACGCACGTGGCCAACAAGAATCGGCTGGGCGTCGTCTCGCCGTTGGATGCATCCGCGTCGGCCTGAACGGCTCAGTCGGACGGTCTAGCGACGAATGAGAATGAGTGCTCCCGCCGGGATTTGAACCCGGGTCGCAGGAGTGAGAGTCCTGAATGATTGGCCGCTACACTACGGGAGCTGTGGGGCCAGGACCACCCGAGAAGACCTCGGGGCTAGTCTCACTCCAAGGCGGCCGACTTTCGTCCCTTATTTGGCCGCTTCGGTGTGGAGGTCTTTGATGGTGCTGCGGATGGATTGCAGCAGCCGTTGGATCTCGTCGAGTTTGGCGTCGCGTGCGGGGTCGTGGCCCATGGTGCGCAGCGTGCTGAGTGGCAGGAAGAGGGGCGTCATGGGGTGGACGATTTCGTCTTCCAGTCGTTGCAGCAACTCGTCGTCTGGGTGTTCTTGCAGTGCGATGGCGAGGCTGCGCATCCGCAGCAATTCCTCGGCTTGTCGTCCGATTTGGCGCAGGGATTCTTCTTGGTCGTGGCTCAAGATGCGGGGCTTGCGGTCGATGACGCAAATGGTCCCGAGGGCGTGGCCGTCGGGTGCTTTGATGGGCATGCCGGCGTAGAAGCGAATGTCGGGGTCGCCCGTGACGAGGGGGTTGTCGGAGAAGCGGGCGTCTTGTGTCGCATCGGCGACGGTGAAGATGTCTTCGTCGAGGATGGCGTGGGCGCAGAATGCTTGGTCGCGGGGTGTCTCTTCCGCATCCAGCCCGACGCGCGCTTTGAACCACTGCCGGTCTTGGTCGACGAGGCTAACCAATCCGATGGGCGTGTCGCAGATGGTGCTGGCCAATCGGGCCAATGCGTCCCATGCTTCGCTTGCCTCGGTGTCCAAGATGCCGAGGCGGTGCAATGCGTCGATGCGCTGGAGTTCGGTGCGCGGTGCAGGAGCGGACACAAGGTATCCTTGCATTCCGATGAATAAAAGGGGCGGGCTCAGGGGCCAATGGGGTCGCGGTGCAGCATCCGGTCCCGCAGAGCCTCCAACTCTTGGCGCACGTGGACGAAGTCGTCGCGGCCTTGCGGCTCCACGTGGTCACGCAAACGCGTCAACCGCAGGAACACTTGCATGAGGCCACGCGTGAAGTCCGCGTGCTCTCTTGCACTTGCCCACACGGTCATTTTCTTGGCTTCGGCCAGGACGTGGTGGGTGTCGAGGGCGACGCGTCGCCACGCGAGGAGGCCGGAGGCTTCCTCTGCCAGGAGCTGCAGCGCATCCGTTTGCCGTTCGTCGAAGTCGCGGGGCTTGTCGTCGATGGCGCAGACGGTCCCCATGGGGAGGCCATCGATGTCGCGGATCACGGCGCCCACGTAGGCACGAATGCCCGGCGGCCCGGTAACCAATTCGTTGTCGACGAACCGCTCGTCGTCGATGGCCGAGGGAATATGGAACACCTCGTCGTCGAGGATGGCGTGGGCGCAGAACGATTGCTCGCGGGGCGTTTCGCGCACGTCCAGGCCCACGGTAGCCTTGAACCATTGGCGGTCGGCGTCCACCAACGAGATGAGCGCAATGGGGGTGTTGCAAACGACGCTGGCCAACTTCGCCAAGCGGTCCCAGGATGCGGAGACCGACGTGTCGAGAATGCGCAGTGCCTCGAGGGCCGCCAAGCGTTGTGGCTCCAGCGAGTGCAGGGGCGCTGCCATGTCTGGGGGGTCGCGTTTCCGTTCAAGCAAGCTACGCTACGCCCATATGCCCCATTAGGCCGGCAACGCAAGCGCCTCGCGGGCCGCATCGATGTCGGAAACCCGCAAGTACACGATGCCGGCGCTGCCGTCGCCAAAGGCGTGCTCGATGTTGATTTGCGCCTCGGCCAAGGTCTTGGCCACTTGGGCCAAGTGGCCTGGCTCGTCGTCCAATGGCACGGCCAGCACTTGGTGTTCTGTGGCGGCGATGCCAAGATGCTCCAGGGCCTGCACGGTGGCGGGG
>JBFKTF010000201.1:0-2990 GCA_041636435.1 Thermoplasmatota archaeon
CCGATGTCGCCACCGCTGCCGGTCTGGCGCGCGTACGTCGGGTTGCCCAGGGTGACCATGTCCCCCAGGAAGCCCTGCAAGTAGCCGCCGAAGTAGCACCATGCGACGCACACTTCGACCACCGTGTTGCGCAGATCGTAGTCGGCGCCGGCGCCGTGGCTGGACTTGGAGTCCGCATCCAGGAAGCAATGGCCGGCGGAGCCCAGGTAGTACTTGCCACCGGATTGGAAGACGAAGTTGGCGGTGCAGATGTACCAGCTGCCGCCGATGTTCTGCAGGATGGGGCTGCCGGGACCGATGCCGACGGCGTCCTCCGGCGTGGGGGGCAGGCCGTTGCTCATGGCGGTGGTCGCGTCGATGTCGGTGACGGAGCTGACCGGCATCGACATGCGCTGCGGGGTTTGGTGCTCGTGCACCACCAAGGGCTGGCCATCGACGATGGCCGGCAGGGCCGGGGCACTGCCCGTGAAGATGGCGTGCCACGCGCCGTCGCCTGGCGCCAAGGCCAGGAAGCCGTCCGTGCCTTGCAGGTCTTCCAGCAGGTCTTGGCTGCTCACGCCACCGATTGTTCCGGTCAACATGACCAGGCTCATCACACTCGCCGCCAAGACGGCCGTCATACGCTGTTTCATCACGATTCACCGCCCCGCTGGGGTCCTGGGACCACACGCGGAACGGGGTGGGAGCCGGATGTCCCCTCTTAGTGCCTACTGGCCGGGTCGGTCTTGTCCAGGCCAGGCTTCTCAGGCGAGTTGCTGGGTGACGAGGGTCTTGGCCTTCTCCATGCATTCGGCCAGGTGGCCGTTGTTGGCGCCGGCGCCTTGGGCAAAGTCGGGACGGCCTCCGCCCTTGCCGCCGATGAGTGCGGCCGCTTCGCGCAGCACCTTGCCCATGTCGACGTCCACGTCGGGGCTGCGCCCGAACAGCAACCGCACCTGGTCGCCGGCGGGTGCGGCCAGCAGCGCGACGGTGTTGGATTCGGCCACGAGGTTGGCGGCGGTCTTCTGCAGGGCGCCCGGGTCGAGGTCGGCTTGGACGACGATCTTGACGCCGGCCACTTCTTCGGCGTCGCCGGCGGCCGCGGCGGCCTTCAGTTCCGCCAGTTGCTTCTGGACCTCTTCCAGCAGTTTGCCTCGTTCCTTCCATTCGTCGAAGAACTTGGTCGCCGCTTGGGGCACGTCGCCCGGGGCCACTTGCATCGCTTCGGCGGCGGCGCGCAGCCGGGCCTCGTCGTCTTGCCAGCGGCCCACGGCGTAGGCGCCCGCCGAGTATTCGAAGCGCTCCACGCCGTCCTGGATGCGTTCGGTGCGCCAGATCTTGATCGGGCCCACCTGCGTCGTCTGGGCGCAATGGGTGCCACCGCAGTACTCCACGTCGAAGTCCTCGTCGTTCTCCACGTGGCCAAATGGCGTGTCGGGTTCGATGCTGCCTTCGGGTGCCGGACCAATGCGCACGACGCGCACCGACTGGCCCTTCGGGATGCCACCTTGGAGGAGTTGGAAGCCCCACGTGCCTTCCGCTTCGTCGCGGGTGTGCCATTCCCGAATCACGGGGCGGCCCTGCATCACGATGGCGTTGGCCAGTTGTTCGATGTGCGCCACTTCGTCCTGGCTGGGACGGCGGAAGTGGCTCATGTCGACGCGGGCACAATCCTGGTACTTCTGGGTGCCCGCCTGCCAGCTGTGGGGGCCCAGGATGCGGCGCACGGACTGGTTCATGATGTGCGTCGCGGTGTGGCTGCGGGTGTGGTCCATGCGCAGTTCCCAGTCGACGGTGCCGTGCACCTCGACGCCCACGTCCAGCACGCCTTCGGGGTCGACGACCACGTGCAGGGGGTGTTCGCCGTCCTTCTTGACGGAGACCACGCCGCACATGCTGTTGCCCACCCGCAGGATGCCTTGGTCGGCCGGTTGGCCGCCGGTTTCATGGAAGAAGCAGGAGCGATCCAAGGCGACGAGCTTGACTTGATCGGCGGTGGCGGTGGCCTCGAAGCCCTCGACACCAATCTCGATGCCGTCCTTGTCCGCGATGCCCTGGTCGCGCAGCCACTTCTCGTCGGCGGGCGCGGTCCACGTCACCTGGGCTTCGAACGTGCGTTGCCATTGCCCTTCGTCTTCGTAGAAGATGCGTTGCGTGGCGGGGACGTCGGCCGGAATCAGGGTCGTCGCCTTGGCCTTCTTCTCGCCGCTGTGGCGCTCGGCCAGCAGCAGCTCAAAGTCGTCCGGCACGTCGACGGTGATGCCCTTGGCCGCGGCCGCGTCCTTGACGGTGTTGGGTCCAAGGCCGTGGGTGTCGTAGAGTTCCAACAGGTCCTCGGTGCTCAGATCCTTCTTCTTCTGCAGGACCCGCTCCACGAGGCGCAGGCCGCGTTCTTGGCTCTCGACGTAGCGCTCGTGCTCCAAGTCGGCCATCTCGATGGCGCGGGGAATGGCCGCTTCGAAGGCCGGGAATTCGGGCAGCATGCGGCGCATGTTGTCGGCGAGCAATTCGGACAACGGCGCGTCGATGCCGAGGTTCTTGTGGAATCGGAACGCGCGGCGGAACACCAAGCGCATCAGGTAGCCGGCCTTGACGTTGCCCGGGACGAGCCCATCGCCGACCATGAAGGACAGGCAGCGCAAGTGGTCGGCCAAGGCGTACAAGTCCTCCACGGGGCCCATGATGGATTCCAGTTCCTCGACGGTGGTCTCGATGTCGTGGTCCTTGAGGCGGTCCACGACCTCTTGCCGGAGGGCGTCCAACTTCATGCCGACGTCCAGGTTCAGCACCCCCTGCACGAGGGCATGGGTGGCGACGATTTTCTGGGCGCGCGCGTCGCTGGCAATCGGCGTGGTCGCCTTGGTGCGCAGGTCGTCGATGGTGTCGGGGAACACCGTGTCGTAGGCCGAGGGACTGCCTTGACTGGCCCAGGCCAAGCGCTCCAAACCCCAGCCGGTGTCGATGATTTGCAAGTCCATCATGCGGTACTGTTCGCCCTTGACCTCGAAGGC
>JBFKTF010000202.1:0-2989 GCA_041636435.1 Thermoplasmatota archaeon
ATGCTGATTTGGAAGTAGGAGTCGGAGCCTTCCTTGAACGTCGAAGCAATCTCCGGTGGGACTTGTCCTTCCTCCATGGTCAAGATGATGGTCTTGCCAATGGAGTTGAGGCGCTTGAACAAGTACAGCACGCCTTCGATTTGTTCGGTCGCTTCGAAGCCTCCGCCTTTGGCGCGCAAATGGTCGGCCAGGAATTTGCTGAAGGTGTCGAAGATGATGACGTCCTTCTCGTACATGCGCCGGGCCTTGGCGATGCGACTCAACAGTTCATCGCGAGGCGCCCGGGCGCCAAGCAATGGGTGGATGGGGACGAAGACAAGTCGTTCGTCCATGAGCGGCTTGTTCAGGTCGTACTTCAGGGACTGCATCTGTTGCAGGAAGCCCGCCGTGGTGAGTTCGGTGCTGATGTAGCTGAGGCTGGTGTCGTGTTGCAGCAGGCCATACGCGATGCGTTGGCTCAGAATCGACTTGCCGGCGCCGAATTTGCCTTCCAGGACGATGAGGCTGCCTGGCGGGATGCCACCGCCCAGGCGCTCGCATAGGTCGTCCCGGTCAATGGTGAAGTCGAGGGTCATGGAGCACTCCAGGTCAGCACGTCGCTGGCCGCATTGCCAATCGTGGCCCGGACGCGGTGGTCGCCGCTGCCCAGGGCGATGTCGTTGACCGTGACCTGCACGACCCGGCCTGCGGGCCAGGTTTCGTCGTCGTTGCTCCCCAAGACGTCGCGGCTTAGGTCGGACGACACGACGCCATTGATTACCAGGTCGAGACGGCCGGTGTCGAGCGTGGTGTCGCCGGTGTTCTTGATGTACACCACCAAGGCGGGGCTCACGGTGACGTCGGCGGGGTCGTTGATGATGGTGATGTGGGTGGCGATGTCGTGGGCGCGGGTCTCCCCCCGGGCGCGTGTGTCGCTGCCCAAGTCGCTTCCAATGGCCGTGATGGCGCCGGCCAAGCCGCCGGCGGCGATGAGGACCGCGATGAACACGATGGCGTCGGGGATGACGTCGCTCATTCAGAGCACCTCGAAATCCATGATGCCCTCGCCCGTGACGATGGAGAGGCGGTCGGGGCGGGCGGTGATGTCGTCCATGCGAATCTCCAATTCCTGGAGGGGAGCCCAGTAGGCAACATCGCTTCCTCCGACGCGGAGCCACGTGATGTCGTCCGTGTGCACGACGCCGTCGAGCAACACGTCGATGTCCGCCGTGGCGAAGGTCGTCTCACCCGTGTTGGTGACGTCGATGGTGAGTCGGTCGGGGCCGGCTTGGTAGATGGTTTGGGTCACCTCCAAGGAGCCCAGCCTCCGCTCCAAGGCGGCGTCCTGTGCGGCTTGCTCAGCGCGTAGCACGGCGTCATCGGCGGCGTCGTTCTGAACGACGACGATGGAGAATGCCACGATGCCGGAAATGAGCAGCACGCCGGTGCCGGCAATCACGGAGAAGCCCATTCAGGTGCCCTCCCAGAACGCGTCGGCTTCGCGGTCCCATCCGCGCGGGTCGTCGTGTGCCGGAGGGTCGTGGAAGAGCCGCTGCAGGAACCGAAGGTGCTGCTGGTGCAGGCGGGCCAGGTCGACGCCGTGCAGTTGCAGGTCGTCCCAGTGCAAGTCGGCGCGCCGCGGCGCGACGGCATCCGCCATGAGCCGCATCCAGTCCACGTGCTCTGGTGCAATCCAGCCCAGGCGCGCATAGTGGTCCACGAAGAGGTGGATCTCGGAAGGGTCGCCTTCGCGGCTGAGGCGCTCGAACCATCGCAACACGTGGTGGCTTTGGCGTGCCGTGGGGCCCCGCACAGGGCGTGGCCTCGGGGGACGCGCTTGGCGATCGCCCACGTGGGGTTCGGGTTCGACGAGTGGCTCCATGTTGGTGGATTGGTCGGCGGAGTGGGGGGCGGCGTCCGCCGGCATCGCCGAAGGAGCCGACTCGTGGCTTCCCGGCGCGTTGGTGGCTGGCCCTTCGGCCTTGGGCGTCGTCTGTGGCGCCACCCCCTCCTCCGCCTCGACGACCTCTTGGTCGCCAGGTTGATTGTCAGGCCATTCGATGGACGCCAGCATGGCGCCCACGTCGGCCGCTTCGGTGTGCATTGTCTGGTCTTCGGGCCGCGTCGAAGCCTTGGCCTCGGGCTGCGGCTCCTCGTGGACCGTCTCGGCGTCCGCGTGGCGCGCCTCGATGACGGGCTCGTCCGGGGCGACCTCCGCGGTGGAGCCATGGGGCTCCTCTGGGGCGTCGGGCTCCACGGGGACCACGTCGGGTTCGAGGTCTGGCGTGGCCGCCTCGCCGGCGTCTTGCGCGGCGATTTGTTGGACGGTCACGACCTCGCTGCCCGGGCGGGGCTCGGGTGGGTCCTTGGGTAGGAATCGACGCACGTCTTGGTCGTCGTACAGCGACGGTTCTTCGTCCTTCAAGAACGGGTTGTAGCGCACGGAAATCAGCTCCGAGAGGCGCAGCAGATCCTGCATCTGGGCATCGATGCCGGGTCCAGCCTCGTCGGGCTTGTCGTGCAATTGGCCAAGGCTGGCGCTAAGCTCAGCGACCTTGGCCTCCAGTTCTTGGACGCGTTCCGCGTTCTGCTGGGCGACTTCGGCAAGTCGTTCGTCCAGGACGTCGGTGGATGGCTCCGGAGGCGCGGGCTCCTCGGTCGGTGGTGCCGACTCGGGGGCCTGTGCCTCCGGAGCGGATTCCTTGTCCTGTTCCCCAAGGCCCTCACGCGACGGCCGTGGCGGCCGCTTGATGCGTTTGGTACCAGGGCTCCGGCCGGGGCTCACCTGTTGTTGGCCGCCCCGGCCAGACCTGCGCTTGGGGCGCATTCCCGTCTACGCGAGTTCCATCACGAGGCGGGTACCGTAGGAGTTCGGCGTGGTGAAGCCGATCTGTTGCGGGCTACCAACCTCACGCAGCAGCACAATGCGGACATCCTCACGGACCGCGAACTCCATGTTGATACCAGCCGAGGCGTCGAGATCCACATCGAGGCGGACCAAGTCACCCGC
>JBFKTF010000203.1:0-2988 GCA_041636435.1 Thermoplasmatota archaeon
CCTGGAACAGGGCCTGGCTGACACCGGCGGCGATGAACAGCGAGATACCGGAGCCGATGCCCCACTTGCTGATCAGCTCGTCCATCAGGAACACCACCAGCGCACCGAGGGCGAGCTGGAGGACGATGAAGGAGCGACCCCAGGCGGCACCGCCGGCGGCGTCTCCGGCCCAGCCGGCGTCCACGAACCATTGGTTGAACGCGGTGTCGGGTTCCAAGAAACCGAACACCTGGGGAATGGACTCGATGAAGATGAACAGGATCACCAGAATCTTCTGGGTGCCTTGGTAGATCGACTTGTCCTCGGACTTGGTCAAGTCGAGGTTGATGATCTTGGCGCCCGTGAACAACTGCATCACGATGCTGCCGGTCACGATGGGACCGATACCCAGGTGCATGATGGTACCAGACGCACCGGCCAGGATGGCACGGAAGCCTTCGAAGATGTCAAGCTGGGTCTGGCTGACACCAAAGAGAGTGATGTTGGCCAGAGCGAAGTAGAGCAGCAGGCTGCCCGTCGTCCACAGGAGCTTCGTCTTGAAGGAGACGTGGCCTTCCGGCTTCTTGACGGCGGGCCAGCGCTCGATGATCGGCTTGAGGGCGTACAGACGGCTGCGGGTTTCGGCCATGTTGGTCCCCAGTGGAGAGTCGCGCCGACTCGAAGGCGCCTCTTAAGGGCTCCTGAGCGGCTTGGAAAGGAAAGAGGGAGAGGGAAGGGGGAAGAGGAGGCAGGATGCCTATTCAGCGAGCTCGACGGAGCCGCCGGCGGCTTCGATCTTGGCGACCGCACCGTCGGTGGCGTTGGCGACCTTGACGGTCACGGCCTTCGAGATCTTGCCGCTGCCCAGCAGCTTGGTGTAGCCGGCCTCGGTGAGGTCGATGCTGTCACCGTCGAACTTGGCGAGGTCGCCGACGTTGATGGTGACGGCCTCTTCGGCGCGGCTCTTGCTGGTGAAGCCAGTGCGGCCCCAGGGCTTGGCGGCCAGGTGGGCGTGCTTGCCACCCAGGATTTGCAGCTGCACGAAGCGGTGCTTGTTCGCACCGGCGCGGCCACGGCCACCCTTCAGACCGGCACCACGGCGGGCCTTGCGACCGGCGCCGTGCGTGCGGCTGCGGCCGCGGTACTTCTTGCCTTGTGCACCCTTGGCCATTAGATCATCCTCCCGATGAGGTCGTTGATCGCTTCGCCGCGGTACCCGAGGGCGCCGCCGGCTTGGTAGGAGCGCTTGATGCCCTCCAGGCCCTTCTTGGCGGGGTGCAGGCGCAGCAGCGGCTTGACGTCGGCCAGGTCCTTGTACTGGGCGTTGCCCTCACAGATGGCCTTGGCGAACTCGTCGATGCTGGTGAACTTCGTGCCGGCCTTGACGACGTCGTCCGTGATGGGCTTGTCGCCGACCAGGCGACCGCGGCTGCGGATCGCTTCGGCCAGGGTGTCGGCACTGATTTCGCCCCAAGTGACGTAGTCCTTGGCGACCTGCAGCATGCCCTTGGTGGTCTCGTTCTCGGGGAGAACGACCGCGTGGTTGACGCGGTTCAGGCGCAGGTACTTCAGAGTGTCCTTGATCTTGGGGTTGACGTTGAGCTGGCCGCGAAGGCGCACGATGGTGTAGGCCATTATGCCTTCACCTCGGGTTCTTCGTCGACTTCAGGCTGCTTGTCGGCCGCCTTCGGGGTGATGGCGCCGGCGACGACCTGCGTGCGCTCCGCCTGAGCGGGGGTCATCTTGACCGTGTTCAGGTTCTGGAGAGCGGCGAACAGCGCCTTGGCGTTGTTCGTCGTGGTGCGGGTCTGGCCCATGGTCTGGACGTAGGCATCCTTGATGCCGGCCAGGCCCAGGACGCTGCGGGCGATCTTGCCGCCCACGAGGCCGGTGCCTTGGGGGGCGGGCTTGATGATGGCGACCGTGGAGGCGCACTTGCCCTCGGTCTGGTAGGGGATGCTCGTGGGGGGAGCACCTTCACCAGACTGCCAGCTGCCGGCACCGCGGCGCACTTCGACCATGTTGATCTTGGCGCGGTCGATGGCACGGCGGATGGTGGGGCCGACTTCCTTGCCCTTGGACTGGCCAAGGCCGACGAAGCCGTCCTTGTTGCCAGTGACGGCGGTGATGGCGAAGCGGACACGGCGACCGGAGTCGGTCATGCGCTGGACCATGTTGATGTGCAGGACTTCGTCCTCGAGCTCCGGCAGGAGCGCGTCGACGATCTCGGGCTCGCGCAGGGGCAGGCCGCTGTTGATCGCCTCACTCATGGTCTTGACTTCGCCGCTCTTGACCATCTTGCCAAGGCGGGTCTTGGGTTCCCACGGCGGCGGGGCGGGCTTGTCAAAGCGCTTGCGTTGGCCGGGGCCACCACGGGGTCCACCGCGGCCACGGGGACCGCCAGGACCGCCGGCACCACGAGGGCCACCGGGGCCACGAGGGCCACCGGGACCGCCAGGGCGGGCTCCAGGACCGCCGGCGCCGCCACGAGGGCCGCGTCCGGGGGGGCGTGCTGCGCCGCCCGACGGGGCGGCAGGTGCGTCACTCATTCTAATCTTCCTCCTCGTTGTCCGAGTTAGCCGGGCTGGCACCGCCGATGGCGGCCCGCACGGCCTCGAAGTCCTTCTGTTGGTCGAGGAATTCGCCGTTCAGGCGTTCCTCGGCAGGGTAGATGTCATCGCCGTGGGGCACGTCGACGCCAGCGTCCACGACACCCTTCAGGGCGGCGAAGACCTTGGAGCCAGGCACGGGGGCGTGGCGACCGAGGTCGAAGACGGCGCTTTCGATGCCTTCTGCGATGGCACGCTTGCCGGCCAGGAGGCCGGTCAAGTAAGCTGCGGGGGTGTTCTTGGCGGAGCCGGTCCAGCCGAGCTTCTTGAGCTCTTGGCCGACTGCGGTGGCCTTGACTTGGTCACCTTCGGTCTCCCAGTCCACGAACTGCACGATGACGTTGCCGTTCGTGCGGCGCACGACCAGGCGGGTCTCGCCGGACTTCAGGAGTCCGAGGCG
>JBFKTF010000204.1:0-2950 GCA_041636435.1 Thermoplasmatota archaeon
CCTGCTCGCCATCCTTCTCTTGGCCACGCCCGCCACGGCGCAGGCGCCCGCCACGGCGACCGTCACCCTGTCCCTGCAAGAGCCGGACGTCGCCAACGGCACGGGGGTCGCTTTGGCCAACGTGCGCCTGGACGTGTCGGGCCACCTATGCACCAACCCGCCCACGTTCACGGTGCAACTCCGAGCCAGCAACAACGCGGGGCTGCCAATCCAAGTGCGCCCCGACGTCCTGGACATCCCGGTGGGTCAAGACGACGCGCTGAGGGGCACCACCCACACCACCACGGCGACCATCACCGTGGGCCCTGCACCGCCGGGAAGCCGCGCCGACGTGGTGCTCGATGCATTGCCCCCCGCCGGCGGATGCGGCACCGTCGAGCGCGTCGGAGACAGCGCCAACACCACCATGGAATGGGTCGCGCAGACCCCCGACGGGCCCGAGCGCCTCATGCCCGGTCCCGGCCTGCCGTTGCTCCTGGTGGGCCTCGCCGCCGCGCGGCGGGGTGGTCCTAAAAAGCCCATGGCAATATCATCGCCTTGAACGCAGCGAAATCGCTGCCTAGAGGTAGACCATGGCAAAAGGACTCGACGTCGGAACAATGAACATCATCTCGGCAGAACGCAAGGGCGACAAGACGACCCTCACCCAGCAACGCAACTCCTTCGTGGAGATTGAGTACAGTGAGGTGGCCGAGAAGATGCTCGCCCGCAGCGATGTCTTGTACATTCGCAAGGACAACCAGGTGTTCATCGTCGGTGAAGACGCCCTGAACTTCGCCAACGTGTTCAACAAGGAGACCCGTCGCCCGATGCACAAGGGCATCCTGAGTCGCGACGAGAAGAGCGCGATCCCCATGATTCGCCTCATCATCGAGCGCCTCGTCGGCGCCCCCAACCACGATGGCGAATTGATCTACTACACCAGTCCCGCCCGGCCCAGCGACGACCCCCGCCAGGACGTCCTCTACCACCAGAAGACGATCGAGTCCATCCTGCGCAAGCTCGGCTACACGCCCCGCGTCATCAACGAAGGCATGAGCGTCGTCTACGCCGAGATGCCCGACAACCAGTTCACCGGCATGGGCGTCAGCTTCGGCGCCGGCATGACCAACGTCTGCCTGGCCCACTACGGTTTGCCCGTCATGACCACCGCCGTCGCCCGCGGCGGTGACTGGATCGACAGCAACGTCGCCGAAGCCACCGGCCACACCAAGGACAAGGTCACTGCGTTCAAGGAGAAGGACTTCGAACTCACCGAGGACCCCCAGACGGAACTGGACTCGGCCCTCACCATCTACTACGAGAACCTCATCGACTACGTGGTGCAGAGCATCCGCAAGGAAACCGAAGCGGCCCGCGTCGACGAAGGCATGACCATCCCGGTCGCCATCACCGGCGGCACCGCGAGCCCCAAGGGCTTCGACAAGCTCTTCGAACGCAAGCTCCGCGCCGCCAACCTGCCCTTCGAAGTGAGCCTCGTCAAGCGCGCCAAGAGCCCCCTCTACAGCGTCGCGCTCGGCACCCTCGTGGCCGCTCGCGCCGAAGAGGAAGAGAGCTTGGAAGCCCCGCAGGCCGCATAACGTGGACGACACGACCACGATGCTCGGCCAAGAGCAGAGCCGCTCGCAGGTCTTCGCCGGCCTCTACCTCCTGGCCGGCGGCGTCGTCTCGGGCATCATCGCGGTCGCCTTGTTCCTCTACGCGAACACCCTGAGCGGCAGCGCCATCTACAGCTGGCGCGAAGGGGCCCTGGCGCTGGGCGCCATCGCCTTGACCACCTTCTTCCTCGGCGTCTCCGTCGCCCTGCCAAGCAACCGCTTCATGCGGATTGCCAGCGCCGTGGGCGTGGTGTTGTGCATCGTCGCCATCGCGTTGTTCATGGTGCACTACCCGTTCAACTTCAACGTCCCCGGAAGCGAATTCCCCGGACAAACGGACTACACTGCACTGGACACACTGATCTTCGTGGCGGGCTTGGCCATCATCGTTGCCGGGGCCTTCATGGCCGTCGTGCAATACTACGTCCACCGACTCCAAGTCATGGTGACGCCCGGGTCCACCCACACGAGGGAGATCATCCGGGAACGCCTCCCCGAAGGCCAAACCAAGGGGCGCTACGACGACCACGACGACCGCAACTACGAGGTCCCCGACTGGGTCGTGGAGCGCGACTTGGAGGACGCCATGGCCAAGCACGGTTACGAGTGGGGCATGGGCGACCGCATCCCGGAGTTGAACATCAACGTCCGCGACGAGATGCCCGGCGCCTACGCCAGCCGCGGCCGCGTCAACGTCGTGGAAATGGATCCCAGTGACAACGACGAGGCCCTCAACGCACTCAACGCCATGCGCCCCAGCCGCCGCGACAAGAAGGTCGTGGAGGACACCGAGGTGGACGACCCCGTGGCCGCCCTGCGTGCATTCCGCAAGCAGATGGCCGAGGACCCCAAGAAGTTCAAGGTGAAGAAGTGAGCTTCGAGGTGTACCGGCCCGAGAAGAAACGCAAGGTCCGCGGCACCGACATCGACCTGGGCGACATCGAATTACCGGACGGCTCGCCGCTGGAAGCCGACACCCCCCGCCGGGAACCCGAACCCGTCGAGGTGCCCGAAGCCACGGCGGACGAGATTCACGTCGCCAAGCCCCGCCCCAAGCCACGTGGCACGGACATCGACCTTGGCGACATCGAAGTGGCCACGCCCACCAAGCGCCGCCACCCGGCCGCCGACGTCGACCTGGGCGAGATTGAGGTCCAATCGACGCGCCGCCAAGCAACCCCGCCGCCCGCCGCCGACCACGGAGAAATCGACGTGCGCCGTCCGGAACGCAAAGAAGCCGATGGCCACGACTTGGTCGCGGGCGATGTCGACGTGCAACGCACGCCCGCGAAGCGCGCCGATGCCAGCGACATGGCCGCGGGCGACGTCACCATCGAACGACCCACGCGAAG
>JBFKTF010000205.1:0-2900 GCA_041636435.1 Thermoplasmatota archaeon
GGCCGGCGGCGACCCCGACGACATGATGGAACTGCTGCACACGCCGGCGCCAGGGGCATGGGAGGCGGTGCCCGTGGACAACCGCATCTTCGGCAAAGGCCGGCGCGAATTGGAGGACTTGGTGCCCGTGGGGGAACCCATCGTCGACCCCGGCGATGGCTCCGTGCCCCAAATCGGCGGTGCCCGGCAGTCGACGTTGGGTGGTTTCTGACCCGCGCGTCTACGCCGTGACCTGGATGGTCTCGGGCTCTTGGGTCGCGCGGTGACCGAGCTCCTTCAACAGGCGCTGGAACACGCGCTGGATGCGGCCCTTCTGCGCCAGGCCAGCCAGGCCGCCGGCGAAGTCAATGGCGATGGCCACGGAGGTGGGGCCTTGGGCGTCGCCAGCCAATCGGAACGTCGTCACGAAGTGCTTGAACGGGGCGTTGTGGAATTCCACGGCGCCGAACGTAATCTGTTCGCCCTTCGTGCGTTCGAGGACCTCGTCCACCATGTCGTGGCCCGCGATGGTGATGCGGCGGCGGGCTCCCTTGCCGTTCTTGCCGTCCAAGCGCTGCAACGTGATGTCCTCGCAGGCGGTCCACGCGTCCAGGTCGGCGACGATGTTCCACATGGTGTCGCGGTCGACGGCGAACGTGTCGGTGATGACGATCTGTGCCATGGAATGCAGTGCATGCGTGCGGGCACATGAGCCTCACGGCCATCGTCCACGACATTGGACGAAACTTGCCTTCGTCGCACGCCGTCAACTGAACGGTGTCTTGGGGCGGGGTTGTGGCTCGCCGTCCACGACGATGTCCACTTTCTCGTTGAAGAAACAGTACCGGCCACGAATCGGGTCCACCTCCCGGAACGGGCTTCGATACGTCCACACGATGTCCTCGTGCAGCTTGCCAGTGTCCACGTGATGGTACGTGGCCCAGCCCTTGTAGGGACAACCCGTCACGGTGTCGCTGGGGCGCAACATGTCCAATGCCACGTCGTCGGCGGGGATGTAGTAACGCACCGGCAGGAAGGGGTGCGCCTCAATCAACACCACCGCTTGGCGCGTGTCGGCGACCCGCATCCCGTCCACGTGCACCTGGATGTGGCGGGCGGAGTGCAACACGTCGATGCGGGACTTGGGGTCGCGTGGATGAATGAACACCTCCTCCGATTCCTCCAACCAGCGGTCGGCGGCGTCCCACGGAATGACCACGTGGCCATCCACTTCGAATGCGCCGTCGGGCCACGGCTTGCGCACGTCCGCCTCGGGGAACGCATACGCTCGGGGTGGCGGGTGCTCTCCACGGGCGATGCAGGCTTGCCGACTATCGGCAATCAGGCTGCCCTTGGCGTAGGCGCGAATCCATTTCGGCGTCGCCTCGAGGGCCACGTTCTCTTGGGGGGAAAGACGCGGGAGCACGCGCCAAGAGGGGCGTCCTGGAATGAAATGGTTTCTGGCCTCAAGCCACCGGAGCAGAAACTACGCAGACTCAACGATTGTCTGGTAACGACCACGCATACGATACCAGGGGCGTCCCGTGCAGGTCGGCGGGGCCGTCGGCCGGCACGAAACCAAACGATTCGTACAATCGCTGCGAGCCCGTCAGGAACGTCGTGGTGCTGAGCCACATCCCGACGCCAAGGGTGTCGGCGTGCGCTGCGCACGCATCCAACAATTGGCGCCCCATGCCTTGGCGCCGTGCGTCTGGATGCACGCCCATGCCCCGCACGTACAGGCCCCGATTGTCCACGCGGGCTCCCACCGTGCCCAGCAACTGGCCCTGCGCCTCCGCCACCCACACGGGCCCCTCGGCCATGCGTTGACGGATGCGTTCCGGATCGAGCACGGTGGCGTCGAAGCAGGCGTCCGTATACCGGGCTCGAAACGGCGTGAAGGCCGCCCGCATCAGCTCATGGATTGCCTCGGCGTCTTGCACCAAGGCCCGTCGAATCATGCTTCGAGGTAGGCGGCCAATCGCTCGAGGCGGTCGCCGTCCGTGCGCTCGAAGCGACGCACCGCGCGGTCGTCGCCTTCCACCATCATGCGCACGTTGCAGCTGCCGGTCCCGCCCTTCTTGGCGGCCACGACCACGGTGATGCCATTGCCTTGCATGGTGTAGTTCAGGCCACGGCGATCGAACTGGGTCATCTCCCAGCGGCGTCGTTGCCAGAGTTTGCGCTCGGACCAGGTGAAGCCTTCGCCCACTTCGTCCCCGTCGGGGTGCACCTTCCAGTTGCTGATCTCTTCCAGCATCGTCACATCGGCCAGCAATTGGAACACCGCCTTGGGCGGGGCGCGCACGAGGGTCTGTCGGGTGAAGGGCACGGGGGCCTTCTCGACCCGGTCCGACATAAGGGCTTGGTCAGCCGGCGCGCACGGCCGCGGCAATCGCTTCCACCGTCGCGGCATCCTCCAACGTCGACACGTCTTGGCGTATCTCTTCGCCGCGGGCAATCGCGCGCAGGATGCGTCGCATGATTTTGCCGCTGCGCGTCTTGGGCAAGCCACGCACGATGGTGATGTGCTTGGGGCGGGCGGTCTTTCCAATTTCCTTGGCGACGTGGGCGCGCAGGGCGTCGGCGTCGGCGTCACCCCGCAGGACCACGAACGCATGCAGCGCCTCGCCCGTGATCTCGTCTGGCACGCCGACGACGGCGGCTTCTCCGACCGCGTCATGGGACACCAACGCGGATTCGACCTCCATGGTGCCGATGCGATGGCCACTGACGTTGAGCACGTCGTCGCTGCGGCCAAGAATCCAGTAATCGCCTTCGTCGTCCACGTGGGCCGTGTCGCCCGCCATGTAGATTCCCGGCGGCCCGGTCCAATAGGTCTCTTGGAACCGCTTCGGGTCGCCCCAGACGCCGCGCAACATGCTGGGCCAAGGGGCGCGCAGCGCCAGTTGCCCGCCACC
>JBFKTF010000206.1:0-2858 GCA_041636435.1 Thermoplasmatota archaeon
AGCTCGCCGTTGCCTGGCGCTTGGTGGATGTCCAAGCGGTCGATGCTGGCGGGGAGGCTCATCTTGCCTTCCACTTCCATGGTGCGCAGGCCGCAGAGTTGGAACAGGGCCTCCGTCAACAAGGGGTGGGTTTGGAATTCGACGTCGCCTTCGGCGAAGGCGGCGGCGTAGGGCATGGCGCCGATGGCCACGGCCTCCTCTTCTTCCAAGGGGCCGGCGTAGCGCAGGACCTGGAAGCTGGGGCCATGGAAGAAGGGCGGGTAGATCTGTTCCTTGGCCAACTCGCGGGTGCACGGGGGCACCTGGTCGCTGTGGGGCACATCGAGCGGGTCGCCGAAGGTCAACGTCGCTTGGAAGTGCGTGCGGGGCTCGCCCCGGGGCACGCCATCGGGGCCGACCATGCGGGTCGTGAGGCGGCACTCAAAGACCGCTTCCGGCTCTTCCTCGGCGCTGACACGGACGACGTCGACGGTGGCGTCCACGGGGCGGTCCTTGAGTTGCTTCACGGGCACCGAGAACTGCGCGTCCTCGATGCCGATGCACGTCTCGCCCGGGGCCAGCAAGGCGCACAATTCGGCAAACGCTTCCAAGCCAAACACGCCCGGTAGGTAGGGCACGCCGTCGATGGCGTGGTCCCGGGCGTAGGGCTGCGTGGACTGGTCCATGCGCAGCGTCGCCGTCGCCTTCTGGTGGTCAATCTCGGTCACTTCGTGGATGAGGCGGAAGCGTTCGGGGGCCTCGGCGATGGTGGCGTTGGCCGCTTGGGCGGCTTCGTCCAATTCCACGGGCTCTTCAACGGGTGCGGGGGCGTCGACGACTTGCTTGTCTTGGTCGATGGCGCCCAGCATGCCGCCCACGACGCACTCGCGCACGCCGGGGGTGGCCATCTCGGCCAGGAACATGCGCACGCCGTCCGCGGTGGGGATGGGCGTGACGCCGCTGGCTTCCATGATTTGCATGATGCTGCCCTTGGTGGCCATTCCGACTTCGCCCCACGGGCCCCAGGCAATGGTGAACGCCGTGGGAATGCCCCGCTCGGCGGCGGTCTGTTTGACGGCCTTGCAGAGGTATTCGTTGACGGCCGAGTAGTCGGTCTGGCCGAGGTTGCCAAAGCGTCCAGCGACACTGCCGAAGCTGGCCAGCCAGTGCAGTGGATCGTCGGCCACGGCATCCAACAACGCACCCAGGCCATCGTGCTTGATGCCAAAGACCAGGTCGAACTGGGCGCGGTCCTTGCTGGCCAAGTCCTTGCTGATCTCGACGCCGGCCGCGTGGACGACGCCGTGCACCGGGCCCCATTGGCTGCGGGCGTGGGCGATGGCGTCGGCGACGCGTTCGCGGTCGGTGACGTCCACGGGCGCGTAGATGACCTCGGCGCCCAAGTCCGTCAGGCGCTCCAGGTTGCGTTGCACTTCGGCCGCCTTCTGCATGGGGGCCAGGCGCTTCTGCACGGCCACCGGGGTGACCTTGTCGCCGACGTCCTTCATGGCGGCAATGACGCGCTGCTCTTCGGCCTTCCATTCCTCCGCGGACCAGTTGGCCCAGGTGGCGGCCTCTTCGGGCAACTCGGTGCGTCCAAGGAGTAGGAACTTGGGGCCCTGCGCGGCGATGGCGGCCAGCATCTCGACGGTGATGCCTTGGGCACCGCCGGAGACCACGATGTGCTTGCCGGCCACGTCGGGCGTGCCGTCCAGGGCGGCGGGCACCACGTCGATTTCGTGGCGGGTGCCGTCCTTGTGGAAGCACACCTCCGTGCGGGCGCCGCCGCGCAGCACCTCGTCCACGAGCACGGACAGGTCGTCCAGGTCGGGGTGCATGTCGATGACCTTCACGGTGGCGTCGGGGAATTCCTTGCGCAGCGCCTTGCCGATGCCGGCCACGGCCGCCATGCTGGCGTCCCGGACCGTGGCGAGGCCGTGCTGCCCGTCTTGGGCCGTGACGACCACGATGGGGGCGCCGGCACCGAAGCGGGTCCGGTGTTGCTTGGCGGCATCGAAGATGGCGCCTGCCCGGGCGTGGGCCGATTCGCCGGGTCGCGTGGCGATGCACAGCAACCCGACGGGCTCTTCCGCGCGGCGGGTCGGCGTGAAGCCAGCGGCCTTGAAGGCGTCCATGACGGCGGAGTCCGCATCGCCCACGACCAACAATTCGCCCACCAGGCACGGATTGTCCGTGCCGGGAGACAACGCGGGGCGGGGCTTGGGGATGCGGCGCAGGATGGGCGCCGTCATCGGGTCCGCTGCGGGCTCCGTGCGGGTGGCCGCGGGGGCTTCCACGGGCGTCGCTCCCGCGCTGCTGGCCATGTAGTCGGCCACCTTGCGTAGGGTGTTGTAGTCGGCAATTTGCAGGTCCTCACGCAAGGGAACCCCGAAGTGTTCGCGCAATTCCCCAAACAGCTCGGCTTGCTTGACGGTGTCAATGCCCAAGTCGGCTTCCATGTCCAGGTCCGGCTCCAGCATCTCGGCGGGGTAGCCAGTCTTCGTGGCCACGAGCTCGGTGACCTTCTCGAGCGCAGCGCCGCCGGTCGGGGCCGCGGCGGGTGGCGCGCTGGGCGCCGGCGTGCTGGTTCTCGGCGGCTCGGCCGGAGCGGGCGGACTGCTGGGGGCCTGCGCGGTGGCGCTGCCTCCCATGTACTCGGCCACCTTGCGCAGCGTGTTGTAATCCGCAATCTGCAGGTCCTCGCGCAAGGGAACCCCGAAGTGTTCGCGCAATTCCCCGAACAATTCGGCTTGTTTGACGGTGTCAATGCCCAGATCGGCTTCCATGTCCAGATCAGGCTCCAGCATCTCGGCCGGGTAGCCAGTATTCGTGGCCACGAGCTCGGTCACCTTCTCGAGCGCAGCGCCGCCGGTCGGGGC
>JBFKTF010000207.1:0-2858 GCA_041636435.1 Thermoplasmatota archaeon
CGGCATCAGCAAGGCCGCCGTCCACAAGCGGCTCCAGATGGCAGAGAACGCCCTCGTGCGGGGCCGCTTCGAGGGGCAATGAAGAGCGCGCTGCGCATGCAGGGTGTCGGGCGCCACTTCGGCCGGACCGAGGTGCTGCGCATGGCCATCGCCATGGGGTACTACAGCGACCCCCGCCAATGCACCCTCGATGACCTGGCTTCCAGCATGGGCGTCAGCAAGGCCGCCGTCCACAAGCGCCTCCAAATGGCCGAGAACGCATTGATTCGGTCGAGGTTCGACGGGGCATGACCCTCGCCTTTTCCGGCGTCGAGAAACGCTTCGGGCGCACCCGCGTCCTGGACGGGTTCAACGCCGCACTGGACCGCGGAGACCGATTGTGCCTCGTGGGCCCCAACGGCAGCGGCAAGACCACCATCCTGCGCCTCGGCGCCGGCTTGCTTCGCCCCACCCGTGGCGGCGTCACCAACAACGGCCACCCCACCACCTCGCCCCAGGGCCGCATCGGCATGGCCTACGTGGGCCAGGACAACCCAGTCTACGCCGAACTGACCGTGCGGGAACACATGCAGTGGTGGTCCCGGATCCAACGCAGCAACGCCGACGTGGACGCCTGGCTCGACGACAGCCTCCTCCTGCCCCATGCCGAACGCCCCGCAATCGCATTGAGCCGCGGCCAGAAACAACGCCTGCATCTGGCCATGGCGCTCAGCTCCAAGCCGGATCTGCTACTCTTGGACGAACCCACCAGCGCCATGGACCGCGATGGACGGGACTGGATGCTGGACCACTTGTCCTCCCATCCAGCCGCCATGCTCGTCGCCACCCACGACGACCAATTCGCGTCGCGCCTGCAAGCCGACATCCGACGCCTGGAGACCGCATGACGTTCATTGACTTGCTGTGGAAGGACACGCGCCGCGAGCTGCGCAGCAAGGAGAGCCTGCAAGCTGGCCTCGTCCTGGTCGGACTGTTCTTCGTCCTCTACCTCTTTGCCATCACGGATCTGCAAGACCCGCGGCTGGCCGCCGTCGCCCTCTGGACGCCCATCCTCTACTCCACCGCCGCCCTCAGCGCCCGCGGCATGGCGACCGAAGTGGACCGCGGCACCATCCAACTCTTGCTCACCGCGCCCCAGCCACGCTCCGACCATGGCTGGAGCCGCACCATCGTCAACCTCGCCGCTTCCAGTCTGCTCACCGCCTTCACCGTGCTCCTGGCCGCCGTCGGCTTCGGCTTCCCCCTCAGCCCCACCATTGGCCTCATCGCCCTGCTCGCCACCATCGGCCTCACCGTCATCGGCACCCTCGCCGGCAGCCTCGCTGCCCAGGCCCGAGCACGCGAACTGCTGACGCCCATCCTCATCATCCCCGTCGCCGCGCCGCTCCTGCAAGCCGGCATCTCCGCCACCCTCGACGTTCTGGCCGGCGGCGACGGCTCCGCAGGCTTGCTCCTGATGCTTGGATACGACGTCGTCGCCATCGGCATCGCATGGATCCTCTGGCCGTTTGCGTTGGAGGTCGATTGAATGCCACGTGAACAAGCGACAAATACCGCCACAGGTGAGGTCCACTCGTGAAGGAGGTCGTGGTCGACCGCATCCGCCGCTGGAGCCTATGGGGCTTCTTGGCCAGCGGCGCCGTGCTCCTGTACCTCACGTGGTACGTCACCCCCGACTGGAGCTTCGCTCCGGAAGTCAACGCACCCCTCACGCGCAAACTGCTGTTCTACCACCCCCCATCGGCCTGGGCCAGCTTCGCCGCATACTTCGTCGTCTTCGCCTTCAGCATCGCGTACCTCAACGAACGGCAACTGCGCTACGATGGACCCGCCCGCGCCGCCGCCGAAGTCGGCTTCGGCTTCAACACCGTCGCCCTCATCACCGGCACCCTGTGGGGCGTCCAAGAATGGAGCCGCACCGGCCAGAGCAGCCTCGCCACCGTGTACTCCGAACCCAAGGTCCTGATCGTCGTCATCATGTGGTTCACCTTCGCCGCCTACCTCACCCTGCGGCGCTTCGTGGAAGACCCCGACGCCCGGGCCCGCCTCAGCGCCGTCTTCGGGGTGCTTGGATTCGTCATGGCCCCCATCGCGTTTGCCAGCAGCCGCATCTTGCAGACCAGCCTGCACCCCGACGTGGGCGGCCCCGGCAAGAACCCCGACGCGGCCCTGGACGCCACCAGCAGCTTCACCCTCGGATGGGGCCTGCTCGTCTTCTTGTTCCTGTTCACCCACCTCTGGCTGCAACGCCACCGCATCCTCCAGATGCGCGACCAGATCGAGGACTCCCATGGTCTCTGACAACACCACGTTCTTCCTGAGCTTCGGCGCCATCTTCGCCGCCCTCGGCGTCTACCTGTACCGCCTCGAAAAGCAGGTCAATGCCCTGCGCCGACGCCTGGACGACGCGAGGAAGAAATGAACGCCCGCACGCGACTCATCATCGGCGCCACCATCGTGCTGATTGGCATCGGCATCGTCAGCCTCGGCTTCATCGACCAAGAATCCGCTGTGCGCTACGTGGACGACATCACGGAACGGCCCGACGAACACACCCGCGGCACCTACACGCTGCTGGGCATGCCGCAACCCGCCATGCTCGAAGGCACCGTGGGCGAGCCCCAAGCCAACCCCGAGCGCAAGGAAGCCCTGGACCACGTCATCCGATGGCAACAGGATGGCCGGGTCCACATCACGACGCTCCGCATCGCGGTCACCGAACCCGGCGACGGCAGCAGCCATTGGAGCCTCCAGAACACCACGCGCATCCCCAGCACCGGCCAGAGCCTGCCCAGCACCTGGCTCAACTGGACCATCGACACGCCCCACACCGTGTTCCAAATCCAAGGCTTCCCCGA
>JBFKTF010000208.1:0-2815 GCA_041636435.1 Thermoplasmatota archaeon
GGTGACGATGGCGCCGTCATGGATGATGCCGTCCGAGGCCGTCTCAATGTCGGGCATCAGCAGGTCGTGGACCTTGAGCAGGTCCTCGACTTCGATGACGTCCACGTATTCCTTGGCTTGGGCTTCCACCAAGTGCCAGGGGCCGTGTTCCTCGATGTCCATGCGGATGGCGTCCCGCATGGAGTAGTCGCAGCGCTTCAAGTAATCGAAGATGCGGCGGTGCATCTTGTAAATCCCGCCACAAAACTTGGAGGCGCGCTCACCGGCTTCCTCCTGTTCGAGCAGTTTGACGACGCGCCCACCGTCGACCACGGGGACGCCGTGCCGACCGCTGCGCGCATCGGGCACCTGGACCATCGTGGGACATGGCGCATCCCGCAGGCGCTGGAGCAAGTCGGGATGGATCCAAGCATCGCCCGGCAAGACCAGGAACTCCTCGCCGTCGACTGGGGCCTGCGCCAGCGCATGGCCTGGGCCCAGGCTGGCCCCTTGTTCGTGGTAGTGCAGGTCGAGACCCCAGCGCCCACCACCCTCCAGGTAAGCGCGCAAAGCGCGTTTTCCATGTCCGACGACGACGTGGACTGGATCTTGCAGTTCATCCATCAGGTCGGCAATCATGGGCCGGCCGCCCGCGATGAGGAGTGCCTTGGGGCGGTCCTGGGTCAGGGGACGGAGGCGGATGCCTTGGCCGGCGGCGAGGATGACCGTCATTGAGGCGTGGAATCGTCGGCGTGACAAAAGGTGCGCGTCGTGTCGCGGCGGTTAAGTCCGACCCCCCGGTCGAACACTTGTGGCGTTGATCGAATCCTTGGACGGCCTGCTCGGCTTCCGCAAGGCCCTGATTGTTGGGTGCTTGGCGGCGGCGGTGGCCCTGGTGGCGGTCATGCCGTTGGCGATGCGCAAGCTACGAGGCGCAGGAATCGTTGGAAAGGACATTCACAAACCGGGCACGCCACCGATTCCTGAGATGGGCGGGCTCGCCGTGTACATTGCATTCCACATCGGTGTGTTCATCGTGCTCGCGTTTGCGTTCTTGGATCGAAGCGAGGAAACCCTCGTGCTGGTGAGCTTGGTGGTTGGCGCCGGGGCCGTTGTCACGGGGATTCTAGATGACCTGGTGCGGTTGCGTCAGCAATTCAAGGCCTTCATCCCCATTGCATTCAGCATTCCCCTGGCGCTCTACGTCCAAGACTACTCGATTGCATTCCCCTTGCTCGGCGAAGTGCACTTTGGCATCCTGTACGCCATTGTCCTGGTGCCGCTGGCCGTCGCCGCCGCCAGCAACGGCTTCAACATGCTGGAAGGGTTCAATGGCCTGGGCTCCGGGCTGGCGTTGATCATCATCGCCGCCATGTCCGCCATGGCGCTGCTCAGTGGGCAGCTCTTGGGGCTCGTGGTTCTTGCCCCTCTCGGTGGCGCGGTGGCCGCATTCCTCTACTACAACGCGTATCCAGCCAAGATCTTCCCCGGCGACACGTTCACCCTGTTTCTAGGAGCCCTGGTGGCCTGTGCCTCCATCCTGAGTCAAATAGAATTCTGGTCGGCACTCCTGTTCGTGCCACACGTCATCGAGTTCTTCCTGAAGGCCAAGGCCCGATTCTCGGTGCAGAGCTTCGCCAACCGCATCGAAAAAGGCACGATGCACTACGATGGCCCGGTTCGCTCGTTGACCCATTTGTTCATGAAGAGCGGCCGCTGGACGGAGCCTCAGCTGGTGGCGCTCATGTGGATTGGGCACCTTGC
This sequence comes from Thermoplasmatota archaeon, assembly GCA_041636435.1. Lineage (GTDB taxonomy): Archaea > Thermoplasmatota > E2 > JACPAO01 > JAHFTW01 > JBFGSX01. Next base: position 1,744 of record JBFKTF010000208.1, read on the forward strand.
TTGGTCGGGGCTGGTTGTCGCCGGATTCCTGGCCACGAATTGAGGCGGTCCACCACGGCGTGGACATCGGCGAGCAAGCTGGTCCCGACGGGGCGACCCGGCAGCCGGATACCCCAGACCGATGGGGGCACGAGCAGGACAAGCAACGGCAGGAACTTGGCTCGATGGCGCACCGCGGTCCCGTAGTTGCTGGTGCCCATTGCATAGACCACGATGCCAATCAAAGCCACCGTTGCCAGGCGCGATGCGAGCTCATCGCCCTCAATCATTCGCCATCCGACGGCGAGGGCCAGGCACAGTAGGGCATATCCAAGCGCGTCCATCGTTCCGGCGACGTCAAGCCAGTGCGTCGGCAAGGTGTGAAGGGGCGCCAGCAGGAAGAGGGCCATGCGCAGCGGGCCGAGGTACAACGCATCCCACACCTGGCCGATCGTGAGCCAGGCTGGGTAAGCCGTGCGTCCAGCGACTCGGACGGCTTGGGCATCCTCCACATCCAAGCCCGACGAGAGGAAACGAGTGACGACGAGCACACCCCCCATGAAGAGCACCGCAAAGCTGACCAGCCCCAACGCACGGGCGTGCGCAGCCCGAGGCCACGGGAGAGCCAGGATGATGGCGGCGGCCGGCAGCACGAACATGAACCCCGTTTGCAGAAACGCCAACGCAGCGCCAACCACGATCGCTGCAATCCAACCCGCAGGGCGCATGCGGACGACGTCAAAACGAACAAGGTACAACCACCCGAGCAGCAAGCAGACCAGGAGTGCCTCGCGGAGCATGACGACCGAGTAGACAATCATCGTGGGCCACAGGGCGACCACCAGCGCGGCGACCACGCCAGTCCGCGTGCCCCACACTTTGGCAGCCAGCAAACCCGTCATGGCGACCGCGGCGACCCCAAGGACGACATTGATGGCTTCTCCCAGCTCCGGGACGCGCCCGGTGACCCGGTACAATTGGCCAATGGCCCAGGGGTAAGCCCAAGCGGATAGCGGGGGCGGCGCGATGGGGCCCTGCGCCCAGTCCCACGCACGCCGTTCAAACGTGACTGCATCGGCGAAGGAATCCGGCA
>JBFKTF010000209.1:0-2808 GCA_041636435.1 Thermoplasmatota archaeon
GCCATCAAGAACGCCGCGCGCGACATCGGCGCACAAGCGGTCGCTGCCGCCCAGCGTTTCCCGGATGGCTTGCGCCGCCGGGCCGCGGAGTTGGGCGTGGTGTTGCTGGACGAGGCGTCCTTGACGACGCCCGAACCGGTGATGCCCGAACCAGAAATGGAGGTCGCCTACCCGCCGTGGCCCAGCCTGGACCAAGACGCTCCCGACCCCGAAGACACGCCCTGGCCGGGCACGCCCCGCGCGGGCCGCATGGTGGCCAGGGAGATTGACGACGTGGTGGCGGAACTGCAGACCCCGGCGACGCGCACCAAGTCGACGGATCCCGGGTTCTGGAATTACCCTCGCGACGGCGTGCAGCGCCCACCTCGCCCCAAGGCGAGCTTCGAGTGGATTCCCGACGAACCGGAGGTGCACGATGAGCGTCCGGCGACGGTCGAGGAGCGCGTGGAGCAACGGGCCCAGCAAATGCAGGCCCGGGCACCGGCCCCCGTGGCCCGGCCCCGCTCCGATGTCGGCAAGTGGGTCTTGGTGGCGGTCCTGTTTGGTGCCACCAGCGGCGGCGTGTTCTACGCCTTGTCGCGCATCTTGGGCTGAACGTCGCCCATGGCCTTGGCGACCTCGCCCATGACCTCTTCGCGCATCCGTTCCACGAGCCAGTCCTGGAACGCTTGGCTCATGACGTAGTCATCGCCCGGCGCTTGGGCCTCGTCGCCGCGGCCCTCCATGACGGCTTGTTCGTAGTCGTCCCAGGCCTTGGGTCGCTCCATGGCCCCGCCAGGGACCCCCGGCACTTGAACGGTGCCGCAACCGCTTAGTCCCGCCACGACCACGGCGGCGCATGCGCTGGGTGCCATTGTTGTTGCTTGGATTGGCGTTCGCCGGGTGCGTCGCCGAACCCGAACCGTCCCCGCCGGAGGACCCGATCCGCGGTGCCGTGGACGCCATCGGTGCACCGGTCGTCATGGACCATGACCACAACGATGCACACCTGCACGCAGGCAGCCACCACCTGGAGTTGGTGGCATACTCGGACCTCGGCGTGCAGATTGGCGTCAATGGCTACGCCAACTTCGTCATTTGGCCCGGCGACGAAGCCGAGCCTGCCGCCGTCGAAGCGGGCGACGAGGTGTTGGCGTTGGTGGCCATCGATGGCGACGCCGGTGGCCGCGCGGGATTCAACCTCGTGGACATCGCCGACCCCCACAACATCACCGTGCTGGGTGAGTACCGGATGGATGGAAACAGCGTGCAAGAAGTGCGCATCACGCCCGACGGCCGCTTTGCCGTGATGAACGTGCAAGCCATCCCCAATCCCAGCACCGTCGGCACCGTGGACGGCGCCCAGGACTGCACCGTCTGCATCCACGTGTTCAACATCGAAGACCGCACCGCACCGCGCTGGGTCGCGGCCACGCCGGTGGAGTTGCTTGGCACCCACAACTTCCACTTCGAGCAGTACGATGACGGGCTGTACTTGTTCTACGTCGGCCAGCCCCTCTACAATCCGTACCCGGACCCGGGCAACCACGTCTACATCGCCCGCTTCGAGGAACTGCCGGGCGGAAACGCGCAATTGGTGCCCGTCAACGACTTCGCCTTCAACCCCGTGGACGAGACCCCCGGCGAGCGGGACGCGCGCATCTTCCCCCACGACATCATTGTCCAAGAGCACCCCGACGGCCGCAAGATCGCCACCATGGCAGGCTGGGACGCGGGCATGGTGCTCTTCGACGTCACCGATCCGCTCAACGTGGCCATGCTTGGCCGCGACGCGACCCAGGAACCCAGCGGGGCCCTGGCGACCCATTGGGCGATTCTCGAGCCCCGCGCCCGCAGCGACGGCCGCGTCATCGCTTGGTCCGCACCCGAAATCGGCAGCCTGGAGACCGACTCCGGCGTGGTGCGCGCCCACGACGTCAGCGACCCCAGCGACCCGCACCAGGTGGGTTGGTGGATGCTGCCAGGCAACGTCACCATCGAAGGCCGCTACATCATGAGCCCGCACACGGCCGTCCCCGACATGGAGACGGGTCTGCTGGCCGTGGCCCACTACCACGCGGGCGTCTGGGTCCTGGACATCAGCGACCCCGAGGACCCACAACACGTGGCATACTACTTCCCCCGCGGCCCCGAAGAGTCCCCCATCAGTGGACCCTACTGGTGGAAGAAGCCCAACTTCTCGCCCGAGGGGTACGGACCCAACACGTACCAGGCGCGTTGGCACGATGGGCACCTGTGGGTGACGGACCGTGGGACCGGCCTCTATGTGCTGAAGTACACGGGCCCAGTGCCTGGACCGCTGTGAGGACGACGGAGCGCCACGTCACCATCCCGGCCAGCGACGGCCTGCCCCTGGCAGCGACGGTGTTCACCGCGGGCGAACCGAAGGCTTGGTGCCACATCGCCAGCGCCAACGGCGTCAAGCGGCGCTACTACCGGCGATTTGCCATGTTCCTCGCGCAGCACGGCTTCGGGGCCGTGACGTTCGATTACCGGGGCATTGGCGACTCGCCCGAAGAAGCCGAAGGCACGGGACCCGCCACCATGCGCATGTGGGGCGAACGGGACCTGGACGGCGTCATCCAATGGGTGCAGGACCAACACCAGGGCAAGCTCCCGCAGGTCCACGTGGGCCACAGCGGCGGCGGCCAATTCCTTGGCCTGGCACCCCACAACGAGTGCGTCTCGCGTGCCGTCATCGTGGCCAGCCAGAAAGGCTACTGGCGCCTGTGGTCCGGCTGGAACCAGGTGCTCATGTGGTTCCTGTGGCACGTCATCATCCCGTGGTCCACGAAGATCAACGGCCAC
>JBFKTF010000210.1:0-2751 GCA_041636435.1 Thermoplasmatota archaeon
CGGCCCTTGCCGGTGGCGTAGGCTTGGCGGATGCCGCTGCGGCCGTAGATGATGCCGCCAGTCGGGAAGTCGGGGCCCGAGACGTGCTCCATCAAGTCCATGACCTGGCAGTCGGGCTGGTCGATGAGGTGGATGGTGGCGTTCAGGACCTCGGTGAGGTTGTGCGGGGCAATCTTGGTCGCCATGCCGACGGCGATGCCATCGGCGCCGTTGATGAGCAAGTTGGGGATGGCCGCGGGCAGGACGTGGGGTTCCTTGAGCCGGCCATCGTAATTGGGGTCCCAGTCGACGGTGTTCTTGTCGATGTCCCCCAGCATCTGGCTGCTGATCTTGGACAGCTTGGCTTCCGTGTAACGCATGGCCGCCGCGGAGTCACCGTCCACGGAACCAAAGTTGCCTTGGCCATCGACGAGCGGGTAGCGCAGACTCCATTCCTGGGCCATGCGGACCATGGCGTCGTAGACGCTGGAGTCGCCGTGCGGGTGGTACTTACCAAGCACTTCACCGACCACGTAGGCCGATTTCTTGTAGGACTGCGTGTGGCCCATGCCCAGTTCGCCCATGGCGTACATGATGCGCCGGTGGACGGGCTTCATGCCGTCGCGGGCATCCGGCAAGGCACGGCTGACGATGACACTCATGGCGTAGTCGAGGAACGACTGGCGCATCTCCTGCTCGATGGTGCGGGCCTCGCGGCGGTCGCTTGGCACATCCGTCGTGGCGGGCAGGTCGGGGTCGTTGGGCTCGTCGGGCGTGCCGGCTTGCACCGTCGTCGGGATCTCTTCCTCGGACATCAGACATCCACCTCCGCCTCGAGGGCGTGGAGTTCAATGAATTCTCGGCGGGGCTCCACTTGGTCGCCCATCAGCGTCACGAACAACTCGTCGGCCATGACGGCGTCATCGACGGTCACTTGCAGCAGCGTGCGGGCGTCGGGGTCCATGGTGGTCTCCCAGAGCTGGGTGGGATTCATTTCACCAAGACCCTTGAAGCGCTGCACCGAGATGCCCTTGCCGCGCTCGGCACCTTCTGGGGTCCACTCGTCGAGCAGGCGTTCCTTGGCGCGGTCGTCGTAGACGTAGCGGTCCTGGCTGCCCTTCTTCAATTTGTAGAGCGGCGGCTGCGCGATGTAGACGTAGCCGCGCTCAATCAATTCGGGCATGTACCGGTAGAAGAACGTCAACAGCAGGGTCCGGATGTGGGCACCATCGACGTCGGCATCCGTCATGATGATGATCTTGTGGTAGCGGGCCTTGTCTGGGTCGAAGTCCTCGCCGATGCTGGTGCCGACGGCTTGGATCAGGGCCTGCACTTCCTTGTTCTGCAGGATGCGGTCCAGGCGGGCGCGCTCCGTGTTCAGAATCTTGCCACGCAGGGGCAGGATGGCTTGCGTGGCGCGGTCGCGGCCCTGCTTGGCGCTGCCACCGGCCGAGTCACCCTCGACGATGTAGATCTCGGACTTGCCGGGGTCGCGGCTCTGGCAATCGGCCAACTTGCCGGGCAGGCCGCTGCCTTCCAGCACCGACTTGCGGCGCGTCAGGTCGCGGGCCTTGCGAGCGGCGTCGCGGGCGCGTTGGGCCAGCATCGCCTTCTCGATGATGATCTTGGCCACGGCGGGAGTCTCTTCGAGGAACTCCGCCAGCTTCTCGTTCATCAGCTTCTCCACGACACCGCGGACCTCGCTGTTTCCTAGCTTGGTCTTGGTCTGGCCCTCGAATTGGGGCTGGGGAATCTGGACGCTGATGATGGCGGTGATGCCTTCACGGCAGTCGTCGCCGCTCAGGGACGCGTCGCCCTTGAGGATGCCATTGCGCTTGGCGTAGTCGTTCAGGGTGCGCGTGATGGCCGAACGGAAACCGACGAGGTGGGTGCCGCCCTCGTGGGTGTTGATGTTGTTGGCGAACGTGAACACGGTCTCGTTGTATGCGTCCGTGTACTGGATGGCAATCTCGGCGCGGACCTTGCCTTCCTGGCCCTCGATGTGGATGACCTCGGGGTGCAGCACGCTACGGTTGCGGTTGACCCACGTGGCGAATTCGCGCAGACCACCCTCGTAGTGGTAGTCCTCCACGACCTCGTCGTCGCTGCGGACGTCACGGAATTTGATGTAGACGCCCGCGTTGAGGAACGCCAATTCGCGCAGGCGGTTTTGCAGGGTGGCGAAGTCGAAGTGGAGCGTCTCAAAGATCTCCGGGTCTGGCCAGAATTGCACGCGCGTGCCCGTCAGGGGGGTGCCGTGTTCGTCCGCGCCGGCTTCCCCGAGAGTGCGGATGCCGTCGGTGTGGGTCTTGCCCCGGGCGAACTCCATCTCCACGTGTTGGCCTTGGCGCTTGACCTGGGCCACCAGCTTCTCGCTCAGGGCATTGACACAACTGACGCCGACGCCGTGCAGGCCGCCGGACACCTTGTAGCTGGATTCGTCGAACTTGCCGCCGGCGTGCAGCACCGTCATCACGACCTCCAGGGCCGGCTTCTGGTACTTGGCGTGCAAGTCGATGGGGATGCCGCGGCCATTGTCCTCGACGCTGACGCTGCCATCCTTCTCCAGCGTCACCACGATTTGGTCGCAGTGCCCCGCCAGGGCCTCGTCGATCGAGTTGTCGACGACCTCGTACACCAAGTGGTGGAGGCCACGTTCGTCCGTGGAGCCGATGTACATCGCGGGGCGCTTGCGGACCGCCTCGATGCCGCCGAGGACCTGGATGTCCCCGGCGTCGTAAGAGGAGGTTTCGGGAGTGGTTCTGTCGTTTC
>JBFKTF010000211.1:0-2724 GCA_041636435.1 Thermoplasmatota archaeon
AGGCCGGCTCCTCTTCCGCAGCCGGAGCGGGGGGCTGGGGCGGAGCCAGGACCGTGTCCGTGCGTTGCACGGGGATGACCTCGGGCGCGGGCTCGGGGGGTGGCGCGGTGGTCGTCGTGGGGGGAATCGGCGGCGGCGGGGGCAACGCCGGAATCACCACTTGCATCGCGGCAATGCCACCGGTGTCGCTGCGGGCGAACCAGCTCAGTTGCTGCGACTGGCTTTGGCGCGGCACGTCGTAGACAATCGTGATTTGGCCACTGGCGGGCAGGACCGCGTGGGCCACGCCGCCTTCGAAGGTCACGTTCTCGTGTGCCCGGGGCGCGAAACCCGCGGGAGCCGCGACGCGCAGTTGCTGCTCCAAGCCGTAGGGGTTGCCAAATTGCAAGGCGGCCACGTCTTGCGACCAGGCGCCCGCGAATTGCAAGTGGCGGCCGGCGCCCCGCAGGTAGTAGGCGGGGGGTTCGGCCGCCGTCGAGCTCAACTCGGCGCTGCCGTCGCCGGGCTCGGGGACCTCCGTCAGGTCACCGGCCAAGTAGGCGCCGCCGGGAGCGATGTCGACGGGGACTTCCTCGGTGTTGGCGCGGACCTGCGTCCACGTCCAGGCTTGGAATCCGGTCAGGTTCATGCCGGGGGCGGCGTTGATGGCCGCATACGGCAAGTGGATGTGCAGCACGGTGGCTTGAATGGCGCCCACCTCGTTGGCGTCTTGTGCACTGATGTTGACATCCCGCACGGCGCCGTCGCCGGCCCACGTGGCGCCACCGTCGAGGCTCTGCCAGGCAAGGCTCGTGGCCTCTTGGTCCCCTGCGGCAATCTCCATGGCCACGATGTAGCGCTCGGCGGAACCCGTCAAGCGGCCTCCATCCATCACCAGGCGCAGCATCACGCCGCCGCCTTGGGCTTCGTCGTCGTATTCCCACACGGCGAGGCTGCGCAGGTCGTAGCCGTCGCGGGCGACCGCGCTGGCGTGCCGGCCGTCGTTCCAGGCGACGTGCATGTGCTCTTGCGGGCCCGCGTTGGGGTCGGCGGCGCCTTCCTTGATGCGGGGCAATTGGAAGCCGGTGTCCGGGGGCAGCCAACTGTACACGATGCCGACGGCGTCTTCGCCCGAACCGACGAGGCGCGGATCATAGCTGGTGGGATCGTCCGCGTCGGGCAACGGAGGCAACGGAGGCACGTAGCCACTGGGCGGTGCTGGAGGGGCGGGAGGATCCGGGACCGGCGGGGGGTCCTGGGCCATCGCCAGGGGAACAGATACCAGCAGGGTCACCGTGAGCAGCACGAGCCATCGCATGCGGGTTCATCCGACCACCAACCGCTTAGAGCGTGTCGTGGAAGGCCAGAGGTGCAAGGCCCGGTTCGCCCATGACCCTGAAGTAGCCCTCATCCCCTGCCAACGCATGGTCCTGACTCCCTCCTCCATGGTCTCCCTCGGAGAACCGGCACCCGACTTCGCGTTGCCCGACACCGAAGGCGGCACGGTGTCCCGCGACGACTTCGCCAATCGGCCGCTGCTGGTGATGTTCATCTGCAACCACTGCCCCTACGTCAAGCACCTCGCCGAAGATTTGGGGGACATCACGCGCCGCATCCAGAACATGGGCATCGGCGTCGTCGGCATCAACAGCAACGACGTCGACAACTACCCCGACGATTCGCCGGAGATGATGGTGCGAGAAAAGAAGCGCCGCGATTGGCCATTCCCCTACTTGTTCGACGAGTCACAAGAAGTCGCCAAGGCGTACAACGCCCAATGCACGCCCGACTTTTTCCTCTACGACGCACAGCACCGCCTCGTGTACCGTGGCCAGTTCGACGACAGCCGCCCCGGCAACGACCGCCCCGTGACGGGCCACGACGTCCTGGCCGCGTGCGATGCCGTCATCGGCAAGGGCGCCATGCCCGAGCAAGTGCCCAGCATCGGTTGCAACATCAAGTGGAAGGCCTGACGTGGCCCAAGGCGCCAAGCTGCTCAACCCCGACAAGCTCCTGCCGCGCGTCGGACCCAAGACATTCCAGGCGTTCGTGCGCCTGTTCCCGCCCATCCGCAACAGCGGCGTCAAGATCGTCTCCATCGCGCCCGATTGGCGCACCTGGGAACTCAAGCTCCCGCTGGGCCTGAAGACCCGCAACTACGTGGGCACCCACTTCGGCGGGACGCTCTACTCGGCAGCCGACCCGTTCCTCATGATTGCCTGGATGAACATCCTGGGAAAGGAGTGGACGGTGTGGGACAAGGCCGCCAGCATCCGCTTCCTCAAGCCCGGCAAGGGCACCCTCCGCAGCGGCTTCGCCATCGCCCAAGAGGAAGTGGATGCGGTGCAGGCCATGGAGTCGGGCAGCAAGCGCGACCTGCACTACACCTTGGATTGGCTCGATGCCGATGGGGACGTGGTCGCCAGCGTCGACAAGACCGTGCACATCCGCGCGCCGTAGCCTCACATCAGTGGCGGGATGTCGCCGGGCATGCCCTTCGGGCTGCCCGCCTTGCCCAAGCCGCCGCGCAAATCGCCCGGTGCACTGGAGCGCTTGCGCCAAGCGGCATCGATGCGCAGGATGCTGATGGCGGCGGAGAGCGCCGCGTCCACGGCCGCTTCGGCGTGGGGGTGCGAATCCATCCAATCCAGGTGGGGTGTCCGCGTGGCATCGCCGCCCGTGTTGGTGACCACGGCGTCCGCGATGCGGTCCAACACGTCCGCCACGATGCGCACGCCCATGGGC
>JBFKTF010000212.1:0-2718 GCA_041636435.1 Thermoplasmatota archaeon
ACAGCAGCAGTTGGATGATGGGCATCGCGATGCCAAACACCAGCACTTGTGGGATGCGGGGCATCTGCCGCAGGTTGCGCATGTAGAGGTGGAGGAAGACCATCAGGCGTCCTCCAAGCGTTGACCAGTGTATTGCAGGAAAACGTCGTCGAGGGTGGGCGTGTGGACGCGGGTGCCGGCGACGGCCACGCCGGCCCGATCCAGTTCCCGCATGGCGGGCAGCAACGCCCGGCGACCGTCTTGGACGAGGATTTGCACGCCCCCGTCCGCCACGACGAGGTGGTCACCGAAGGTGCGTTGCAGTGCTTGCCCTTGGCCTTGCTGCAATGGCTTGGCCAACTCCACGTCGATGCGGTCGGCGCCGACGGACCGCTTCAGGTTGTCTGGGGTGTCCAGGGCGGCCAGTTCGCCTTGGTGCATGACGGCGAGTCGGTCGCACAATGCGTCGGCCTCGTCCATGTAGTGTGTCGACATGAAGATGGTCAGGCCTTGCTCGTCGCGCAACCGGCGCAGCAGGCTCCACAAGTCGGCGCGGCTGGTGGGATCCAGACCCGTGGTGGGTTCGTCCAGGAACAGCACCTTGGGCCGGTGCAGCAGGCTGACGGCCAAATCCAGGCGCCGTTGCATGCCGCCACTGAAGTTGGTGCAGCGGCGGTCCTTGTGGCGCCACAAGTCGAACTCCTGCAGCAGCTCCTGGCTGCGTTGCTTGGCTTCGGCCTTGGGGATCTTGTAGAGGCTGGCGTGGAACATCATCATCTCCCACGCGGTGGCCAAGTCGTCCATACCGACTTCTTGCATCGCGAAGCCGATTTGTTGGCGCAATGCGGCGGCGTCCTTGCGCACGTCCAGGCCCAAGACATGGGCGTGTCCAGCGGTGGCGTTGTGGAGGGTGCCCAGGATCTTCATCGTCGTGGTCTTGCCGGCGCCGTTGGGCCCCAGCAAGCCGAAGATCTCGCCTTTCTCGACGTCGAAGCTGACGCCGCGCACGGCGTAGGTCCCGTCCTTGTATCGCTTCTCCAGCCCGCGGACCGAGATGACCACGAGCGGTCGACCTCGGTGTGGGCCTTGACGGTTTGCTCCTCGGCGGGCTCGATGCGTTTCCCACGGTTCTAGTAGCAAGCGACGGCTGACCCGGCATGGCCCGCACGCCTCCTTGCGGTGATCCGGACTGTCCGACGCACCGCGCCTTCGATCTGTTTGGCCGCGCCCATGCCTTGGACTTGTTGTTCGTGTTGGTCCACGACGAGCCAAGGCCGTGGCGCTTCAACGCCCTCAAGGAGCGGCTCGGCATCCAAGCCAGCGTCCTGAGCGACCGCTTGAAGGAACTGCAGGAAGTGGGGTTGGTGGTTCGCACGGAGCACGACGAGTCGCCGCGCCGCATCGAGTACCAAGCCAGCCCCGATGCCGCGGAATTGAACGAAGGCTTCGCGGCGTTCAAGCGCTGGGGGGCCCGGCGCCATCGGCAAAGCCAGGGCGCGATGCTCGTGGCCACACCCTAAGCCGTCATACGACGGGCACAGCGGCTTATAGCGGCGCCTGCGTGGATGCCTCGTGGACACCGCCGCCATCCGGAGCCAATTCCCCGTGCTCCAGCGCAGCATCGACGGCCCCCTGGGCAAGAAGCCCCTGACCTTCATGGACCATGGCGCCAGCACCCATGCACCCCAGCCGGTGCTGGATGCCGTCATGGAGCTGCACACCCAGCACTACGCCAACATCCACCGCGGCAACCACGCGTTGAGCATCGAGAGCAGCGACCTCTTCGACGGCGCCGTCGAGGACTTCGCGTCCTTCATCGGAGCCAAGCCCGAGCACGGCCGCTTCGTCATGACCGGCAACACCACCCAAGCGCTGAGTCTGGCCGCCCACGTCATGCGCGACGAGCCCGGCGCGACGCTCACCACCCTGGCCGAGCACCACAGCAACGACCTACCCCACCGGGCCGTGGGCGAAGTGGTGCACGCCGCCGTGGACCAATTTGGCCGCCCCGACCTGGAAGACATCCAGGCCAAGCTCGACGAACACCAGATCAAGTTGCTCGCCATCACCGGCTGCAGCAACGTCACGGGCTACATGCCCCCCATCGGCGACTTGGCCCGCATGGCCCACGACGCCGGCGCCCGCATCCTCGTCGATGCGGCGCAACTCTACGCCCACCACCCCATCGACGTCAAGGCCGACGACCACCCGGAGCACATCGACTTCCTGGCGGCCGCCGGCCACAAGAGCTACGCGCCCTTTGGCAGCGCGTTCCTGTACGGTGACGAGGACTTGTTCAACCAAGCCCCGCCCGTCATGCCCGGCGGCGGCACCGTCGACTGGGTCACCGACATGGGTGCCTGGTTCAACAAGAGCCCCGACCGCCACATGGGAGGCACCCCCAACATCACGGGCGTGGTGGCGTTCGCCGCCGCCACGCGCTGGCTGGCCGACTTGGGCATGGAGAACGTGCGCCAGCACGAGTTGGAACTCATCGAGAAGGGGCACCAGATCTTCGATGCCCTGGGCAAGCACCACGGCGTGGAGCTGCTTGGCACGCCCCACCCGGACGAGAAGGCCGGCGTGTTCAGCTTCGTTGTCCCCCGCGTCCACCACGATGTGGTCAGCCAAGTCCTGAGCAACGAGTTTGGCATCGCGACGCGCAATGGTTGCTTCTGCGCCCACCCATTGTTGCACCGCCTGCTGCGCCTCAAGGACACCAGCAAGTGGACGGACGCC
>JBFKTF010000213.1:0-2717 GCA_041636435.1 Thermoplasmatota archaeon
CTTGGTCTTGGAGCTGATCTTGGCCCGGACATCGTCGATGTCCGGTTGCCAGTCCTCTTCCTCCACGGTGCGGTAATGCACGGGCGTGCCTCCGAAGTACTTCACCAGCGAATCGTAGGGTGGGTAGGCGGGGCCGGGAATCAGGACCTCGTCGCCGGGCACGACACTGGCGCCCAGGAGCATCTGCAAGACTTCCGTCACGCCGGTGCCGACGATGACGTCGCTGGGGTCGTAGCTCACGTGGTTGCGGCGTTGCTCGCGCGCCACGATGGCGTCCACCAACTCCGGGTCGCCTTCGCTGGCCGAGTAGCCATTGAATCCATCCGCTGCCGCCTTGGCCATGGCGTCGATCATGTGCTGCGGCGGTTGGAAGCCGTACGGAATCGGGTCGCCGATGTTGAGCTTCAGGACCTTGTGTCCCTGGGCTTCGATCTTGCGGGCGGGGATGACCACGTCGCGGATGGCGTACTCCATCTGCATGCTGCGCTCGGCGGCGGCCAGGACCATGCCCCCGCCAGCCACCCAGGGCAGATAAGCAGCGGCACCACAGACCGGAAATACCGCGACCCGGCTGGAACCCCGATGCGGGCCCTGCTCGTCACCCTCGCCATTGTCCTTGCCGGGTGCAGCGCGGCCCCATCGGAGCCCGTGGCCGCGTCCGAGGACGACTTGGTGGTCACCGCCACCACGGGCATCCTTCGCTGCCTCGTCGTGGACGAGGCAATCAACCCCATCGAAGGCGCCATGGTGATCATCGCCGGCCAGGTCCAACACACCGAGGCCGATGGCCTGTGCGGAGCCGATGGATTGCAGCCCGGCAACATCCAGGTCCACGCCAGCAAGCGCGGACATGCGGCCGCCTTGGTCGTCGCGGCCGTGGAAGCGGGCGTCGCCACGCCGGACCAGGTCCGCATCGTGCTCCCAGTCGACCCAGAGACCGTCCCCTACACGCAGTCATTCAAGCACGACGCCCACATCGCTTGCAGCACCACCTGGACCAGTGCCTGCGGCCATCAAGCGCTGTCGGGGCAGACCCAGGACAGCAGCACCACGACCATCGCGCTGGACGGTGCACCATTCCACTTGGCCGTCGAGGCCGCCTGGACCAGCACCCAGCCCCTGGGCGACGACCTCCTCGTCGTCGTCGGCGCCGGCGAGCCCACCGGTGCCAACGCATACCAAGGCCTGCGCGGCGCCAGCCCCATCCAAATGACGTTCGGTCCCATGGATGGGCGTGCCATGCGCCTGCACGAACAGGACCTGCATGTGCGGTTGTTTGCCAGCGAAGCCAACGGCACCCAACGCCCCTGCACGCCGCCGCCCATCCCCAACTGCTACAACGGCGTCGGCCTGGTGCTGCAACAAGACGTGGAGGTGTTCGTCCACGCCTTCCACCACTGGACGCCCGGTGCCGATTGGCGCTTCAGCCGCGACGGCGACCCTTCGCCTGCATGACGCGACGCCACGCCTGAAATAGTGGAACGCCCAGCTTGGCCCATGCGCTGGGTCCTTGCCTTGCTGATGATCGCGTCCCTGGCCGGTTGCGCCGACGCCGCCGAACCGACGGCCGACGAGGAACTGGCCATCGACGATTCCCTCGAAGCCACCGAAACGACGGGCGTCATCCGCGGCGTCGTCGTGGACCCGGCCATCACGCCCATCGCTGGCGTCACCGTCCGCATCGCCAGCCTCGGCGTGGAAACCGAGACCGACGGTGAGGGCCTCTTTGGCTTCGACGGCCTCGAACCGGGATCGTACTTCCTCGAGGCCAGCAAACTGGGCTACGTCAGCGCGCAGACCAGCACCAGCGTGCAAGCCGCCGTCGACAAGCCGCCGGCCGTGCGCATCATGCTCAGCGCCGACCCGGCCACGACGCCCAACTTCCTCAGCTTCACCTTCAAGGGCCACATGGCCTGCAGCCTCAGCTACATCGCCTTGTGTGGTGTCGGTGGCCAACAATACACGGGCGACAGCTTCCTCGCCACGTTCCCCATCGACTCGCCCCCAGACCACGCCACCATTGAATCGGTCTGGAAAGGCACCCAGCCCACCGGCGACCAAATGAACCTGAACTTCGGCGCCACCCCCGCCGGGCCCGGCACCACGTTCAACACGAGCCAAGGCCCCAGCCCCTTGTTCGCCTCCGCCAACCGCACCATGCTCGCCGAGGGCAGCGTCGGAGCCGGCGAGGACCTGGTCGGTCGGATGTTTGCCTGGGAAATGGAAGGCACCGGCATCGACGACCACACCGGCCAATGCGTCCCCGTCGTCCTGACCACGTACTGCCAAGGCCCCGGCATGGCGCTGCAGCAGGACTTCGAGTTCTACGTGCACGTGTTCTACAACTTCAGCCCCGGCGCCGACTGGCGGTTCACCAACGACGGCGAACCGACACCTCCATGACGTGACGCATTGGCTCAAATAGCGGGTGGTCGAGCCGAGGCCATGCGTTGGGCTCTTGCTCTGTTGTTGATCGCCTCCCTGGCTGGGTGCGCCGATGCCACAGCACCCGAAACCGAAGACGAAGTCCTGCTGGACGAAGAATTGCAAGCCACGGAGACCACCGGCGTCATCCGGGGCGTCGTGGTGGATGCCACCATCGCCCCCATTCCCGGCGTCACCGTGGTCATCGGCTCCCAAGAGATGCAGGCCACAACCAACGAGAATGGCGCCTTCGGCTTCCAAGGCCTGGAACCCGGGTTCTATGTGCTGGAGGC
>JBFKTF010000214.1:0-2695 GCA_041636435.1 Thermoplasmatota archaeon
GACAGCGTCCTGATCGCGTTCTGGCTGTACGCCACCGGCGGGTTGGACTCGCCGTTCGTGTTCCTATGGTTCCTTAGCCTGATGGCCGTCGTCTATCGCTTCGGACCGCCCATCGTCTTGCTCGCCAGCGGCTTGTACGTCGCAGGGGATCTGGGCATGCTGGCCGCCTCGGGCACGCTGCTTGGCCATGGCACCGCGGCCAGCGTCCGCGTCGCCTACATCGTGGCCGCCGGCGCCCTGGGTGCGTTGCTCACGGCCAGCTGGTCGCGGGCCATCCAGGAGAAGGCCGACATGGTGGCCACGGTGGTGCAACATCAGCGGGACCTGCAAGAGACCGACCGGCTGCGGGCCCTGGCGGATGCCACCTTCGAGGCCATCCTGATTCACAAAGACGGCGTGGTCCTGGAGGCCAACGAGGCCGCGGGCCGGATGTTCGCCCGTCCCCGTGACCAACTCATTGGCATGCACGCACTCGATCTGGTGGCCGACGCGTCGAGGGACCGGGTGGCGTCCCGCCTCGACGAGCCGGACGATGCTCCGTACGAAATCTGGTTCGATCGCATGCACGAACGGCGTCGTGCCGCCGTGCAAGCCAGGGACATGGAATTCCATGGCGAGCGGGTCCGCGTCGTGGCCCTGCGCGACATCACGGAAGAATACGAGGCCCGGCGGGCCCGGGAGTTGGCCGTGGAGCAAGGAGCCGAGATCCGGCGTCTGCAGGAAGTGGATCGCTTCCGCCGACGCTTCGTCAACACCGCGGCCCATGAGCTCAACACGCCGCTGACCCCCATCCGGTTGCAGGTGATGCTCCTCAAACGGCGCTTTGGCAAGGAGGGGTTCGAGATTCTGGAACGCAACGTCGAACGGTTGGGGGCCCTGGTGCAGGACCTGCTGGACGCTGCCAAGCTCGAAGACCACCGGCTTCGGATGCACCGGGAGGCGGAGGACGTGGCCTTGGTGGCGCGGCAGGCCGTGGAGAGCTTCCAACCATCGGCGCGTCAGCGGGGCATTCGCATGGAAATGGAGGCCGACGGCCAGGCCATCGCCGACATCGATCGCCATCGCATGGCCCAGGTGTTCCACAACCTCATCAGCAACGCCCTGAAGTTCACGCCCCCCGAGGGGCTGGTGCGCATCCGCGTACGTTGTGAGACCGACATCCGCATCACCGTCAGCGACACGGGCCCCGGGATTCCACCCGGGCACAAGGACAAGCTGTTCCAGCCCTTTGGTATGCTGCACGACGACCCGTCCATCCCGGGCACGGGTCTGGGGCTCTACATCTGCAGGCAATTGGTGGAAGCCATGGACGGCGAAATCGACGTGGACGAGGGCCCCGGCGCCACGTTCCACATCGTCCTCCCGTCGATGATGGTGCCCCTCGTGTCGTAGGCCATATCAACGCCCCATCGACTGCCTGGCCATGGACGTCTTGCCGTTCCGAGGCAAACGCGTGCTCGTGACGGGAGCCACCGCGGGCATTGGCGCCGCCACCGCCGAAGCGTTTGCCGCACAAGGCGCCAAGGAAATCGTCATCGTGGGGCGCCGCGAGGAGCGCCTGCAGTCCTTGGCCCAGGGCCTGGCCGACCGGCACGGCACCCACGTGCACCCGGTCGTCTTGGACATCCGCGACACCCACGAGGTGGCGCGCCTGGCGGCCAAGCACAAGAAACTGGTCGACGTCGACATCCTGGTCAACAACGCGGGACTGGCTCGTGGCACGGACCCGATGCACGAGGCCCGCATCGAGGACTGGCAAGAGATGGTGGACACCAACGTCACCGGATTGCTGGCCATGACCCGCGCCTGCCTCCCCCAAATCATCGAACGCCGCGGCCACATCGTCAACTTGGGCAGCGTCGCAGGGCGCTGGACCTACCCTGGCGGGGGCGTCTATTGCGCCACCAAGTCGGCGGTCCACGCCATCACCGAGGGCCTGCGCCTGGATTTGCAAGGAACGGGCGTGCGCGTGACCAACATCGCACCGGGGCTCGTGGAGACCGAGTTCAGTGAGGTCCGCTTCCGTGGCGACGAGGCCAAGGCCGCCAAGGTCTACGCCGATGCGGAGGTCCTGCAACCCGAGGACATCGCCGACACCATCGCGTGGGCCTGCAGCCGCCCGTCGAGGGTCAATGTCCAAGAAATGGTCGTTTACCCCACGTGCCAGGCGGGCGTGCGCGACGTCGTGCGCGGCTGAGCAACCCATTTCAAGTCCCTGCCCAAGCCGGGGGCATGCGCCTGCTCGTTCCTGCCCTTCTGCTTCTGGCCGGTTTGGCCGGCTGCGTCTCGGAGGATGCCCCCGACGACGACCCCATTGCCCCCAGCCAACCGATTGTGAACGAGCCCTACAACGGCACCCTGAGTGGATTCGGCGAGGCCAGCATCTTCGAGATGCCCGGCGGCGGCCAAGGCATCTGGGTCCACGAGAACATCCTGTACTGGACGAACGGAGCGGACCTGTGGATTGCCGACGTCACCGACCCCGCCCACCCCGTCATGTTGGGCAACGTCACCGAGGTCGGTGCCCGCGACGTGGACATCATCGAATGGCAGGGCCGCACCTACGCCGCCTTGGCCGGTAGCGGCCGCGGCATGCACCTCGTCGATGTCACCGACCCCGCCATGCCGGAGTTCGTGACCACGGTGGACATGCCCAGCGCGGGCGTCCACAACCTGGCCGTCGTGCCGGGCACCC
>JBFKTF010000215.1:0-2671 GCA_041636435.1 Thermoplasmatota archaeon
ACGGCGGCCAAGTGGCGATCGCGGGTGCAGCCGCCATGGGCTTGGTCGCTGCCGCGGCCATGGCACACCATGGGGGCAAAGCCACCTTGGTCGGGCTGCGGGAGCCAGTGGATGTCCAGCTCCAAACCCCGGGCATCCATGCGGAGCTGGTCGTACATGGAGTGGACATGGTTGGGGTCCTGCTGGGTGAACGTGGGCTCGTACCACGCGCTGTTGAACGAATTGTGGCTGCTGAGCCAGAACGTATCCTGCAAGGGCAGCCCATCTTCGCGGGCGCGCATCTCGGCGAAGCCCGCGGCCACCGGTCCTTGGGCGTAGGCGTCGACTTTTTCGCTGGTCACGACGCGGCCATCCAATTGGCTGCATTGCTCCTCGGGGCCACCGGCGTGCCGGCACCACCAGGCCATGGCGTTCGTGCCCGACTCGAGGGTCTTGCATGCCGGCTCCGGACCGCCTTGGTCGCGGCATGGGTCGGCGGCCGGGTTCTGGGCCACCGCAGTTCCAACAAGCAGCAATAGCACAAGCAGGACGCGCATCGATGCGCCACCGCGCTTCCAGCGTATCACTGTTGCTTGGCAAAGATTGGCTCGAGGCCGGACGCCCTACAAGTGGGCGTCAATCACTGCGTGGATGCGTTCCCGCAGGATGTGGGTCAGGTAATGGTCGTTCATCGATTGTGGATGCATGGGCGAGGAGGTTGAGTGTTCCCTATTGAGTCTCATGGGGATTTCCAGCGGGGCGCGGGAGGACATGCGCCCCGCCGGATGGGAGTGCTTCAATCGCGAATGCCCTGCTCACACACCATGGCCACTGCCTCGCCTTCGGGCAAGTGGGGGCTGTCGATGAGGCGGCAGATGCGCTTGCCCCCCTTCGACTTGCGCAGATAGATGCGGAAGGTGCTGGTGTGACCCACGATGTGGCCGCCGATGGCGCGCGTGGGGTCGCCGAAGAACGCGTCCGGCTTGGCGCTGACCTGGTTGGTCACGATGACGGCGGCGTTGTTCAAGCCGGCCAACTTCTGCAGGTCGTGCATGTGGCGGTTCAGCTTCTGCTGGCGCTCGGCGAGGGTGCCACGGCCAACGAATTCGGCGCGGAAGTGGGCGGTCAGGGAGTCGACCACGATGACGCGGACGGGGAATTGCTTGCAGATTTCGTGGGCGCGCTCGGCCAACAGCATCTGGTGGTTGCTGTTGAAGGCGCGGGCCACGTGGATCTTGCTCAACACTTCCTCCGGGTCCTGGCCATTGGCTTCGGCCATCTGGCGGATGCGCTCGGGGCGGAACGTGTTCTCGGTGTCAATGAACAAAGCGTGCCCGCCGAGGCCGCCGTCGTTCTCGCCCAGTTGGACGTTGACGCAGAGTTGGTGGGCAAACTGGGTCTTGCAGGAGCCGAACTCGCCGAAGAACTCCGTGATGCACTGGGTCTCGACGCCCCCGCCCATCAGCTCGTCGAAGTTCTTGGAGCCGGTGTGGATCTTGTTGACGGTGGCGCGCTTGGCCGCCACGTCCAAGCCCGTGACGAAGCCACCGACGTCGGCGAGCTTGCGGGCTGCGTTGATGATCTTCTGCGCCACGCCCTCGCCCACGTCCGCCTTCTCGGCCAGCTCGTTGGGGCTGGTCACGGCGATGGACATCAGGTCCTCAAAGCCCGCTTCCTTGAGTTTGTCCGCCGTGGCCGGGCCGACGCCGGGCAGGTCGTCGACGGTCATGCTGATGGTCTCTTCTTGGGCGGCTTCGGGCACGGTGGCGTCGACGGCGTGCTTGGCGGCCGCCTCGTCGTAGGGTCCCATGCCAAGGGCCGTGCGGGCGTCGTCGATGGTCTTCTTGGCGACGGCGCGGCTGAGGCCGGCGAAGTCCTTGATGTCGTCCGGGGTGGCGTGGGCCACGGCCTTGACGGTCTCGAAGCCGCCACTGCGGAGCTTGTCGGCCTTCTGGTTGTTCATCGTGGGAAGGTCTTCGATGACGATGCCGCCGTGGGCGTCCAGGAGCTTCTTGGTCTCCTCAATCAGGGTGGTGGCGGCGCCCAAGGCGATGCCGGTGCGCTCGGCAATTTCCTCGGGGGTGGAGGTGGTGATCTTGCTGGCGTCGAAGCCGGCGTCCTTGAGTTTCTCGGCCTTGGTTTGGCCGACGCCGGGGATTTGGGTGAGGGGCATCTTGGACATGAGTACACCTTGTGGAATCAGACAATGGTCTGTCCGACATGGGTGTGTGGGGGGGTCGAGTGAATGGACTCACTCGGCGGCCGCCGATGGGGTCGCCTGGGGGCGCGAAAGGAAGGAAGCGGAGAACGGTGCGGGGTTCAGAGGTACATCTGGTGGATCAGCTCCACCGTCTTGTCCTGGTCGGGTTGTTGGGGTTCCATGGGAATCCAAACATGAATCCGTCAGCCTCCTACATTAACATGTTCATGTCTGTTTTGGAACCGGTCCTTGTTGATTGAACCTGTTCACCTGCAGCCCGGTTGCCCATGCAGCCGCTGCGCCCGAAGCCATCATAGACAACCCCCAACTCGCGGGCACCATGAAGCTCGCGACCATCAAGCCCGACCGTCCCGCCGACAAGTGGGAAGCCAAGGACGGCCGCCTCGTGCTCGTCGACGACCGCGCCGGCCGCGTGTTGCCCGTCCCGAAGGACATCGCCGGCAGCCTGTTCGAAGCGATGCAGGACTGGGA
>JBFKTF010000216.1:0-2653 GCA_041636435.1 Thermoplasmatota archaeon
CCCAACACGCCCCAAGGCGCCACGGTCGATTCCAATGGTTGCTCCGAGGGCCAGAAGGTGGATTCGGATGGCGATGGCGTCCCCAACGCCAACGACACCTGCCCCAACTCCCCCGCCAACAAGCCCGTGGACTCCAACGGCTGCGCCGCCAGCCAGCGCGACACCGACGGTGACGGCGTCAAGGACGACAAGGACTTCTGCCCGGGCACCGCGCAAGGCGCCACGGTGGATGCGGATGGCTGCGCGGATGGCCAAGAGAAAGCGGACACGGACGGTGACGGCGTCTTCGATGCCGTGGACAACTGCCCCAACGTCGCCAACCCCAACCAGGAAGATGGCGACGCGGATGGCGTCGGCGATGCTTGCGATTCCAATCTGCAAGATGGTCCCCAGGGCGATCTCGATGGCGATGGCTTCAGCAACGCCGACGAAGAAGCCGCCGGCAGCGACCCCAACAACCCCAACTCCACGCCCAACGACAAGGACGGCGATGGCATCTCGAGTTGTGTGGACGAGGACGAGAACGGCCTCGGCGCGCGCGACTCGGACTGCGATGGCATCCCGGACAAGAACCCCGACGGCTCCAAGCTGGACAAGTGCCCCCACCACCGCTACACGGGCACTGGCAGCAACCACCCCGACTTGGACAACGACGGCATCGGCGACGAATGCGACGACGACCAAGACGGCGACGGCATGAAGCGCGGCATCGACATCGATGACCGCGACCCGGCCTCCGACACGGACGGCGATGGGGTCCGCGATGGCGACGTCAAGAACAGCGCCGGCAAGAGCATCGGCCCGGACCAGTGCCAGTTCGCCAGCGACTCCGCCAACCTGAATGCCGGCACGGGTGCTGGCAAGAACAACATCCCCGACGCCTGCGACAAGGACATGGATGGCGACGGTGTCCCCGACAAGACCGGCCCCAACCGCTTGGGTCCCGTCAAGGAGCACCGCTTCGCCGCCGACTACAAGCGCCTGCCCGTGTCCCAGGGTGGCGACAACTGTCCCCGCGTTGCCAACGCCGACCAGAAGGACAGCGACGGCGACGGCATCGGCGATGCCTGCGAGGACGACGCCGACGGCGATGGCGTCCCCAATTCCGAGGATCAATTCCCCAGCGACCCCACCGAATGGGCCGACAGCGATGGCGATGGCGTGGGTGACAACACGGACATTTGCCCCGGCGCCGACGACAATGTCGACTCCGACGGTGACGGTGTGCCGGATGGCTGCGACCGCGTCGACGACAACCTCACCGACGAGGAACTGGAGCAACGCGCCATCGAGCTGCGCGCCGAGCTGATGGACAGCCTCACGGGCTTCACCAAGCGCACCGGCTCCGGCAAGCTCCAAACCACGCTCAGTTACGACCCCGTGCCCGGTGCGTCGGTGCAAGTGTTCCGCGCCCGCAGCGACTACACGGAAATCGACGAAGTCACCGCCACGGGCACGTACAGTGTGCCCAACCCGCAAGCAGGCGACCGCTACATCCTGACCGTCGTCATCGAACGCAACGGCCAGGACTTTGGCCGCATCGAAGCCGAAGCGGACCAAGCCATCCTGACGCAACTCGAATCCGAAGGCCGCTACGTGGAAGTGGTCGCGCCGCCGCCATTCAAGATCGACAGCGGCGTGCAATCCATCCCGGACATCACGGTCCGCAACGGCAACCCAAGCGAGCGGACCTTCGAGTTCCGCGTCGACCTACTCAACGAGGACGGCGACTTGGTGCGCGCCGAAGAACGCGACCTGACCGTCCCGGCCCACGACGACGAACTGCTGGTGCTCTCGGACATTGACCTGAAGGGCGTGCGCAGCTACAAGGTGTTCCAAGTCACCGACGACGGCGACGTGCTCCTGGCCCAAGGCACCGTGCCCCCCGGCGCGGAACTGGCCAGCCCCGGCACCATCTGGCTCGTGGTCGGCGGCGTCCTCCTGGCCGCCATCCTGCTGTTCATGGTCATGGGCATCGTGCACTTCAACCGCCGCGACACGTCGGCGTGAACCCGATGCGGTTAAACCGGCCCCAAAGCCTCGACAGGAATGATGGAGGAGCGCGTGCCTGAAGACCAGCCGAGCTCCGAGCTCGAGTGGAGCGACGCCGAATGGGGCGACGTCGAGCCCGAGGTCGAAGACGACTTCGTGCCCATGTTCGCCGAAGGCGACGAACCGGTCCGCCGCCGCAGCGCGGGCCCCGTCGTCATCCAGTTCCTCTTGGCCCTCGTGGCCATCGCCGTGTTTGTCGGCATCTACCTGGCCTGGCGCCGCGACGCCGACTCCACCACCGCCCTGGCCGCCATGGTCGGCGTGCTGGTCGTCATCCTGCTCCTGGAGATCTTGTTCTTCGGGCCAGTCTACCACACCCTCTTCGGGCGCCGCGCACCCCGCGCCGTGCCCATGAACCTCGACGACGAGAACTTCATCGTCGGCTGCCCCGGCTGCGGCACGGTGTTCACCGTCGACGAGGACGAGGTCGCCGCTGGCAGCTTCCAATGCCACCACTGCGGCCGCGCCGGCTACGTCCGCGACCACGACCTCAATGCCTCGCAAATCCGCGAAGAGGTCTGCGCCACGTGCGGCAACTTGTACCATGAATGGATGGAGCACAGCGAGTGCCCCATCTGCCACACCATGAACAGCTACTGAG
>JBFKTF010000217.1:0-2627 GCA_041636435.1 Thermoplasmatota archaeon
CGGTCCAACTCCTTGGCCAATTCGGCCGCGTTGGGCACTTCGCCGATGATGTCCTGCACCTTGCCGATGATCTTCTCGAGCGCCGGCAATTCGTTGGGCGGGATGGCGGGCACTTCGGCACTGGCCCCAAGGGCGGCGGCGCCGCCCTTCATGAGGCTCGTGATCTCGAATGGCAAGACGATCTTGGTGGCCTGGCCATCGGCCAGTTTGCCCACCGCGTCGAAGCCCAGCACGGCCAGGGCCTTCTGGTCCAACGGTGCGGCACCGATGCTCAACACGTGCAGCGCCTGGGCTTGGCCCTGGGCGCGCAGAATCTGCGCCTTGCGGTCACCGTCCGATTCCAGGATGCGGCTTTGGCGGTCACCTTCGGCGCTCAGAATGGCCGCGCGCTTCTGGCCCTCGGCTTCGAGGATGGCGGCTTGCTTCTGGCCATCGGCGCGCAGGATGGCGGCACGGCGTTCACGTTCCGCGCTGGTCTGCTCTTCCATGGCGGACTTGACGCGGGGCACGGGGTCCACTTCGCGGATCTCGACGCCCTCCACGCGCACGCCCCAGGCATCCGTGGATTTGTCCAGGATGTCTTGCAGGCGGCCGTTGATCTTCTCGCGCTGGTTCAAGACGTCGTCTAGGTTCATGTCGCCGATGACGGAACGCAAGGTGGTCTGCGCCAAGGCGACGGTGGCGATCTTGAAGTTGCTGACCTCGAAGTAGGAACGCTCGGGGTCGATGACACGGATGTAGATGATGGCGTCCACGTTCGTGGGCGAGTTGTCCTTCGTGATGACCTCCTGGCGGGGGACATCCATCACTTGGGTGCGCATGTCGAGACGCACCACCTTGGAGCCGAACGGGATGACGAAGTTGAGACCCGTGTTCAGCTTGCCCCGGTACTTGCCCAGGAAGATGTACAGGCCCTGTTCGTAGGGCTGCACAATCCGAAGACCAGAGACCAAGAACAGGACGATGAGCGCGATTGCGATGCCAGCGAGGACGAACCAAACAGTTGCCATGGGATGTACCTACAGAGGGGAGACGACGAGAGTGAGGCCATCGACCTCGTCGACGCGGACCTTGGTGCCGGCGGCGATGTCGATGGATGCGGTGGCGTGCCACTTCTGACCGGCCACACGGACTTCGCCCGTGCCGCCGGCCGTGATGGCCTCCTCGATGCGGCCTTCCATTCCGGGAAGGCTGTCCTTGGAGACGGTGATTGGTTTGTCGTCGGGTTCCGCCCAGCGGCGATACGCTGCCAGTGTCCCCCACGATGCCAGAATGGCGACGGCCACGGTCAGGCCGGCACCCCAGGGTGCGAACACGGCGGACCCCATGAAAATCACGAGAATCCCCAGGACAATCAACACGGAGCCGACGACGGCGATGAAGAAGCCTGGGTTCATGATCTCAAGGAACACGAGCAGCATGCCCAACAGGACCATGCCGAGTCCAATCCAGGTGGTGACCTCGACCACGACCCTCCATCGTGGCCTTGGGAAAAAAGGAGGGGGTCAGTTCCAGGGGAGTCCGGCGGCCCGCCAGGCGGCCGTGCCGCCGGTGACGTTGTGGACGTCGCTGAAGCCGTGCTTCAGGAGCAAGCGGCCCGCGGAGGCGCTGCGCATGCCCATGGCGCAGATGCACACGACGGGGCGTTCCTTGTCCAGGTGCTGCCATTGCGCCTCGAGGCTGGCCAGGGGGATGTTCTTGGCGCCGGCGGGCATGCCGCCGCGGCATTCGCCCCGGCTGCGCACGTCGATGAACTGCGCCCCTGCATCCACCAGGCCCTTGGCCTCGGCGGGCCGGGTGCGGTGCATCTTGGGGCCGCGACGGAACCAGCTCATTGGAAGTGGCCCGCCAAGGCGTCGATGGCGACGCGCACCTGCTCGGTGGTGTCGCGGTCGCGCACGGTCACGGTGCCGTCTTGCAATGAGTCGTTGTCGACGGTGATGCACCACGGGGTGCCCACTTCGTCTTGGCGGGCGTAGCGGCGGCCGATGTTGCCCGATTCATCGTAGTCCGTGAGGAAGCCGGCCGCGCGCAGGTCCCGCTCGATGCGTTGGGCCAGCTCGGGCAGGCCGCCCTTTCCGGTCAAGGGCAGGATGGCGACCTGCACGGGGGCGACGCTGGGTGCGATGTGCATCACGGTGTAGGGCTCGCCGTTCTTCTCGCCCTTCTCGTAGGCGTGCTCCCAGAGAGCGTACAGGATGCGGTCGACGCCGAAGCTGGGCTCGATGACGCGGGGGATGACCTTGCGGCCGGAGATGCGCCATTCGCCGTCGATGCTCTGGTAGCCTTCGGCAGGGATCTCGATCATCTGGCCGCCCACGTCGAGCTCGAGGGGGCCATCGCCCCCCGGTTGATCTAAGTTACGGTGCGTCAGGGAGATGCGGCGCCATCGCTCGCACAATGATCCGTTGATTTGCATGCCGGATCGGGGTATTTTTGAGCGTGTGGAATGTGTCGAGTGTGACCCGGCTACGGTGCGCCACCCCCGGCGACCCGTGGCCTTTTTCGTGGCCGGTCGGAAGCCCCGGGAGACCAGCACTCGGATAACGGCGGTCGGGTGAACGTCGAGAGCCTGACCGTTCGCAATTTTCGGAACATTGCTGCCCTCGACGCCGTTTTTCCCGACC
>JBFKTF010000218.1:0-2585 GCA_041636435.1 Thermoplasmatota archaeon
CCGTCGACGGGCACGTGGAAATTGGCGCACTGGCCGACGAATTCGACGCATACCAAGCCAGCCAGACCATGGACGGTGTGGATCGTCAACGCATCCAACGCATGGCGCGGGAGCTGCTGGAATGAAGATTCGCCGCCTCCGCCTCACGAACTACCGTCGCCACCGCGACACCCAAATCGAATTCCCCGACGGCGTCACGGCCATCATCGGCCGCAACGGCAGCGGCAAGACCAGCGTCCTGGAAGCCATCGCCTTCGCATTCTATGGCACCCAGGCGACGCGCACCAACAAGGACCTGCTGCGCCACGATCGGGCTCCCAAAGGCGACCCGCTGCGCATCGAACTCGACGCCGAGGTCGCTGGGCAAGCCATCGCCATCACGCGCGAATTGCGCGGTGCCAACCAGACCGGCTACGCCACATTGACCGTGGATGGACAGACCATCGTGCCGGCCCAGGCGGGCAGCATGGAAGCCGTCACGCAGGAGATCATCGCCCGCATCGGCCTCGACCGGGAGACGTTCTTCTCCACCGTCTTCACACCACAAAAGGACCTGGCCCGCTTGGCGGAACGCTCCCGCAACGACCGCAAGAAACTGATTCTTGGCATGCTGGGCATCGATGCCGTCGACGACGCCATCGCCGAAGGCCGCACGCGCCGCCGCGCCGCCCAGGCGCGCCTCGAAGCCCTGCAAGGCACCCTGCCCGACACGGACGCCCTGCAGCAAGCCATCGACGACGCCCATGCCCAACACGCGGCCGCCGACCAGGCCATGGCCGACGCCACGAAGGCCTGGGACGCGGCCAAGCAACGATTGGAGGCAGCCAACACCGCGCACCAATCCGCCTTGCAGGCCGACGCCGGCCGACGGGAAGCCGACGCCTCCCGGAAGGCCGCCGAGCAGACACTGCAGCACGCACGAGAACGCCTGGCCAGCACCCAAGAACAACTCGAGGCCGCCCAACAAGCGGAAACCGAAGCCAAGCCCCTGGCCGCGGCCGCCGCCGACTTGGATGCGGCCAGCGCGGCCGTGGAGAAGGCCATCAACGACCAACACGTTCGGGAGCGACGCACCGAATTGCTGGACGAGCAAGCGATGCTGGAGCAACGCCTCAAGGACCACGTCGTACCGAACCTGGAGGACACCATCGTCGACGAGGCGGCACAAGCCGTCGCCCAGGCCAAGCACGTCTTGCAGACCGTCCAGCAAGAGGCCGCCGACCTGCAGGCACGCACGAGCCACACGCAGCAACGCATCGAGGCCATCGATGAACTGGGCGAAGATGCTGACTGCCCCGTCTGCGAACGACCCATGGCGGGCCATGCCAGCACGATGCTGCAACACCTCCACGAAGAACTGGACGAATCCCAAGCCGCCTTGCATGCGGCCAAGGCCAAGGTGGCCCAAGCGGAGCAAGCGGTGCACGCCGCCGAAACCACATTGCAACGCGTCGATCGGCGCAAAGCCGCCCGCGACGAAGCCGCACGCGACCGCCGGCGCATCGAGGACGCGCTGCGGGCCTGCCAGCAGCACCTGGCCGCCGCCCCCGACCCGGGCCCAGCACTCGACATGCAGGCGTTGCGGCAACGACTCGCCAAGGCCCAAGATGCCCAAGCGCGCCACGCCCGCGCCGCCGCCATGGCCGAGGCGCTGCCTCGGCTTGCTGGTGAGATGGAGCAACGCCGCGATGACGTCGCCAAGGCTTCGGAAGCGGTGGATGGGTGGCGGGCCAAGCTCGCCGCGATGCCCGACACCCAAGCGGACGTCTTGCAGGCGGAGCAAGCGATGCGCGGCGCCGAACTGGCGGAACGGCAAGGAGAGCGTGACGTGGCCGACGTGCGCCTCAAGCAAGAAGCCGCCAAGGCAGCGTTGGCCGCCGCCGAAGCGCGCATGGCCGAAGCCAAGCAACGCGCCGCGCAATTGGAGGACGCGCGCATTGACCACCAGCACTGGCAGTTCCTGGCTGGCGACCGCGGCACCGGCCTATTGGATCGCTTCCGCAGCCACTTGGTCGCCCGCATCGGCCCGGCCATCCAGACGGAGGCGAGCCGCCTCATCGCGGCATTCACCGCCGGCCGCTACACGGAGATTCTGCTC
Source organism: Thermoplasmatota archaeon (assembly GCA_041636435.1). Lineage (GTDB taxonomy): Archaea > Thermoplasmatota > E2 > JACPAO01 > JAHFTW01 > JBFGSX01. Next base: position 2,099 of record JBFKTF010000218.1, read on the forward strand.
GACGACCAGTACGACATCTACGTCACCGACAACGGCGTCGCCTACACCATCGACCGGTTCAGTGGCGGTGAAGCGGACCTCGTGCACTTGGCCCTCCGCTTGGCCATCAGCCGCTTGTTGCTGGAACGCGCGGGGGGTGCCGAGATCCGCTTCTTGGCGTTGGATGAAGTGTTTGGGAGCCTCGACGGCGAACGCCGGGGCTTGGTGTTGCAGGCCCTGCAATCGTTGGGCACCTTGTACTCCCAGGTGCTGGTCGTCACCCACCACGAAGGCCTGCAAGAAGGCCTGGACCACGTGCTGGCGATCCACGACGACGATGGGGAAGCCGTGGCCAGCATGCACAACGGCTAACCCTCCGTCTCGGAGTGCGACGCCGTGGACCCGGAGACCGTCTTGCGACGCGCCACAGCGGCCGGTGCGACCTATGCGGACGTGCGCATCGAATCCGTCGATGAGCAACGCATGACGATCCAGGACCGCGAGCTGC
>JBFKTF010000219.1:0-2582 GCA_041636435.1 Thermoplasmatota archaeon
ATGACTTGGCGCAGCGTGCTCTTCACGCCCGCCACGCGCATCGACCGCGTCGAGAAGGCCTGGGCCAATGGCGCGGCCGACGTGGTCGTGGCCGACTTGGAAGACGCCACGCCCCCGGACCAGAAGGACCAGGCCCGCGCCGACGTCGTCGCCTTGCTGCAACGCAGCAACAGCGATGCGTGCCGCCGCGCCGTCCGCATCAACACCTGGCCGGGCCCCATCGGCGATGCGGACCTGCAAGCCTTGATGGAGTGCCCCCCGGACATCTTGGTGGTCCCCAAGGCCGAGGACGCCGGCGACTTGGAAGCCCTCGTGGCCCATGCCCCCGATTGCGACATCCTGGCCATCGTCGAGACGGCCAAGGGCGTCCTGCAGGCCCAAGCCATCGCCGATGTGAACAAGGTCGCGGCCATCGCCTTTGGTGCCGAGGACTTGGCCGCCGATGCCGGCATGCGCCGCACCCCCAACAACGCCGAAGTGGCTGTGCCCCGCAGCCTCGTCGCCTTGGCCGCCGCCGCCCACGACGTGGCCGCCATCGACATGATCACCGCCGACTTCCGCGACGCGGACCGCTTCCGCCGCGAAGCCGACGAAGCCGTCGGCTTGGGCTACGCGGGCAAGATGTGCCTCCACCCGGACCAGGTCGCCGCAGCCCACGCCGCATGGACCCCAACAGAAGAAGAAATCGCGCGGGCCCGCCGCATCGTCGCTGCCGCCGAGGCCGCCGGAGCCGGCTCCGGAGGGGTCGTCGTGGTCGACGGCAAAATGGTCGACGTCCCATTGGTGCGACAGGCCAAGTCCCTGTTGGACAGGGTCGACCCTTGAGGGCACGTTCTTGAAGCAGGCGGGACTCCCGCGGTTGGTCATGCAGAAGCTCCAAAACGACGACGTCATGGACGTCGTGCGCATCCTGCCAGACGTCCTGTTCCGTTGCTTCAAGGGCGACGACGGCAAGATTTACTGGAGCCTCAACGAGGGCGGCCTCGCGGAAGAGTTCGGACTCACCACCGACGAGATCCGGGGCAAGAGCCTGCACGAGCTGTTCCCCGGCGGTGCCAGCCCCGAATTGGAAGAGCACTTTGAACTCGCGTTCCAAGGCATCTCCACGATTTTCACCAACCAAATCGGCGACCGCCATTTCCGCCACTACCCCAAGCCCATCATTGACGACGACGGCAACGTCGTCGAAGTGGTCGGCTACATCGCCGAGGTCACGGACCTCATCAACACCCAGAAGGAACTGGAGGCGGCCAACCAAGAATTGGATGCCTTTGCCCACACGGTCAGCCACGACCTGCGCAACCCCCTCACGGTGCTCAGCACCATCGCCCAGGTCCTGAACGACCAGTACAAGACGGAACTGGACGCCACGGGCCGCAACTACTTGCAAAAGATGCAACGCACCGTGAAGCAGATGCACACCATGGCCGAAGCCTTGTTGGACCTCAGCACGGCGCGCAACAAGGAATTGGAGAAGCGCACGGTCAACCTCTCCGAAATCGCCCACGACGTCGCCCAGGCCCTGCAGACCAGCGACCCCAAGCGCAACGTCACGTTCGATTTGCAGCCCAGCATTGTCGCCAAGGCCGACCCTGGCCTGATGCGCGTCCTGTTGCAGAACCTCATCAGCAACGCCTGGAAGTACGCCGGCGAGGCCCCCCGCATCGAGTTCAAGCTGGAGTCCACCGAACAAGGGCCGGCCTACGTGGTGCGCGACAATGGTCCCGGCTTCCCCAAGGAGCAAGCCCAAGCCCTGTTCCGGGCCTTCCAGCGGGCCCATGACGATCACATCGAAGGCACGGGCATCGGCTTGAGCACCGTCGCCCGCATCGTGGCTCGCCACGGCGGCCACGCCTGGGCCACCAGCGATGGTGGTGCCGCTTTCTGGTTCACGCTGCCATGAAGATCCTCATCGCAGACGACAACGAGGACATCATCGAGACCACCCAGATGGTCCTGGAACTCGATGGCCACGAAGTCCACGGCGTCACCCTCAGCCAAGACATCCGCTCCGAAGTCCAAGCCAAGCAACCCGACGTGTTGCTTCAAGACATCAACATGCCCGGCCTCGATTTGCTGGGCTTGTTGGAGCACATGGACGCCACCCGCGTCCTCTTGTTCAGCGGCGCCACGCCCGAACAGGAACTCCTCGACCACCCGGCCGTGGTCGGCTTCGTCCCCAAGCCCTTCGTCATCGCGGTGCTCCGCGAACGTTTGGCGGAACTGCAATGAGCACGAGCCCGCTTGCGGGCCGCGTGCGCAGTCTCGTCCTGCTCGCCATCCTTCTCTTGGCCACGCCCGCCACGGCGCAGGCGCCCGCCACGGCGACCGTCACCCTGTCCCTGCAAGAGCCGGACGTCGCCAACGGAACGGGGGTCGCTTTGGCCAACGTGCGCCTGGACGTGTCGGGCCACCTATGCACCAACTCACCCACGTTCACGGTGCAACTCCGAGCCAGCAACGACGCGGGGCTGCCAATCCAAGTGCGCCCCGACGTCCTGGACATCCCGGTGGGTCAAGACGACGCGCTGAGGGGCACCACCCACACCACCACGGCGACCATCACCGTGGGCCCTGCACCG
>JBFKTF010000220.1:0-2562 GCA_041636435.1 Thermoplasmatota archaeon
GCGAAGCTGCTGAGGACGCCATTGGCGTAGGCGGCCTTCATGCCGCCCCCTTCAATGATCAACGTCCTGCCCATGGCAGGCAATCGTGTGCTGGACTATATGACGCTGTGCATCCCACAGCGCGAATGGGGTGTGGCGCTTGAAGCTCCCCCAATGCTCAAACCAGTGACACCAATCGTTCCCCGACCAATGATTCACTTGGCGCACGTCCGTGATCGGCAAGCTGCCCAGCGTTGGCTCGCCCGGCGCCGGCGGCACTTGGAAGCCAATCCAGTGCCGTTGCTGATTGTGACCGTCAGCGAAGACCACCAAACCATGCGGCGCATCGTGAGCACCAGCCAAGTGGGAGGCCACGCGTTCATCGTCGACGCCAGTGGATTCGGGTCGCAATTCATGGTCCCCGCCGATACGCTCGTCTTGGACGGTGCCCACCGACTCAGCGAGGCCACCGACTTCATTGCCCGGGCGCATCGGTCGAGCCAACGCCTGGACGTGCTCCTCATCGACGACGCGGTCCGCCCGGATTTGCGCTGGTGCGAACCGCACTTGGACACCTTCGAAGCGCTGCTCTAGGGCCGCAGGCCCCGTTCACCCCGAGATTGGCCATTGAATGGAAGAGGCACGTTGCTGACGTCCATGATTCACTTGGCCCACGTCCCGGACGCCGAGGTCGCCCGGCGTTGGCTCGCCTTGCGCTCCTTGGAGATTCACGAGAACCCCGTGCCGTTGCTCGTGGTCACCATGACCGAGCCACACGACCGAGTGCGTGCCCTGCTAGGTGAAGTCGACTCGGGGGCATTCATCCTGGACGCCAGTGGGCAAACGGTCGCCACCATGGACCAGAACGTGCTGCTCATCAGCGCCGACCGCTTGCAGGAGGCGGAGCGTTTCATCCAGCACGCCAAGCAATCCAGGCGTCGCCTCGACATCCTCGTGGTGGATTCTGCGGCCGTGCCCGACCTGCGCTGGTGCCAGCACCACGTGCAGGCCTTCGAACGGATGACCTAGCTCTCGAGCGCCGCCACAGCGGTTTGGAACTCGGGCGAATCGGGAGTCACCTTCATCTTGGCCGCCATGGCCAACATGAACACCATTGCCTCCTGGTGGCGCTTGCGCGACTGCCACTGCATGATGGCCACCAACGCGATGATGGCAATGGCCAAGGTGACATTCGTTGCGGTGCCCACCACGCTCAGCGTCGAAGGAGCCGCCGTGACGGTTTCCTCTTCGGCCGGGGGTGCGGCGGCTTGCAAGATCTTCGTGAAGTTGGTTTCCTCGAAGGCCGTGACCGCCGTGCCCACGTTGGCGATGGCAGCCTGCAGGGCCGTCAGTTGCGCTTCCAAGTCGGAGAGTTCGTCGCTCACCGTCGTGTTGCCCACTTCAGATTCCAAGTCGCTGACCTTCGTGGACAGGGCGCTCACGTCGGCCTTGACGGCGGCGATGGCGGCGTCGATTCCAGAGAAGGCATCCTGGACGAAGACGTGGCCCTGGGCCAACGTGGTGGCCGTGCTGCCATCGTGCTGCGCCAAGGTCCACGGGACCAACCCCGCCTGACCCAGCGCAAGGAAGGTGACCGCACCCGTGGAGGTCGAGCCCAGGCCGCTCAGTGAGTGCTCCGTCACAGCGGCGGAACCCGTGCCGATGGTCATCACCAGCTTGGTGGGCGCGGGCGATCCCGTCGTGTCGATGTCCGTCACTTTGACCACCACCTGGGTGCCCACCACCTGATCGGGTACCTCCACCTGCGTTTGTCCAGCCACTCCTGGAATCAGGAACATCAGGGTGCAGACGATGGCCACGCGCGACATCGACATGGTTCTCTTACGAAGCTTGGACCCTACTTAACGTGGTACACATAGGGGACTCTTCAACGTAGGAACTCCGCCGGTCTTCAACATAGGAACCGTTCCGAGTCCAGCAGTTCAATTACCGGCATGCGCTTGTCGAGGGTTTAGAGACGCCCTGGCGGCGTCCGCAGGTGATACAATGAACACCCGAAACATGAACAACGATGAGGCCGCCCAGGTCGGCATCGGCACCATGATCGTCTTCATCGCGACGATCTTGGTCGCTGCTGTCGCTGCGGGCGTCTTGATTGACACGAGCCAGAAACTGCAAGCCAAGAGCACCCAGACCGGTGAGGAAGCTACCGCCAATGTCGGTACTTCCATCGTCGTCCAGAGCGCCGTTGGCGGCCGCGCCACCACCAGTGGCAACCTCGAGTACGTGGATCTTTTCATCTCCCTCGCCCCTGGCGCGGAACCAGTAGACCTCAAGACGATGATTATCCAGTACAACGATGGTACCAACTTCCACGTGCTGGACCACGCCACGTCAATCTCGGACAAGACCGACTTCACGGTGACCGAGATTCGCGATGAAGACAACTCCATCGACGCAGGTGCCGGTACCCCCGTTTGGGTCATGACTACCGGAGATTTGGTGAAGGTCACGTTTGGCGCCACGGGCGCGTCTACGGACATCGACCTGGGCAATTCCGTGAAGGTTGACATCAACCTGGTCCCCAAGACTGGCAGCGAAGTCAGCCTCGGTTTCACGAGC
>JBFKTF010000221.1:0-2525 GCA_041636435.1 Thermoplasmatota archaeon
CGAATCCAGCCCGGGCGCTAGGACGGCGGGCTCGGTTTCTGCTTGTGCCAGGATGCGGCCACGGTTCATGGCCTGGTTGTCGACGCTGATGGTGTCCCCCTCGCGCAGCGTGGCGCGCAAGCTGACCTGGGGCGCCGGGGGTCCGTGGGCCATGAGGTAGGCTGTGTTGTTGATGTACCAATCCAAGCCAATCGTGCCCTCGGACAGGTACAGGTCGCCCCGCAGCCCGCGATCGGAGAACACGATGCCGCTGTCGCTGTAACGGACCGGCGTCGGGGACACAATGGCGTACCACGTGTGGTGCTGCTGATCCGTCAGAGTTTGGCCCGGCGTGGTGACGCAGTTGCTGCCAATGAGGCCCGCGACCACGTTCTGCTCCCAATGCGCTGGGGGCGCTTGGGGCGTCATGCGCAGATCTTGGTTGCCATCCAAGTGGAGGTGCAACGTGGTGTCATGGGCCCCGACGGGGTTGTCGATGCCCAATGCGCCCGCTGCGGGCACGAGCAACAGGAACAACACCACCAAGCGCATGCATCAAAGGAAGGGGAAAGGGGAAGAGGAATCGCTGCCGGCTTAGTTGCGGCGGCGGATCACGTAGGCGCCAGCGCCCAGGGCAGCCAGCAGACCCACGAGGGGCAGACCGGGGCTCTCTTCATCCTGCGCGAAGACACCCTCGGTGGCTTCCTGGCAGACGAAGTCGTTGTCACCCACGTTCTTGGCGCAGACCTCGGCCTTGCCGGCACCGATGGTGAAGGTGGCGACAGCGGTGGCCTCGGCGGTCTCTTGGTCGTTCTTGACCTTGAACTGCACCGTGTAGACACCGTCCTTGGCCTGGTCGGCCTGGAAGTCCCACAGCCAGGTGGCCGTGACGGCCTTGTTGTGGTTGTGGTGGCCGCGGGTGTTCTCCACCAGAGCGACCTGGTCCAGGCTCAGCGCGGGGCTGGGGCCGTTGATTTCGAGCTTCATGGGCTGCTCGATGGCGATGTCACCCTGCACGTCGTAGCTGCCCCAGGGGCTGTTGCTGGCGGTGTGGACGACGAGGTCGTCACCGACGAACTGCGGGTGGAGCGCTTCGATGTAGAGGGGGTTCATGACGGCCCAAGCGAGCTTGGGGCGGAAGTCGGGGCTGGTGTGGACCAGAGCGTAGTCGAGCATGGCGTAGTCGCCGCCTTCGCTGCTGCTGGGGTCGTTGCAGTAGGGGTTGTCCATGAAGGCGTCCACGCGGACGTTGAAGGACTCGTCCTTGTCGATCATGGTCTTGTCGTAGTCCAGGTCGAACTCGAACTTGTAGATCCAGCGGTCGCCGTCCTGGATGGCCTCCACTTGGCCGGCGTCCTGGCCTTCGCCGCCCGTGGCGCCACCGGCGAGGGTGGTGGGCAGGCTCTGGCCTTGGGCGATGATGGCGCCCTGGTTGAACGCCTCGTTGCCCACACTGACGTCGTCACCTTCGCGCATGGTGGCGCGGACGATGACGTTGCTGATCGGGGGGTGCTGGCTGTTGGTTGGGACCGCGTCGGGGTTGCGGCCTTCGAGGAACCAGGTGAACTTGGGCACCACGTTGCCATCGAGCTGGACATCGTAGCTGATGCCGCGCTCTTGGTGGATGCGGGGCTTGCCGTTCTCGTCGACGTCGTATTCGACGATGGAGGGGCTGGAGTAGCCGTACCAGGTGTGGTGGCTACCGGAGGTGAACCTCTGCGTGCCCGTGGGGTCCGCAGCGCAGGAGCTGTGCGTGGCCAGACCCACCTGGACACTCTCAGCGTACTTGTCGCTGGGCTTCTGGGTGTTCACCGGGAAGTCCTGGAAGCCGTTGATGTGGAAGTACATCGTCGTCGGCGTGGACTGCTTGGGATTGTAAATGCCGGGCTCGAGCTCTTGCGCATCCACCGGAAGTGCCGCCAGAAGCAGCGCTCCGGCCGTCAGCACGCTCAGCGTCTGCATTGCGGACTTCATGACCATCTAGTGCTGACGTGGAGCATTTCCCCTTAATCCTTGTGGCAAGGTCCGCAAAACGTCGGCGGGCCGATGACCCCCCACGGGGGGTGTCCCAAGTAGTACCTTCCAACAGAGAAAATAGGGAGTTTGGGCGGGTACCCATCGTGGCCCCAAGCGGTGGCGCTTCCCGGCGCATCCCAGCTCGGCTCCGCTGGGGCCCCACAATCTCCAAGTTCCAGGGCCCCCACTGGGCCTCCATGCGCGCCGTGTGGATGGCCGGATTGTTGTGCTTGACCCTGTTGGCCGGTTGTGCTTCCGTGGACACCCCCGCTCCGACCCCCGAACCGGTGGCCGGCACACCGTCGGCGGTGGCCCCCGGCACCGCCAGCGTGTTCGACGGTGACTGGCGCTTCGACAACCCCTTGGGCGGCAGCCTGCCCCTCGACGACGGCATCTTCGGCATCGCGCCCGTGGCCACCGTGGTGCTGGAGTCCGCCCTCGACGGCGCCGACATCGACATCTCCTACTGGCTGCCCACCACCGCCGACGACGGCACCGAACCCGGCTCCGTGCCCTTGATCATCCAGGCC
>JBFKTF010000222.1:0-2508 GCA_041636435.1 Thermoplasmatota archaeon
GCGAGTTGGCGACCCCAAGGTTCCCCTCGATGGCATGGCGAGGTGGCTGAATGACTGGCCTTAGGCTCGGCCTAGTGCTCATCGTAGCCGCAACTGCTGGATGCGCGGGCATAACAGGGGGCCCTGGCCCAGAGGAAATCGACTTCGACGGGGGCCAACCTGACCTCGCGGTTGCCAACTCGACGGCTCCTGAGCCGGCCTCGTTGCCGCTCGATGAGCTGTACCATAGCGATACGGTCGTCCTGCGGGGATGCTACGGTAGCGAAGTTGTGGCAACCGACAGCTCGGAAACCAGCCCGTGGAGTCCACCTGAAGGGTGGGAGGAGCCGTACGTTTGGAAAGCGGACTACTTCCTATTCATCCTCGAGTGCGAAGAAGTTGACAATGGGGGTCTTGAAGTCCTCAAGGGCGTTTCGTTGGTATTCGACGGGCACAACAATTTGGATGTTCCACAGCCGTCGCCAATTGCTGGCCGTTACGATTCCCTGATGTTCGGGCTCTCGGCGTACGTGAGTCACGATTCCCTGGCTGCCTGGTGGCCTTCGGCAGAGCAAAAACGCGGTGAGGCAAACATTTCGTTGGTGGATGGTGGTCGTGCTGGTGCAACCGCCGACCTGGGTGGTGCCGCCCTTAGCCTGACCTACCCCGAAGTGAGGAACCTTGGCGAAGGTAGCCAGGTAGTGACCTACATTTGGGTGAGCTCGGTTGAGCCTTTGGTCTACCTTAAGATCGAAGAGGTATGGCGCGGGGATCAACTGGCAGTGGTTGGCGACCTGCATGCGGAAGAGGAGCTAGAGGCGGCGAAGCTCCGCCAGTCTCCAGCAGGCGCTAGCGGTCTCGTGCCTGCAGGCGCAATTCTCGGGGCGGACTATGTGCTGACAAAGGTGGTGCAAGAATGAAACTCATCCTCCTAGCGTCAGCTCTCCTGCTACTCCCAGCCGCCGCGGCCACCTACGAATCTACCGTTTCTTTCGCCCCGCCCATGCAAGCTGAAGGCGAGGGGGAGGCAACGGGAGATCTCCAAATTCTCCTGGAAACCAACCAACAAATCAATCTCGAACGCCAACCAATCCAATGGGAACTTTACAGCACCCGCCAAGTCGTCATGGATGACATCTTGGACACTCGTTGGGGCACCGAGCCCGAACAAATTGATGCCGGCCAAGCAACCGGTCAAATCCAAGCTACCTCCACGCAATGGAGCACCGTCCACGCCAGGGCGACCCGCTGCGAAACGCAACTCGAGGGCGACCTCCAACTCCACGGCGTAACCCAAACGAACGCGGCCCAAATCCTCGGCGGCGACGCGGCCAGCTTCCCGGCCGTTCGCTCCTGGGATTGGGGTGACGGTGCCGCCTTTGAAACCACCGGAGACATTCACGTCGACTGCGCCACAGGCACCATCGAATTCTACGGCTTCGACGTACGCTTCGGCGACCGGGTCATCGAAACGGGCGCGATCCGCACCACGAACGCCAACGAAGCCGACGTCATCGAATACCGCCATCTCGTCGTCCATGTCGAACAGCTTCGAACCCAAATCAACGACGCCGCGGGCTTCCTGACGATCGTCAATCCAGAGCTTCAGTGGATTGGCGACGTGGTCTTGCCCTTGGCCTCGGGGGACATCACCGGCGAACTTGGCACGACGGAGCGCGACGGATCGTGGCGGTTCCACGGCCCCATGGCCATCCAGGGCTTCACGTCGGATGGCGACCGCTTGCACGCCACCGTCCAAAGCGAACAACCCGCCGTGGTCGACAGTCGCCCGGTTTTCCTGGAGTCCAAGGCCGTTCCGGTCGCCACGGTCGGCCTGCTCGCCACGGCCGCCGGCCTATTGGCCAAGTACGCCTTCGCGTCGGCCTTGTTCACGCGCCTGCCCCCGGACGAGGCGCTGGAACATCCGCGCCGACGGGCCCTCAAGGACTACATCGACGCCCATCCAGGCGCCACGTTCCGCGAACTGATCCGCGCCACCGGCATCCCCGCCGGCACCTGCCGGCATCACCTCAGCGTCTTGCAGCGATGCCAGCTCATCGTCGAGCACCGCCATCGGCAGACCGTGCGATTCTTCGAGAACCACGGCAAGTTCGACCAGACCTGGGAACAGGTGGTCATGCTCCGCGAACCCGAGCTGGCGCGCTTGCATGCGCTCATCGAACAGCACCCGAAGATGATGCAGAAGGACATCTTGGACACCGCCGTTCGGGAGTGGGGTTGGAGCCGTAGCACCACGCAGCACCGATTGGAGCGCCTGGCACGCAACGACGTGGTCTTGGTGGAGCAATTCGGGCGCCGCAAACTGTACTCTGCGGCGAAGCCGGAGACGCGTCGAGGCGCCTATGGGTTGCCCACGTAGGCCCACGCCAGCGTCGCCAACCCAACGGCCCAGCAGTACCATGCGAATGGGTGCAAGCCGCGGTGCTTGACGAAGCCAATGAGCCACGTCAAGGTGGCGTAGCCGACGACCGTCGACACGGCGACGCCGAGCCACATGGTCAATTCACC
>JBFKTF010000223.1:0-2470 GCA_041636435.1 Thermoplasmatota archaeon
ACTCCCACGTCGTTGTCTGCCCCACTGGATGCCGGTTTCCTTCAGTTCATGGAGGTCGCCCCCGATGCCATGGTCTGCGTCGACCACAACGGTCGCATCGTCTTGGCCAACCAGCAAGCCGAGGCCCTCTTCGGCCGGTCCCGCGAGGCCATGCTGGGGCAACCAATCGAGGTACTGATTCCCAGCCGGTTCCGGGACCGCCACGTGGGGCATCGCGATGGCTACATCGACGATCCCCACGTGCGGCCCATGGGCCAGGGCCTGGATTTGTTTGCTCTCCACGAGGACGGGACCGAGTTCCCGGTGGAGGTGAGCCTCAGCCCCATCCAGGTCGACGACCATCGCATCGTGGCCGCTTCCATTCGGGACACCTCCGACCGCGTGCGCGCCGAACGAAAGTTCCGCAGCCTGCTGGAGTCCGCTCCCGACGCCATGGTCATCGTCGACGACCATGGTCGCATCGTGCTGACCAACGCACAGGCCGAGGCCACCTTTGGCTACGGGAAGGACGCCATGCTGGGCCAGACCATCGAGATGCTGATTCCGGAGCGCTTCCGCTCCCGCCACGTAGGACACCGTGACGGCTTCTTTGCGGCACCCAAGGCACGCTCCATGGGCAGTGGCCTGGAGTTGTTCGCGCTGCATGCCGACGGTTCGGAGTTCCCGGTGGAAATCAGCCTCAGCCCCATCGACACCGACGAAGGACGCCTCGTGGCCGCCGCCGTGCGGGATGTCACGGAGCGCAAACAAGCCGAAGCGAGCGCCGAAGCGGCGGCACAGCAACGGCGGGACCTGGAGCGACTGCAGGAACAGGACGCCTTCCGGACCCGCTTCATCAACGCCGCAGCCCATGAACTGTACACGCCCCTGACGCCCATCCGCGCCACGCTGAAGGTATTGGAGCGGAGCGACCTGGACGCCGCCCAGAAGGCCAAGGCGATGGACATCCTGAGCCGCAACTTCAATCGCTTGTCTGGCCTCGTGGGCGACCTGCTGGAAGCCTCCCGTTTCCAGAGCGGAACCGTCCAGATCGACTTGGAGGAATTGGACCTGGCCGTCGTGGTCCGCGACGCCGTGGAGGACTTCCAGGAAGCAGGCCACGAAGCCGGCATCACCTTGCACGTCGACGTGGGCGACCAATTGCGCGTCCAGGCCGATGCCAACCGCATCCACCAAGTCCTGGACAACTTGCTGAGCAACGCCTTGAAGTTCACGCCGCGCGGCGGCACCGTACGCGCCACGGCCGAGCGCCGCGACGGCAAGGTCCGTGTCGCCATCCAAGACAGCGGCGCTGGCCTCGATCCCGGGCAACTGGACCGCGTCTTCACGCCCTTCGTGCGCATGCACGAAGACATGGCCCCAGGCTCCGGCCTCGGCCTTTACATTGCACAAGGGTTCATCAATGCCCACGGGGCTCACCTGCATGCGTCGAGCCCCGGCCCCGGTCAGGGAGCGACGTTCGAATTCGAACTTGAGGCAACGTGATGCAAGTACTGGTGGTCGACGATGAACCGGACATTCTCGAGTCCATTGCCTTGCTCTGGGATGGCGCCGACGTCGAGTTGCTCACCGCTCCATCGGCGGAGGCGGCGCTGGAACGCATCCAGGGGCCCCCGGACGTCGTCTTGACCGACTTCAAGATGCCCGGCATGGACGGCATTGCCTTCATCCAGGAACTGCACGCTCGCTACCCGGACGTCCCGGCCATCCTGATGACGGCCTTTGCCGACCCGGAAATCAAACAACGCGCCAAGCGGGCCGGTATCCACGACTTCGTCAGCAAGCCCTTCGACCCGGACGATTTGTTGCGCCGGGTGCACGCCGCCGCCTAATCCAGCGGCTCCGCGTGGACCTTGCAGCGGGCCGGATCCGTTTCCTTCCACAAAGCCAAGGCCAGCAGGCCGCGGGGCCATTGTACGTGGAACCGACACCACACCGGCCGGGAACGGCCATCGGTCATCGGGAACCAGCCCACCACGGGGCGCCCCACGTACTTGACCACCATGCCGCTGGCCTGCAATGCGTGGCCGGGTGCAATCATCTCGAACGCGTTGCTGGGAAGTTCGTCCCGTTCAAGCAAACGGGACACGTCGTCATCGGCGTGATGGATGCGGCCAGACAGCCCCATCACCAAGATGGCCCCGCCCTCGGCGCGCTGCTGGACGACCCAGTCGCTGCCAAGAACGTCTTGCAAGTCGGCCACGCTGGGCAATCGAGTTGCAATAAAAGAGGTTGAGTGGGGGAAGGGGAAGAGGACGGAAACGCTGGGTCTAGGCCGGGATGGCCGGAGTGCCCATGTTCTCGATGATGGCGTCGCCGAACTCGCTGCACTTCAGGAGCGTGGCGCCTTCCATCATGCGCTCGAAGTCGTACGTGACGCGCTTCTGGCTGATGCTGGCGGCCAGACCCTGCTGGATTAGGTCGGCGGCCTCGTGCCAGCCCATGTGCTGCAGCATCATGACGCCGGAGA
>JBFKTF010000224.1:0-2446 GCA_041636435.1 Thermoplasmatota archaeon
ATGGTGATGGCGTGGAACATGCTCACCATGCGCCATGGCTGAATGGGCCGTCGCCCTGCGTCTGGCCATCCGGCACCACCCCCTCTGTGACCGCTTCGACGGGGACCGATTCGGCCCCGTGTGCAGCGGCTGCGCCATGTTCTGGCCCGTTTTCCTCATTGCCACGCCCTTGGCCTTCGTCGCTCTCCGCGCCGGCGTGGATGCGCCGTTGTTGTTCGGCATGGCCGTGCTGATGGGGTTCCCGCAGGTGCTTGGCATGCGGCGGCGGCTTGGCCGCGCTGCGCGGGCCACCATCAAGGCCCTGGGCGGCGCCGCCGTCGCGTTGGCGATTCCCGCCATCCTGTTCTTGCCACTGCCCTTGTGGGCCCGCATCGGCTTGCTCATCACCATGTGGCTGGCCTTCATCGGGCTGTTGTGGCTCCGGGCCGTGAGCATCCTCAAAACATGCGACGCGTGTTCTTGGAAACGCGACTGGGGCCGCTGCCCCGGTTTCGGCGCCCTGGAGGCTCCATGAAGCGCATCGATCCCAGCCTGTTCTACGACCGCAGCATCGTCGGCATCGAAGGCGGCGAGCAGGTCGGCCACCGGGGCATCCCCGCCGACCGGTTCTTTGCGGCCGCCGACCCGGACGACGGACGGGGCCGGTTCGTGGAGCGCATCGCCGTGCGGCCCTGGCGCTTTGCCGCGGTGATGTTTGGGATGGGCTTTGCCGCCGTGTTCGTGCGCCAAGCCCCCATCCACTTGCAAATCATCCTCGGCGCGCCCATCTTCGAAGAGATGGTCAAGTTCGGCCTGGCCCTGCTCATTGGCTTGAGCTTGTCCTGGTTGCTGCGGGGGGCTCGAATGGACGGCTGGGACCACTGGGCTTGGGGTTTCCTGCGCGTCCCCATTGCCTTGGCCGTGGGCGCCGGGTTTGGCGTGTTGGAACACGTCACCACGTACCCATCGGAACCCGATTCCTCCTACTACTGGCGCATCGCGTTCCATGCCATCAGCACCGGCGCCAGCATGGTGGTCTACCATGCGGCCCTGGGAGCCCGCGACGTGCGCACCCGGTGGTTGGCCGTCGCCCCCGCCGTGGCCCTGCACTACGTCAACAACTACTCGGCCATCGTGCTGGGCGCCAGCAGCCTGCTGGTCCCGTTCCTGGCCGACGTCGCCGGGTTGGTCAGCAACACCGTGGTCGTCCTGCTGGGCTGGTTCACCCTCATCATGGCGTTGTTGCCACGGATGACACGTCGCTGGTTGGAGCGATGGGTCGCCAGCCTCCCGACCGAGGCATGACCTCCTCCATGCGCGCATCGAAGGCGCGCCACAGGTCGTTCATGTCGCGCTGCAGCAACGCGTAGGCCGGAATCTGCAGCGCCGCCGCGAACGCAAAGGAGCCCGCCGAGGCCCACAGGAACGCCGCCGAGTCGGGGCCGCCATCGGCGCCCGTCAGGAGCATGATGAGCGCAAAGTACGCCAAGCTGCTGCCGGGGATGACCAGGCTCAGGAACATGGCGGGATCGATGCCGTCCTTCAAACCCATGCGGCGCCGCACGTGCTGGACGTTGCCCACGAAGCCGTGCTGGAACACCCAGCGCAGCGGGAAGAACGCACGATCCAACAACAACCACACGACGCCTTCGAGGCGCTGCTCCAGGTCCAACTCGAATTGCCGGTAGACCTCGTGGTGGGCCTTGTAGTGCCAATAGATGCCATACAACCCAAACGTCCCGACGTAGAGCAACAGCACGAGCGGGTAGGGGCGGACGGAGCCGACGCGGCGTGCCAGGACCACGGCCAGCCATGCCGCCGGTCAAGGATGGGGTTTGTGCCTTCACTCCACTTCGTTACCGCCTTGAACCAACGGAAGGTCTTGGCTTCCATGGACGTGATGGACGCTGGCGCCTGGGTCGCCAAGTGGGAGGCCGACGTGCCGCCACTGCAGACGGTCCTCTGGGGCCCCCTCCAGGCACGGGAGATGGGCTTCGACGGTTGGGAATGGCAAGACGGCGGCGAGACCGGCTTCATTGCCCACAACAAACAGATCCGCCTCCCCGCCGGCTTCGCCACCTCCACGCTCATCGTCCAGAACCGCCTCCGCAAGGCATTCCTCACCATCTACCTCGGCGGCTACCCCGCCAACGTCCCCAGCGGCCAACGGCGCTTGGACCAGGAGAAGGTCATGATGCAAGCGCAGGCCATCCTGGCCCGCTTGGCCAAGAAGCCCGTCGAACTGCGCCTCATGGGCGAGATCACGCTGGTCGACTCCGTCAACGACGCCACCGTCGATGGCGGCATGGCGCAGGCCATTGACCCGCCCGTCGAGCCGCCACAAGTGGAAGCGGTGCAGAATCGGGACGGCGTTTGGGAAGTCTAAGCACGTTGTTGAACTGATGGACAACGCGTCCAATCAGGTCTTATTCTGCCAAGGAGGCTGATGGCCCATGCGTTCCATCGC
>JBFKTF010000225.1:0-2419 GCA_041636435.1 Thermoplasmatota archaeon
ACCAACGCTCCGTCCCTTGGCGGCCCCGCGCCCGTCGATGCACCCGGGGGTCGCGACGAGGCCCGTGCCCGCCTCGAGGCATTCGACACCAAGCGCTACTTGGAACGCAACCACCCCGACGCCGAGGCCGAATCGGGGCTCTCGCCGTACCTGCACTTTGGCCACATCGGTGCCGCCGAAGTGGTCTGGCACATCCTCGACGACGAGGGCTGGGATCCGTTGCGTGTCGGTGATGCCAAGGGGCAACGCGCCGGCTGGTGGGGCCTCTCGGAAGGCGCCGAAGCGTTCCTGGACCAAGTCATCACGTGGCGCGAACTGGGGCACATCGAGGCCCGCCACAACCCCGACTGGACGGCCTACGACAGCCTGCCCCAATTCGCCCGCGATACCTTGGCCGCCCACGAAGCCGACCGCGAGGCCCCCTACGACTTGGCCACGTTGGAATCCGCCGGAACGGACGACGCACTATGGAACGCGGCGCAACGGCAGTTGCTGGGCGACGGCGTGATCCACAACTACATGCGCATGTTGTGGGGCAAGAAAATCCTCGAATGGGCTCCCGACAGCCGCACGGCCTTGGACTGGATGCTGCTGCTCAACGACCGCTACGCGCTCGATGGGCGGGACCCCAACTCGGTCTCCGGCATCATGTGGTGCCTCGGCCGCTACGATCGTGGTTGGACCGAACGGGCCGTGTTTGGCAAGGTCCGGTGCATGACGTCGGATTCGGCGCGCAAGAAGCTGCGCCTGGACCGGTACTTGGCGCGCTGGGCTTGAGGCGGACCCGCAGACTCAAACCCAGGCACGCCGCATGCGATGCATGGTCGAATGGCTCTCCGGCGGCGTGGCCTGGCGTGTCCTCCAGACGACGATGGCCGTGGTTGTCTACGGTCTGATTGTCAACGTGTTCTACGAGGTCATCAGCAAGCGCCGCATGTTCGCGCGCAAGGCGGACGTGGAAGCAGAAATCGAGATTGAGACCAAGATCAAGGAGGCCCGGGACGCCGCCATCGAGACCAAGGGCCTGGCCAAGCAAGCCATCCGGGACCCGGACGCCAAGGTCGCCATCGTGGCCGCCGCCAGCCAGACCAAGGAAGCGACCGAAGCCGCCCAACAAGAAATCAAGCGGCAAATCGCGTTGGGCCCCCTGTGGCAAAGGGAACTGAAAGCGCTGGTGCTGGTGCCCCTCGTCGGATTCCTGTTTTTCATGCTGCTGGCCTTGAACCTCGTGTTCCTGGGTAGCCAGCGGCCCCCCATCGAGATCTTCGGACTCAGCATGGCCATCGTCCTCGCCGTCCGGCTGGCGTCCTACATCAGCGAACCCACTGCCCACGACATGGCCAAGATGTTGCCTCTGGCGCTGCTTGGTTTCTATCTCGTGGATGGCAATTTCGCCGGCATCTGGGCCGGCAACGAAGCGCTGTTCGAGTTGGTGGACCAGTGGTCCGTGGTGCTCAACTTCCTCGTGTTGCTGACGGTCGTGGAAGTCGGCATGCGCCTCGTCTACCTGACCGTCCGCAAGGCGCGATGGGATGCCTGGCTGCGCAAGCGGGCCGGGCATTGAACAAGGAAAGAGAGGAAGAGGAACGCGGTTCGCCTAGTAGACGACCGTCGCGTCGTTGCTGCAGTCGCTGGTGCCCGCGTTGCAGACCCGGTACGTGAAGGAGCCACTGGGGTTCTTGCCCAGGTTGTCCGTGTGGCTGCCCGAGTTGCTCACGGTGGCGTCCAGGTTGCCGTTGACGTAGACATCGACCGTGCCTCCGCCGCTGCTCCAGGACAGGTCCACGACGCTGTTCTTGCCCTTCGTGCCCTTGGCGGCACTCAGCGCTGCGGGGGCAGGTTCGGGGGCGGGGGGGTCGCCGCCACCGCTGCTGCCGCCGCCGGCCAAGACGACCTCGAGGCTCAGGCCAGCTTCGCGGCCCATGCTGATGGCTTGCTCGATGCTGGTGCCCCAGCCAAGCGGCACGCCGGGCACCACGAGTCCATGCGTGACCAGCCCGAGCGCGGCGCCGCCTTCCAAGACGTCGCCGCCGCCCAGCACACCGTGGTTGATGGCGGAACCGGAGTCGCCGCCGGCGATGCTGACCAGCGCTTGCCAGCTGGTGCTGTCACCGTCGTTGAGGGTGGTGCCGGTGCGGCCCTTGCTGGCGACCGTGGTGCCAGCCTCGACGCCGTTGCCGTAGTGCACGACGCTGCGGCCCGTGCCCTCGAACCCATCGGTGCCGGTGGGCCCGTTCCACATGGGCATCTCGGGGCGGATCAGGTCATGGTACTGGCTGGGAATCTCGACGACGCCGAAGTCCCAACCGATGTCGCCACCGCTGCCGGTCTGGCGCGCGTACGTCGGGTTGCCCAGGGTGACCATGTCCCCCAGGAAGCCCTGCAAGTAGCCGCCGAAGTAGCACCAGGCGACGCACAC
>JBFKTF010000226.1:0-2372 GCA_041636435.1 Thermoplasmatota archaeon
AAGTTCGAAGAGGACCACGAGTTCTACGCGTGCCGCCACTTGCATCGCCGCATGGTGTTCGAAGACGCCATGGACATTGGGTTCCATTGCCCGGTCTGCGACGAACCGATGGAGCCACTGGACAATTCGCCGGTGGTGTCGGCGTTGCAGGAGCGCATCGATGAAGTCGCCCCTACCCTCGAGGCCTGAAGCCTGGCAACGCCTGGTGGCGGCGCAGCCCGCCGACTGGGTCCTCAAGCATTGCCGCTGCGTCGAAGGCTTGGCCTGCGCCATGGCCGACGCGGCCATCCGCGCCGGGCACGACGTGGACGCGGATCTCGTGGCGCGCGGTGCGTTGTTGCACGACATTGGCCGCAGCATCAGCCACGGACTCGACCACGCCTACCTCGGCGCCGACCTGTTGCGCCAACCCCCGCCGGTGCCAGAGCCGTTGGCCCGCATCGTCGAGACCCACACCGGAGCAGGCATCGCGCCCGAAGACGCCCAGGCCGCCTTGTTGCCGGAGCGGGACTTCATTCCTCGCAGCTTGGAAGAGAAAATCGTCGCCCATGCGGACAACCTGTATTCGGGTGAGAAGCGCCAGAGCTTGGAGCACGTGGAGGCGAAGTACGTGGCCAAGGGACTGCCCCGGGCCGCCCAGGCCATCGTGCGGTTGCACGACGAACTGAGCGGCCTCTTGGACGCGGACCTCGACGCGCTGCAGCCAACGGTCCTACCGGACCCGTAGGCGGCGCACCACCACGATGGCCCCCAGGGCGGCCAGCATCGCCACGAGGCCGAGGCCGGGGGCGTCTTCGCCGCTGGGCTCGAGGGCTGCGGAGCTGCTGGAGGCGTCGCTGCCGGCGCCGCTTGCTTCGCCTTGGCTGTTGTCGAGCAGCTGGCCGCGCACGATGAGCGTGGCGTCCAGGCTGCGCGTGGCGTCGGGCGTCGGGGCCGCCCCGTGGAACAGGGGCTGGATGGCGTACGTGGCGTTGCCGGTGGCGTCGAGGTCCACGATGCGGGCTTCGTCGCCGGCATCGAGGATGCCCACGATGCGCAGGTCCTCGCGCACCCAAACCATGTAGGAGCCGATGCGGTCGTCTTCGCGGGGCGTCCAGGTGACGACGGCGCGTCCATCCACGACCTCGGCGCTGGCCTGGGTGGGCAAGTAGGCGGGGTCGTGGTGGTCGAGGGGGTTGGTGCCCATGCGCAGTTCGTCGAGGTCGCTGAAGGTGTCCTCGTCGGTGTCGGCCAGGAACGGATCGGTGCCGCCGGCGATCTCGGCGTCGTCGCTGAGGCCGTCGTTGTCGTCGTCGGAGTCGGTGTTGTCGCCGATGCCGTCCTCGTCGTTGTCGCTCCATTCGTTGGCGTCGAGGGGGAAGGCGTCGCCGGCGTTCACGACGCCGTCGTTGTCTTGGTCCATGTCGCAGGCGTCGCCGAGGCTGTCGCCGTCGGTGTTGATTTGATCGGGGTTGTGGGTGCGGCGGCAGTTGTCGTCTTGGTTGACGACGCCATCGCCGTCCGCGTCGCCGGTGGGCCCGTCGTTGGGGTTGTCGTCGCAGGCGTCACCGATGCCGTCGCCGTCGGCATCCAGTTGCATCTTGTTGTGGACGCGGGGACAGTTGTCGGTGTCTTCGTGCCCGTCGGCGTCGGGATCCATCGGGGTGCTGGCCGCGTCGAAGGGGTCGCTGCCGCTGTCGTTTTCGATGCGGTTGTTGAATCCGTCCGCATCGGGGTCGCGGGGCGTGCTCTTGGGGTCGCGGGGATCGCTGCGGGCGGCAATCTCTTCGTCGTTGCTGGCGCCATCGGCGTCGATGTCGTCGGGCGTGCTCTTGGGGTTGCGGGGGTCGGCGCCCACGGCGTCTTCGGCGTCGTTCTTGTGGCCGTCGCCGTCCATGTCGTCGTCGCACACGTCACCGTACAGGTCACCGTCGAGGTTGGCCTGGTCATTCTGTTCGTGCTTGCAGTTGTCGATGTCGTCGGCCCAGCCGTCGCCATCGCTGTCGACGATGCGGACCTTGGTGCCGTCGCTCTTGGTGGCCAACGCCGGCTGCGGGCCTTCCTTCTGGTAGCTGCTCCATAGGGTGACGTCTCCCGGTTGTTGCAAGCGGAGAGTCCAGGCAGTGCTGCCGTGTTGCAGGAGCTGGGCGTCGGTGAGGTTGAACCAGGCGTTGGCGCCATCCACCCGCAGGGGCTCGAATTGCAGGTTGCCCTGGGCGCTTTGAAGGTGGAGGATGCTGGATTCGAGGCTGCGGCCGTCGCTGCGGACCGCCTGCACCAGCACCTCGTGGTGAATCTCGCCGTCGTCGGCACGGAGACTGAAGCGGTCGCCGCCCTGCAATGGCAGGTCGAATTGGAAGCGGATGGTGTGGGTGCCGGTGCTCTTCTGCCCT
>JBFKTF010000227.1:0-2362 GCA_041636435.1 Thermoplasmatota archaeon
CTGCTCCTGTCCAGCTTCCTGTGCTATGCGCTGTTGTTGGCGGGGCTGGGGCTGCGCATTTGGCAGATCCCGAAGCCATTGGCCAAGCGTCTCGTCATGGGCTTGGCCGGCGTCATCGCCATCCCGGTCGCGCTGCCCCTGGTGCTGTTGAGCATGGGCCGCATCACGCTGGCGCCCTTGACGTACAACCTGCCCTACGAGAACGCCGACGTGCTGGTGATGCTGGTGCTGTGGCTCAGCTACCTCGGCAACGGCCTGCTCATCTGGCTGCTGTTCAACGCGACGCGCAACATCACGGTGGCCATCGTCGGCCCGCCGGGTGTGGGCAAGACGCAGATTCTGATGCGCCTCAAGGGCATCCAGGACCGCTCCATGGAGTCGACGCAGGTCAGCGAAGACGTCACCGTCGTGCCCCGAGGCTACAACCGGTACATGCTGCCCATCCGCAGCCGCGACGTGCCCGGCGAGGACACCGACGCGTGGGTTAGCCTGTTGGCGACCACGAAGGTCGATGGCCTGGTGCTGGTCTTGGCCGCCCCGGAGACGGAGGCCCAACGCGGGCAGTGGAGCCGCTTCCTGGACCAATTCTTGGATGGTTACCGCCGCTATTCACCGCGCCAGAATCGCTTGAAGCACATCCTGGTGATGGTCAACAAGCAGGACCTGTGGGCCGATGGCCAGGAACCAATGGACGTCATCTGGCCGTTCGTGGCCCGCTTGGATCAATTGGAGATTGCGGGCCGCAAGGTGCACGTCCAAGGCAGTTGTGCGTACTCCGCGGGGGCCGAGTCGGTCAACGTGGTCAGCGTCATCAACAACTACATCGATGACCACCTCTGATTTGCAAAGCCGCCTCGACGTCGTTGTCGTGGGCCACGTGGACGGCGCTGGACGCGCCCTCGTTTGGCGCAGCCGCCCCCTCGGCAAGGACGGTGTGGCGGTCAAGCAAGCCGCCGTGGTCCCGTCGGGGCATCGATTCACCAGCGAACCTGGCTGGTTGCTGCGCAAACTGCCCGGCGGCAAGTGGCTGCTGCTGGCCGGCGGCACCCAGCATGCGGAACTGACGGACAGCTTCGGCCGCACCGGCATCTTCCACGGTGCAGGCATCCTGGGATCCGCGGCGGACATCGGGGTTGCCTTGGCGGCGCCCGATGCCACGACGTTGTGCTTCGAACTGGCCCACTTGGCCGTGGAGCGCCGCATGGCCCCGAGCAGCCAGCTGCGCGCCGCCGAGGCGGCGGCCGGCAAGCACGGCGCCATCAAGACCCGCCTCTTGGGGGGCCGGGACGAGGCGACGCCGCTGCCTGAGCCGGGGTGGCGTGGCGTCCAGGCGGTCCTGCGCGAGAAGGGGCTGCGCCCCTGCACGGCACCGGTCGCGGCGGGCGTTGCTTGGGGTCAGCCCGACATCAAGGTCCGCAAGGACGCCGTGGCGACGCGCATCGATGGAGCGGACGCCGCGGCGCGTCGTATCCTGCAAGCCTGGTCAGACTAGCCAGAGACCGCGTTCCTTGAGTGTGTGCTCCACGAGGCGGCGGGTACCCGGAGGCTGCACGGCCAAGTCGGTGCCCGTGACGGGGTCCTTCTGGCCACGCGACATATGATACAGCCAGCGCACAGCGCCATCCACGTGGTCGACGTCGGTCCAGCGCGGGGCGTTGGGCCCGAGGTACCGCATGAGTTCCGGGAAGGCCGCGCGCAAGCGCACCAGGATGGCGTCCCCGATGCGGTCCCACGCATCTTCTGCACCATGCAAGTGGTCCAGCACTTGTTCCATGCCTTCGGCGTCGTCGATTGCCTCGGCACTGGTGGGGTCCGTGTTCTGGACCACGTCCAAGTAACTGGCAATCAACACAAGTTCCCGGGCGCCGTCGATGTCACCAAACGTGTGCAAGGCACTCGTCCGGGGGGCGTCGATGTCGCCGATGGCCTTGTCGAGGACGTCTTGGGCCCGTTGGGCGATGGCTTCCACGTAGGCCACGCGGAGACCCCGCTGCACGTCGTCGGTCCCAAGCCACGAGGCAATCAAGCCACGCACCCGATCGTAATCGGCGACGGCCAGGGCGCGTTGCGATTCGGTGTGGGCGTTCTGGACCGCCATCAGCGCATTGTCCAGTCCGCCGCCTTGTCCGAGCATGTCGATGAGGCGGCGCTGCATGGGCCCCGGCACGCGCATGGCGAGCCGACCCAAATTGCGGATCTCGGCGGCGTCCAAGTCGATGCGGCGCTCGATGGCGTTCCAATCGGGTTCCGTGCCATCGAGACCCAGGATTTTGCGCGTCGCTGCGCTGACCTTTTGGAGCGTTTCGGCCCAGGCGCGGTGGTTGTTCTCGATGCGTTCCTCGAGACTACCATAATCCAGGGC
>JBFKTF010000228.1:0-2360 GCA_041636435.1 Thermoplasmatota archaeon
CACTGCCGCGGGCGTCGGCCTCGACGTCGGATTCGCCCCAGTAGGGGCCGGCGTCGGCGACGACGGGGACTTGGCACGCCATGGCGCTGTGGTCGCCGTGGCTCATGATGACCATGCCGCCCTCGACAGTGACTTGGTCGAAGTCGCAACCGGGGATGTCGGGCAGGATGACGCCCAAGTGGACCTTGGGTGCCGTGCGGGGGTCGGTGGCGGCACCGCCTTCGGTGAGGGGCAGGTCGATGTCGACGAAGACACTGATAGGCTCGAGGATGTCGTACACGCCTTCAATCAGGGTGCGGCTCATTTCGTCGCTGCTGAGGTTGAACGGCAGGTTGGCCCGTTCGAGAACGGGCGTGATGCCGCTCATCAGGGGTTCGTCGTCGACGATGGGGTCATCGGCGGGGCCTTGGGCACAACCGGCGAGGACGACCGTCACGATGGACAGGCTCAACAGGAAGGGTACGCGCATGGGAGCCGACTCGAGGAGCCGGTATTTGGCGGTTGTCGCGCTTGCCTGCCGGCCTTGGCCCGTTCGGGGCCTCGGCGCGCGCGGGGAAGCACCTGGCGGTCCGCAACGGTCATGTAAGACATCCAAGTCGGACGCATCATTACGGTGACCGTCATGTCCGAGGGTACACTCTCTCCCCTGGAGCAGAAGGATCAGCTCCAACAGAAAGCCAACATGCTCCGCAAGGAGCGCGACCGCCTCAACGACGAGGCCCGCGCCCATGCTGAAGAGCGTGACGAATACAACGCCAAGGTGCGCGAGTTGGTCAACCAGGCCAACGAGCACAAGAAGCGCCGCGACGAGATGAACGAGTCCGTGCGCCGCCAGAAGGAAGTGCGCGACGAGGCCAACCGCATCGCGGACGAAGCCGGCAAGGTCGCCGACGAGATGCGCCGCGAGCGCAACCCCGATGGCGTCGAAATCAACGTGGCCCGCCTGAAGAAGGAGGCCCGCCAGCTGGAATACCAGCAGATGACCAGCGTCATGACGCCCCAGAAGGAGCGCGCGCTGGTGGAGCGCTTGCAGGAAATTGGCAAGCTCATCAAGGAGAAGGACAAGGCCCTGAAGGCCGACCCCGAACTCAAGGCGACCCTCGACAAGGCCGACCAACTCAAGGAGAAGGCCGAGAAGGAGCACGCCAAGGTCAGCGAGCTGGCGCAGAAGGCGCAGGGCGAGCATGACTCGATGATCAAGCTCTACAAGGAGTCCGACAAGCTCCGCAAGACCGCCGACAAGCTGCAGGAGAAGTTCGTCATCGCCAAGATGGAAGCGGACAAGATCCACAAGGCGTACATCGAGTACGTCAACCAGATCCACGAGATCGAGGACAGCCTCGGTGGCGGCGGTCGCGGCAACGCGCAGGACTCCCAGAAGGCCGAAGCCGCTGCGGACGAAGTCTACGAGCGCTTCAAGGCCGGCGACAAGCTCAGCACGGAAGACCTGCTGACGCTGCAGAAGGCTGGCCTGCTCTGAGCGCAGCGAAGACAAGCCAGGTTTCTGGAGCCTGATTGCTGGCCGCAAGGCCAGCATGACGCTGCAGAAGGCCGGTCTCCTCTGAGGCAGCGCCGAAGAGGGGAACGGCGGTGCGCTGTTCTCGGCGCAGCCGAGCGCAGTGCACAGGCTGGACTGCTGTAAGGAGCGAAGCGACGTCAGAAGTCCAGCGAAGTGCTGGCATCCAACGGATGCCAGTGCGGTGCCGGTCTCCTCTGAGGCAGCCCGCGTGCCGCTCGTCCACCCAATCCCACCTCGAGCGGCCCCCGCCGCGACCCCGCCTGCAATGCGTGTATGTGCGCCCACGACCCCTTCTGGCCCCGCAGACCCTGACCTCACGGACTAAATGCGGGCGGGACGGATTATACCAAATGGTGCGCCTTGTCCGGCCCGTGGCCGCATCCGACGTGTTGCGAATCTTGCTCATCGAAGACCAGGCCGTCGACCAGATTCTGATCCGGCGCGGCTTGGATAGCAGTGGCTTGTCCGTGGAATTGGAGGCCGTGCGGTCCGCCAGTGCGGCAGTGAAGAAACTGATGGCCACCAAAGAGCGGTGGCACTTGGTCATGCTCGACCTCCAGCTGAAGGAAACCGACGGCTTGGAGTTCTTGCAGGCATTGAAGGAGCACGAGGAATGGCGGACCATCCCGGTGGTGGTGCTCAGCGGCACCTTGGACCCCGAGCGCATCCAGCGCGCGTATGGGTTGGGCGCGGCCGCCGTGCTGGAGAAACCGCGCAACGTCTACGAATTGCAGGACGTGGTGCGGCGCGTGGCGGGCGTCTGGGGCCAGGCGGCGCGGCAGAGCTAACGCTTTTGCGCGGGGCCCGGTCGAAGCGGTATGCCCCAGTGCAGCAAGTGCAA
>JBFKTF010000229.1:0-2328 GCA_041636435.1 Thermoplasmatota archaeon
CCCACGCCAAGCAAGTCATCGCCGATGCCGTGCGCCACGTGGAAGGCGTCCAAGACCGCCCGGTCCAGGTGCTGTTCTTGGAGTTCGGCGAGAGCCAACTGACGCTGCACGTGCGGTACTGGATCCATCACTACCTGGAGACGCGCTTCATCGAAGACCGCGTCAACACCGCCATTTACGACGCACTCAACGCCGCCGGCATCGAGATCCCCTTCCCACAGCGCGTGTTGTGGAACGGGGCCAAGCCCGAGGCGCCCGTGGTCGAAGCCCCGCAGTAGACCCCAAATGCCCGCAGGCCGATGCCACGCCATGCGTTGGCTCGTGCTGGCAATCGTGTTGGCTGGGTGCACCAGCCTGGAGCCCGCCGAGGGCATCGAATGCCACGAGCCCCTGGCCGACTGGGCTGGCGGCACGCCCCATTTGGTGCTCTACTGGGACCTGGATGGGACATCGGAATCGTCGGGTATCCTGTTCGAGACGCAGGTCTTCGATGGCAGTACCTTGGTGGCTGAGGGCAGCACCCGCACCGATTGCATTGTCTTCGACATGGGCACGCGCCACGCCGACCGGTTCGAGATGCGGGCCGTCGACGACGAGCGGACGTTCGAGGTGCTGGGCGCCATCGACTTTCAGGGGGAATTCCTGCTCGTCGACGTGCCCGTCTAGGGCCACAGCGCCCCTGCGGTCGTGACCGGCGGCAACCTTTCGACGAATCCACGAGAAGCCAGGTCGTCTCTCGGGGCCAAGCAAGAGGTATGGCATTCTACCTCATCCGCGCCGAACTGACGACCCGATGGGTGCTCGAACGCGGAGGCGTCGTGTACGCCGTTGGCCGTTCCACCCACCAAACCCAAGCAGAACGCGAGTTCGCCATCGTCCGCGACGGCCGGGCCCCTCCAGGCCCCGAGCGGGTGGCCGATGGTTGGGTCATCGTGTTCCGGGACATGGCGGGCAACGAAATGGGACGCGGCCTCGAAGTGCACCCCACCATGGCCGACTGCGTCAAGGAATGCATCCAGGCGATGCGTCCCGAACAGACGCCCCGACGGGCCCGCGCGACCGTTTGAATTGTCCACCAAAAAGGACGTCCACCCTGGGGGTCATGGACGCATCATGACAGCACTGCGCCTCATCGAGAGCCCCCAGGGGCACCACTGGGTCATGACCCGTGGCGACATCGTCGTGGCCGCTGGGCCCGATGTTGCTCCAGCGGAGGCCAGGGCCCAAATGGCGGCCATCCTCGGCGGACGCGTGCGGACGCGACTCCGGCACCACGATGGCTGGAGCTGGGTCTTCGTCGACGACGAGGGTCGCACCATCGGCCGCAGCCTGCGCCTCTACGCAGACCCCGATGCCTGCTTGCACGACCAAGCTTTGGCGTTGGCCTCCCAGATGGGCAAGGCCTGCATGCATCGCAAGCGGGCCTAGAGGTCCTTCATTAGAGCCCGAAGGCCTTCGAGAATGATGCGCGTGTGGACGATGTCCTCCGCGTTGTACTCAATCAGGTCCTTCTTGATGCCCGCGTTGCGGGTCTTCTTGTAGGTCCGATACAGGCGGAGGGCGTGGTAGCCGTCCTTGACCTTCAAGCGCGGCTTCTCGTAGCCAAAGAACTGCGCCACGCGCTCGGACTTGAACTTGGAGACCGGCAAGTACAGCCGCTGCGTCTCCGGGTTGCCCGTGTAGACGATTTCGTTCTGCAGATCGAACCAATTGACCTTCTTCACCCAATCCGGGTTGATGCCGTACTTCTCGCTGGCGCGGCGCAATTGCACGGTGTCGCTACTGGCGCCGCCCCAGGTCACCATGGTGCAGCCGTCCAAGCAGAGCTTGCGGAAGTCCCGCAGCAGGCGCTCTTGGCCGGCGCGGGTGTGCTCGAACCAACTCGTGGTCTTCTGGGTCTCGTGGTCCAGCATCCCATACAGGAAGATCTCCGAGCGCGGCCCGTCGAACTCCAGGTCCATGTGGACGATGGGCTCGGCCAAATCGTAGATGCGCGGGTCGGCCGCGTACACGATGGCCTCCTTCTTGTGGTGGGCTTGTGCGAAGCCCTGCAGGAGCGGGATTTGGCCCAGAAAGCCTTCGTCGCCGTCGAATTTGCCCGTGGCCCGCAGCGCGTCCACGTCGGCTTTCCAGAGCTGCTCGATGGTCCGGATGCCGGCGGAACGCAGGCGCTCCGCTCGTCCTTCTTTCACCATGGGCAGGTCGGTCAGCTCGCCGGGCAACGGGTGGCCAACGGTGGTGCCCGATAAACCTCGTGGGATGCAAAAGCCCGGGGGACAATCCTCGAACGTTCGACCATCGCCCGAAGTCGTTCATATAGGCCGGGCG
>JBFKTF010000230.1:0-2318 GCA_041636435.1 Thermoplasmatota archaeon
GAGGGGTCGGCCCAGTTGCAGGCGGCGTGGCCCTTGCTGCTTGCCGGCCTGATTGTGTCGGCGGTGGCCGGTGGGGCCCTGGTGGCCTTGTCGTTTGTCCGCGTGCCCAGCCCGGTGTTGGTGGTGGGCGTGGCCGTGGGCATCGTGGGCGCGCTGTTGGTGTTGCTTGCCCCCGTGATGGTCGGCGTCGGTGCCAGCGCGATGACGGATGGCACGGTCGACGGAGAACACGGCGTGGCCGGTTACTGGCTGGCGTTGTCAGGCACGATGGTGGCGGGCGTCGCCACGCTGGTCGGCGGCTTGTGGTGCCTGGCGACGGGCCCGCTTGGCCAGAAGGCCGAGACCGCCTGAGCCAATCACCAGCAGCGCCCAGGTGGCTTGCAGATCGCCCCAGCGACCGGCGGCGATGAAGCGGATGTCGTTCCAGATGGCGAGCCCCACGACGACGGTGGTGGCCACGAGGAAGGTGCCGGCGACCCAGGCGCCCCCGGGCGTCGTGAACGGCGGCGGGGTGCCGGTGCGGCGCCGTTGAAACCATGCGATGGCGGTCAGCACGTGGAAGATCCAGATGGCCACGGACAGGGAGCCGATGAGGGCGAGGAATGCGTCGTTGGCCAGCAAGCTGAGGGCCACGAGCATGGCCGCCCATTCGGCTTGCAGCCACAGCGCCGTGCCGGGCGCGTCGAAGGCGTTGTGCTTGCCAAATGGCCGCCACCATTGGCCGGATGCGGCGGCGGCCGCGTACAGCCGAGGACCCGTGAGCGTCATGGTGTGCAGACCGCCCAGCACGGCGACGGCGACCACGGCGGCTACGAGTGTCCGTCCCGTGGGACCCCAAAGTGCACCGGCGGCTTCGGCCACAATGACGCGGCCTTGGGCCCCATCGGGCATGGCCAGGAACATGGCGCTGATGCTGACCAAGTACAGCGCCATGGCCAGCGCGACGCCGAGAACAAGCGGGCGAGCGAAGCGGCGGGGGTCGGCGACTTCGCCGGCCAGGAACGTCATCTGGGTCCAGCCGCCGTAGGCGAAGATGGCCAACAGCAGCAGGCCGCCGATGCCGGTGGGGGTGCTGGCCTCGGGCGGTGTGGCAAAGCCGTCGGGGCGTGCGGCAATCGCGACGCCGATGACGATGGCCAGCAAGGCGCCGACCTTGAGGAGGGTCAGCCCCCTTTGCACCCAGGCGCCCAGCCACAGGCCGCGGCTGTTGAGCAGCGCGGTGGCGGCGAGCAATCCGATGGCGGCGACGGCTTCCCAGTAGGGGTCCGCCACGCCCAATGCGTCGGCGGCGAAGCGGGCACAGGTGAGGCTCAGGATGGCCAGGGCGCCGGTCTGCATGACCCAGAAGCGGCTCCAATTGAACAGGAACGCCGGGGCGGGGCCGAGGTTGTCGTGGATGTAGCGGAAAGGGCCACCATTGCCCGGGTGGGCGCTGGCGAGTTCGCTGATGGTCAAGGCCCCCAAGATGGCGATCACGCCACCGACGACGAAGAGCACCAGCACCATGGTGGGTGTGGCGCCGCTGCGCAGCATCAGACCAGGCGACAAGAAAATCCCGGCCCCCACCATGGCGGAGACCACCGTCGCCGTGACGTCCCGGGCACGCAACACAAGCAGCGAGTCGGATGAGAGCTGATAAGTCGGCCGCCGGTGGCGACGCCGTGGAGGCGATCGTGCTCGGCTCGGCCCAAGACGCCGGCGTGCCGCAGATGATGTGCGGGTGCGCCCACTGCGTGGCGGCCCGCGATGCGCGGCGCACGGCCAGCAGCGTCGCCTTGGTGCAGGGCCAAGACGTGGTGTTGCTGGATGCGTCCCCAGACATCCAGAGCCAGTGGGCCACCCTGGCCCCCGGGAGCCGCTTGGCCGGCATTGCCTTGACCCACGCCCACGCCGGACACATCGCCGGCTTGGCGACCTTGGGCAAGGAAGGCCCCCAAGTGGCGTGCCCGCTCATCGCGACCCCCCGCATGCACCAACACATCCAAGCCACGTCCATTCTCGCCGATGGATGCCACGGAATGGACCCCGTCGAGGTGCGCCCGGGCGACGCCATCGACGCGCCGTTGCCGCTGCGGTTCCACGGCATCGCCCACCGCGCCGAACGCAGCGACACCATCGCCATCGAAGCCGTGGGCCCCGATCGGCGGTTCCTGTACTTGCCCGACACCGACGCCTTCGATGCCCACGTGGAGTCCGCCGTGTGGGGCTTGGAGCAAGGCGACGTGCTGTTGTTCGATGCCACGTTCTGGAGCGCCGACGAGGTGGCGCACCGGGACGTCGACGCCATTCCCCACCCGTTCGTGCAGGATGCGTTGCCC
>JBFKTF010000231.1:0-2251 GCA_041636435.1 Thermoplasmatota archaeon
AGGCCAAGAAATCGGGTGGCGACATCCAAGGCGCGGTCGCCGCCATGAAACAGGTCGGCGACGACATCAAGGCCGCCGAAGCCGCACTGGACGACTTGGCGGCCCGCCGCGACGCCATGCTCCGCTCGTTGCCCAACATCATGCACGACTCCGTGCCCGTGGGCGACGACGACACCAAGAACGTCCCCGTGCGCGAATGGGGTGGCCAGCCCAGCCACGACTTCGAAGCCGTCAGCCACGTGGACTTGCTCGAATCCCTCGACGTGGGGGACACCGAACGCGCCGCCCGCGCCGCCGGCAGCCGCTTCGTCTACCTCAAGGGCGACTTGGTCATGCTGGGCCGCGCCTTGGAGTTCTACGCACTCCAGCGACTCCAAGCCAAGGGCTTCACGCCCATCGACCCCCCGTACATGCTGCGCCGCGAAGCCATCGAAGGTGCCGTGGACCTCTCTGACTTCGAGGACGTCATCTACCGCGTCGAAGCCGGCGCCGGCGCCGATGCCAAGAACGACGATGCCCCCGAACTGTTCCTGATTGCCACCTCCGAGCACCCGTTGGCCGCCATGCACATGGGCGAGATCATCGATGGTGCCGGCCTGCCCCTGAAGTACGCGGGCGTCAGCCCGTGTTTCCGCAAGGAAGCCGGCGCCCACGGCAAGGACCAGAAAGGCATCTTCCGCGTCCACCAATTCAGCAAGGTCGAGCAATTCGTCTACTGCAAGCCAGAAGACTCCTGGGCCATCCACGAGGAACTCATCGCCAACGCCGAGGGCATCTTCCAGGACCTGGGCATCCCCTACCGCGTCGTCAACATCTGCACCGGCGACCTGGGCACCGTGGCCAGCAAGAAGTACGACATCGAAGCCTGGATGCCCATCCAAGGCGCATACCGCGAAGTGGTCTCCTGCAGCAACTGCACCGACTACCAAGCCCGTCGCTACAACACCCGCTTCCGGGACAAGCCCAGCGACCCCACCCAGTTCGTCCACACCCTCAACTCCACCGCCGTCGCCGTGCAACGCACCCTCGTCGCCATCCTGGAGAACTTCCAACAAGCCGACGGCAGCGTCGTCGTGCCCGAGGTCCTGCGGCCGTTCGTGGGCAAGGAACGCATCCAACCGGCATAGGCCGCCTCCGCAGAGTTCACATAGGGGTGCTCTCAGGGGGTCCCATGGTCTTCAAGCGGCAGCCGCGCCGCAGCAACCACGAGATCGCCGATCGCGTCCTTGAGAAGATCCAGGCCCAGAGCGCGCACCAAAAGGAGGCCACCGAAGCCTTCGCCATGGGCCAGGAAGCCGAAGCCAACGAGGACATCGACGGCGCCATCACGGCCTACCTCCAAAGCGCCGACGCCTGGGGACGGCACTTCGCCGAAACCCAACACACGGTGCCCCCGGACACGTTCCACCGCCTCGCCATCTTGTTCCGCAAGGCCAAGGCCCCCGACATGGAAGTCAAGGTCCTGGAAGCCTACATGGGCATGGCCGGCCGCGAACCCGATGGGCGCCTCGCCGAGCGTCTGCAACGCGCCTACGAATTGGCCGGCTTCGACGACGAAGACGACTTCTAGAGACGACGGCCCGCCGCCGTCTTCTGCACGTCGCGACGCCGCCGGCCCCGCTTCACGGGGCGAGCAATCCAGAATCCGACCACCGCCAGCGCCAGCAGGAACGACGCGATGTACGCGACGAACTTGACGTGCATGAACAACCACGTCGGCGCCCCCACCAGCCCCATGCCGGGGTGGAACGTCATGTACAGCAGCCCCAGGGTTTCCAGCCAATCGGCGCCGGTGGCCGCCACGGGCAACCACACCGACCACTGGGGGAGGCGGTGCCACGCGCGCGCCCCCAGGGCCACAAAGCCCGCCATCCACGCGCCTTGCAGGCCCGCGTAGACCATGTCAAACGGCACGAACAGACGGTAGGCGTCCCGCCAACCATCGTCCCTGGCCAAGTCGAACATGAACTCCGTCAAGGAGCCAAAGGAGGTGCCGAAGCGCTCGTCGGGCAACGTGCGCTCCCCGGCCGTGGCGTCCGTGTAGGGGCCCACCGAGAAGAACCAGAGGTTGAACAGCATGCTCAACCCGAACGCAATCCACACGTGCTTGGCACGGAGCCAACCCAGACGCATGCAGCGCCATGGGGCCTGGTGCTTCAAAGGCCTTCGAACCGCTTGTTCTCCTGTTGAATCAAGCCCAGTGCCCAACAAGGCCTTATACTGAGAAGCGCGGCTCTTGCATCATGCAGCG
>JBFKTF010000232.1:0-2217 GCA_041636435.1 Thermoplasmatota archaeon
AAGTCCATCATGCGGTACTGTTCGCCCTTGACCTCGAACGCCCCGTCGTCGTCCTGCTCGAGGCACATGAACACCAACGTGGCCACTTCGAGGCCGCCGGCAAACACTTCGAAGCACGGTCCGGCGTTGCCGCCGCCAGCCCACACGGACTCCACGTAGGTCAACGCGGTGGGTTCCAGGCCCAGCACGTCCACCAAGAACTCGTGGCCTCCGGCGACGCACTCCTCGGTCCAGTAATGCTGACCCCATTCGGGGCTGTTGAATGCGTGGTGCCCCATCATCTCGAAGCACGAGAAGTGGCGGCCGCTGCGGCCAATGTTGGCCAAGTCGTTGAGGCGGATGCAGGGCTGCGACACGACCAACGGGTTGGCCGGGGGCTTGACGTCGCCGCTGGTGACGTGGGGTTGGTAGTTGGCGATGCTGGCGATGTTCAGGTACAGATCATCGCGCCAGCGCGCCACCACGGGGTTGCGCTCCACGCGGGTGTGGCCCTTGCGTTCCCAGTACGCCAGGAACGCTTCCCGCATTTCGGGGACGCTGAGTGGCTTCTTGCTCAATGGCTTGCCCAGGAACGTGTATTCGCGGCACGTCGAGTCACCGCAGTCGGGGGCCTCCTTGTCCAGGCTCCAGAAGTCGTGCCCACACTTGGGGCACGCCTTGCGGTGGAAACCGTGGTCGTGGAAGAACGTCAAGTCGAACATCGCAGCAAGCTGCGGGTCCAGGGCCATTGTGGGCGGCGACGGAAACAGGATAGAAAAGGGGGAGGTGGCGCGTGGGCGGCCAACCCCTGGGCTTGCACCCGTTGCGGATGTCGTCACGCGGCGGACGACACCGGAGTTTCCGTGCTTCGTGTGCCAAGGGTTCAAGCGCACGGAGCATCGTGGGGCGCTGGGAGTGCATCCCCATGAGCAACACGACGACCCTTGCCGACCCCCTGACCTGTGCCCAGACCTTCTACAACGCCTTGGCCAACGGCGACATCCCCGCCCTGGGCAATTGCATCGCCGAAGACGTCACGTGGCGTCTCAGCGCAGGCAACAACAACACGGGCGCCCCGCTGTACTCCGGCCGCGACGCCGTGCTGAACGAATTCCTGCCCACGGTCTTGTCCAACTGCAACAACTACGTGGCCACGCCTGGCAACTACTTCGTGGACGGCCAGGTCGTCTGCGTGGTCGGCGCCTACAACGGCATCGGTGCCAACACCGGCGAGCCGTTCAATGCCCGTTTCTGCCACGTGCTCACCATCGAGGACGGTCAGATTGTCGCCTTCGAGCAAATCACGGACACGGCCATCGTCAACCGCGCCATCGGCCAGATTCTCAACTGAGGCGGCCCCGCTTCCTCTTCCCTTTCTCCCCATTGCGGCCTTCGTGGCTGTCCCACGGGCCCACAACCGGCGCACCGCAACCGTGAAGCATCGCCGTGGCTAACGCGCGTCGATGCGCGTCCTGGTGGTCGCCCTGTTGTTGCTAATGACCGTGTTCGCCGGCTGTGCCAAGGCCCCGGAACCCGAGCCGGAACCCGAACCGATGCCGGAGCCTGCGCCGGAACCCATCGTCAACGAGACCATCGAGGTGGTCGAGTCGTTGCCGTGGTACCCCAGCGACGGCACCGCCGTCCTGGAACATCTGGAAGTGGCCAGTTTTGACGGCCACTTGGTGCCCGTCACCATCCACAAGCCCGCCATCGCCAATGCGACGCAACAAGTGCCGGTGCTGATCCACAGCCACGGCTTTGGCGGCGCGCGCACGTCCACGGACTCGTTTACTGACTACATCGCCGCCGGTTTTGGCGTCGTCAGCTTCACGCAGCGCGGCCACGGCGATGCGCAAGAGGAGCCGGTGTCCTTCATGCAACCCGACGTCGAAGTCTTGGACACCAAGGCGGTCATCGACATGATTGCCGAGCTGGATTGGGTGTTGATGGAGAACGAGACCACCGGCGACCCGTACCTGGGTGGCATCGGTGGCAGCTACGGCGGCGCGTTCCAGATGATGGGCGCCATCTTCGACGACCGCTTCGACTCCCTGGTGCCCGACATGAGTTGGCACATGATTGCCCACGCCCTGGCCCCCAACGGTGCCCCCAAGAGCACCTGGATTGACCTGTTCTACCTCACCGGCGTCGCCCTCGGGACCGTTGAATTCAACGACGACTTCCACGCCGGCTTCGCCTGGCTGCAAGCGACCAACGAATTGCCCGCCGGCCAAGCCC
>JBFKTF010000233.1:0-2088 GCA_041636435.1 Thermoplasmatota archaeon
CAGGGCAACGAGGCCATAGTAGACGCCCAGTGCCCCGAGGTGGTCTTGGCTGCCGGTGCGCATCACCCAGAGCAAGTGGACCAGGAACATGGTGCCCATGACGAACAACAGGCGCCTCGCCATCAAGACCATGAGCTGCACCAATGGGGGCACATCGCCGATGAGCACGAAGGCGGCGTAGCCTCCATCCAGGACCATGAAGCCGGCGGCACCGTACCAGAAGAACATGCTCCAACGGATGGCGCGCTCCATGATGCTGTCGCCCCGCAGGCGCCATTGCAGCGCCAACGCGACCACCACGAACCAGATGGCCGTGATGAGGTCGAGGCAGATGCCGATGAGCAGGGTCAGGTCGGCCATGGTCGGGGTCCAGCGCCCAGGCTACGGGGGTGCGGACCCTCCGCATTGTCTGCGCCACCCTAGTTAATCCCCGCTGCAAGGCCCACTGCGGACGCGGCGACCCGGGCGCCCAGGAAGGGCATGGTCATCAGGGTGCACGCCTTGGCTGCCCCGTGCCCCACTGCGCCGTCGTACCCGCCCCGGGAGCAGAGTATGAGCTGGTCGACCGCCCCATGCCCGAGCCCGGCCCAGGCCAGGTGCGCATCAAGGTCGAGGCGTGTGGGTATTGCCACAGCGACGAGAACATCCGCAAGGGCTGGATTGGCAACCCGTTTCCCCGCGTGCCCGGCCACGAAGCGGCGGGCACCATCGACGCCGTGGGCGCGGGCGTCCCCGATGTGTGGACCGAGGGGCAGCGCGTGGGCGTGGGATGGCATGGGGGCCATTGCCAGCAATGCGATCGCTGCCGCGAGGGGCGCTTCCTCAAGTGCGCGCACAGTCAAGGGTTTGGCAGCAGCTACGATGGGGGCTTTGCCCGCTATGCGCTGGCCCCATTCACCGCATTGGCGCGCATCCCCGACGCCGTGCCATTCGAAGACGCCGGCCCCGTGATGTGCGCTGGCATCACCGTCTGGAACGGGCTGCGCCGCACCGAAGCCGAACCAGGCGACTTGGTGGCGGTGCAGGGCATCGGCGGCTTGGGGCACATGGCCATCCAGTACGCTGACAAGATGGGATTCGAGACCGTCGCCATCAGCCGTGGAGAAGACAAGGCCGCCTTGGCCAAACGCCTGGGCGCCGACCACTTCGTGGACGCCGAGGACGACCCCGCGGCCCAATTGCGTGCCCTGGGCGGCGCCAAGGGGATTCTATGCACCGCGCCCAGTGGTGACGCCATGAATCCCCTGTTTCGTGGCTTGGGGCCCGATGGCCGCATGAGCATCGTCGGAGTCAGCAGCGACCCGATCACGCAGCCCGCCACGGAGTTCCTGGGCAACGACAAGGGCATCGTGGGCAGCGTCATTGGCACGCCCCGGGAAATCGAGCGCTTGCTGCACTTCGGGGCCGTCAAGGGCGTGCGCCCCATGATTGAGACCTACCCTCTCGAGGACATCCACGCCGCGCAAGCGCGCCTCTTGGCCAACGAGATGCGGTTCCGTGCCGTCTTCCAGATGACCGACTGATGGCCGCGTTCCATCCCCTTAAGTCCCAGACGGCGAACTGAGGGGCATGGCCAAGGACCGCGTCGCCATCACCGGCATGACGTGCGCCAACTGCGTGCGCCACGTCACCCACGCCATCGAAGGGGTACCCGGCGTCACGACGGCGCGCGTCAACTTGGCCACGGAGACGGCGACCATCGATGGCGATGCGGACTTGCAGGACGTGCGCCGGGCCGTGGAAAAAGCCGGCTACGGCGTCGCCGACCGCCGCCTGGAACTGGCCGACGCGGCGAAGGACTGGCGCCGGACGTTTCTGTTGGGCGCGGTGTTCTCCGTGCCAATCTTCGTCTACACCATGCTGTGGTCGCCCCTGGGCGGGCCCCACTTCCACGGCGATGCGTGGGTCGCTTGGGCCTTGGCGACGCCGGTGCAGTTCGTGGCGGGGTGGCCGTTTCTCAAGGGCGCTTGGCGGGCCCTGCGGGCCCGGGACGCCACCATGGACACCTTGGTGGCCCTCGGGAGCCTGGCGGCCTATGGGCTGAGCATCTGGCTCGTGTTCCAGGGCGCCAACGCCCACGGGACGTAC
>JBFKTF010000234.1:0-2081 GCA_041636435.1 Thermoplasmatota archaeon
CCGGAACGCCTCGAGCTGGTGGAGTTGGTGGGGGAACTGCGCCACGAGCAAGTGGAAGCCGCCAACGATTGCGCCACCCTGGCCAACATCGTGTGCGGCACGCGGGGGGCGGTGGCCAGCATCATCGATGCCAAGCGCCAATGGTACTTTGGCAAGGCCGGCGTCGATGGAGACTCGGAGCGTCGGGAACTGACGTTTTGCCAATGGACTCTGCTGGAAGACCACGTGATGGTCGTGCCCGACGCCCGCTTGGATCCACGCTTTGCCAACAACCCGCACGTGGAATCGGGCGCCGTGCGGTTCTACGCGGGCATCCACATCCGCGCCCAGGGGCTCCCCATCGGCACGGTCTGCGTCTTCGACAGCGTCCCCGTAGAATGGACGCCAGAACGAGACACGGCGTTGCGTGCGTTGGCCCGCCAAATGGAGCGATTCATTCAATTCCGCCTACTGGCCAGCGCCATGCAGACGACCTTGGACAACTTGGGCAGCGAGACCTCCCGCGCCCTCAACAACGCCGCCGACGTGCTCCTCAACCCCATGGCCGCCATGGCCCTCGATTTGGCGGCCATCCGCCACCAACACCCGGAACTGACCAACGCCGTGTCCCGCATCGAGCGCAACCTGCGGCGCACCGTGGAGGCCGTCAAGGGCACCCTCGAGGACACCTTCCAAGCCCCCTAGACCGGCACCGGCTCGTGGGCAAAACCATACCAACACCGGCGTCCATCGCCATGCATGGGCCACCGATTCGAGATCTACCGCGACAACGCCGAGCGGTTCCGCTTCCGGTTCCGGGCCGGCAACGGCCAGATCATGGCCGCCAGCACCGACTCCTACGAACGCGCCGAAGAGTGCCGCACCGCCATCGCGTTGATTCAATCCGGCCACGTCTCCGGGGATTACTACGAGGACCAAGCCGGAGAACACCGCTGGCGCATCCTCAACGGCGACGACATCCTCTGCGTGGCATCCGAAGGGTACTCCACCAAGCGCTCCGCCATCGAGAGCTTCGAAAGCGTCACGGAACGTGCCCCCGAGGCCCCCGTCACCTCCCTCGTGGACGCCTAACGCCCAGAGGCCCTCACCGCTCCAACCCCGCCGCTTAAAATGCATCCCGTCGACTGACCTCAGATGCGGGCACCGGACCACCCGGACGAGGACCTGCGGTTGCGCAGCCTCCGCGAATTGGCCCTGCTCGATAGCCGAGCCAGCCCCCAGTGGGACCGCATCGCCGACTTGGCCAGCCTCATCTGTGGCACGCCCATCGCGTTGGTGTCCCTCATCGACCAGGACCGTCAATGGTTCAAGGCACGTCGTGGCCTCGAAGACCAAGAAACGTCCCGGGACCTGGCATTCTGCGGTTGGGCCATCCTGCAAGACGACCTGTTCGAAGTCGAGGACGCCAGCCTCGACGAACGCTTCGATGACAACGACCTCGTGCTTGGCCCCCCATTCATCCGGTCCTATGCCGGCATGCCCATCAAGGCCCCGGACGGCGCCCCCATCGGCACCGTCTGCGCCATCGGCAGAGAACCCAAGCGGCTCACCGAGGAACAGAAGCAAGGCTTGCGCATCCTGGCATCCATGGCCGAAGACCTGGCCAGCCAACGCCTGGTGCGCCGACGACTGGAGGGCCTCATCGAAGAGACTCCCTCCCCCAAGGACGCCATCAACGACGTCGCGCACGAACTGAACACGCCCCTGACGCCCATCCTCTTGGAATTGGCGAAAATGCGACGCACCGGATGCGCGCCGGAATCCGTCGAACGCATCGATCGGAACATCAAGCGCCTGCGCAACGTCGTCGACGACGCCGTGCGCGCCTTGGACCAAGAGCAGAAGCGTCGCGCATCCAAAGAATGAAACCATCGTCGCCTGCTGGCCGGCCGATGCGCCTCGTGACCGCACACGTCCCGAACACGCCAGGCATCTTGGCCCGCATCGCCCAAGGCCTGGCCGAAGCGGAACTCAACATCCGCGCCTTCAGTGCCGACGGGAACCGCCTGCGCATCCTCACCGACAGTGCCCCCGCCACCGTGCAGGCCCTGGAGCATCTTGGCATCGCCGCCACAGAACAC
>JBFKTF010000235.1:0-2060 GCA_041636435.1 Thermoplasmatota archaeon
GCAGGAGTATTAGACTCCCCAGTTCGTAGCATAGGAGCCACTACGATGCCCGGAAGGAACCCATTGATATACAATGTGGAGCCACTATACCTCCGATAGCATGAGCGACGGACCTTGCGCCGAGACCCCCGGAGGCTGCCAGATTGGCGAGTTGTTCCAACTGCTGAGCAAGGCGCACATGTTGGACATCCTGTACATCTTCCATCACACAGACGGCCCGGTGCGGTTCAAGGACATCGAAGCGCAGCTGGAC
The DNA here is from genome assembly GCA_041636435.1 of Thermoplasmatota archaeon. GTDB lineage: Archaea > Thermoplasmatota > E2 > JACPAO01 > JAHFTW01 > JBFGSX01. Next base: position 254 of record JBFKTF010000235.1, read on the forward strand.
ATCAGCCCCAACACCCTGAGCGCACGACTCAAGGTGCTGACCGAGGCGGGGTTCATCACCCGCACCGCATACAACGAGATCCCGCCGCGCGTGGACTACGAAGCCACCCAGAAGGCGCATGGCCTCAAGACGGTCTTCCAGGCGCTGGGCGACTGGGCCAGCAGCCACACCTTGACCGTCACCGCGTGATCACTTGCGGCGGCTCTGGGTCCCCTCGGGTTCCTTGGGCTCCGGCATGCGGGACATGACGAAATCGTGGAACCACACCGGGCGCGCCCACCAGCCACTGATGGACGCCACGCCCGCCACCGCGAAGGGGAAGAAGACCTGCCCCCATTCGTTGGCCACCATGTGCACGAACACCGCTCCGACCATCGTGCCGACCACAAGGGCGGCACCATAGAACCGGGTCACCGGGACCAGCAGCGCCACGGCGCCGACGACCTCGACGACGCCGATGACCATGACCATCGACTCGGGCAGACCCCATGTCTGGAACCGCTCCGTCCAGCTGGCGCCGTCCGTGAGCTTCGACAATCCAGAGAAGAGCACCGGCACGGCGGCGATGATGGCCATGCCCCAGCGCCCAATCGCGGCGGTTCCTTTCCTGCCCATGCACGCCCAGCCGTCCTCGGGTAGATAGGGAGGCTGGTTTTCGCCCGCACACGTCCAAGTACCCGGTCGCGGCTATGGGCCCGATGTTGCGCAACACGCCCATGACGCCGAACGTCGTGGTGACGGACATGGCCGCCGCCAAACGCTTCTACGTCGACGCCCTGGGCCTTGAACTGGCCCACGACATGGGGCAAGCCATGTTCCTGCGCAGCGGCGGCCAAGACGTGTTTGTCTACCAACGGGACACCCCAAGCGGCGGCACCGGCACGCTGGCATCGTTCCACGTCAAGGACCTGCGGGCCCTCGTGGAACACCTGGTAGACCAAGGCATCCAATTCGATCATTACGATGGCATGGACCAGGACGAGCTGGGCATCGCAGCCCGCGGCGAAGAGGGCCCATGGGCCGCATGGTGCCGGGACCCGGATGGCAACATCATCGGCTTCACGCAGTTTCCAAGCTGATGCGCGTCTTGCCCGGAAAATCGCTGAGGTCACTCAGCACGGGCACACCCATCTTGCGGGCAATCCAGAACGGGTACATCACGAGCCACATGCCGATGGCGACGGCGAAGACGAGGCGGTTCTCGAAGAGGCCGTACCAGTACCACGTGTTGTCGACAAAGCCGATGAGCACGCCGACGACGAAGCTGAGCACCGAATAGCAGAACGCCGCGAGTCGGAACCGATCCGCGCGAGTGGGCATTTGCCTGTACAATCCCAGAGCCCGAACCGAGGCCGCCCCAAGGGGGACGAAGATCAGGGCGCCAATCAGCACGTTGACCCAGAGGGGCGTCGGGTTGCGTGCGACGAACTGGATGGACCAAGTCAGGTGCTGGTGCCCATCGGTGCGCTGGTACAGCGTCACGGCTTCCACCAACAGGGCAACGAGGCCATAGTAGACGCCCAGTGCCCCGAGGTGGTCTTGGCTGCCGGTGCGCATCACCCAGAGCAAGTGGACCAGGAACATGGTGCCCATGACGAACAACAGGCGCCTCGTCATCAAGACCATGAGCTGCACCAATGGGGGCACATCGCCGATGAGCGCGAAGGCGGCGTAGCCTCCATCCAGGACCATGAAGCCGGCGGCGCCATACCAGAAGAACATGCTCCAACGGATGGCGCGCTCCATGATGCTGTCGCCCCGCAGGCGCCATTGCAGCGCCAACGCGACCACCACGAACCAGATGGCC
>JBFKTF010000236.1:0-2058 GCA_041636435.1 Thermoplasmatota archaeon
AGAAATCGAATGGCGCATGGTGTGCTTCAACCACTACATGCTCTGCATGCATGGACTCGACGCCATCCCCGACGAGCACGGCGTCGTGCGCTACGAGGCCGTGGAAGTGGGCATGGCGCGCCAGGAGCCGCCCGAATAGGCGCCGCCCGCGCCATCCTACTCCAAGGTGGCGTGCCTTTCCCGCATCTTCCCTTCCGTCTCACCCAAGCGATCCTTGAGCAAGGCGACGACGCCGTCGCATAGCAACCACGCGGCGGTCTCGAAGATGGTGCCAAGGGGCGCGAAGCGCTCCCGTTCCCCGTTGCCGCCGGGGGCCGTGATGGGCACCACCACGTGCGCCAAGTTGGCGACTTCGCTTTCCGGGTTGGCGGTCACGGCGACCACCTTGGCGCCTTGGCGGCGCCCCAATTCGGCGGTCATGACGACGGGGTACGTGGTGCCGCTGCCACTGATGCAGATGACGACGTCGTCCTTCTGGACGGGGGCCGTGATGGTTTCCCCAATGACGTACGTGGAGTAGCCAAGGTGCATGAGGCGCACGGCGAACGCCTTGGCGACGTTGCCGCTGCGGCCGCGGCCGTAGGTGAAGATGCGCTGCGCCGGCTGCATCACGTCGAGGAGGCCTTCGATGACCTCGTCGGGGATGTCCAGCGCGTCCCGCGTGGCGTCCTGGATGTACCGCAATGGCTCGGACAGGGGCAACTGTCCGGCCATGGCCTATTCCTCCTTGGCGCGAAGGAGCGGGACGCCGTTCTTGTTGTACCGGACTTCCTTGTCGTCCGGGACCTTGAACACGAGGCTGAACCCTTCCTTCTTCTCCTTCATGAAGTAGAAGCGGTTCTCCTTCTTGTACAACTTGTAGTCGTCCACCGTGACTTGGCGGCGGCCGGTGTCGTCGCTCTGGACCACGGTGGGTTTGCGGAACTGCGGCGGGTCGCGCAGGATGGGGACGCCTTGGGCGTTCTCCTCGACGACCTTGCCTTCGGGGACCTTGAAGACGATGCTGTAGCCGTCCTTCTTGGCCTTCATGAATTGGAAGCGGTTGCCCTTCTTGTACAGCTTGTACTCGCCGTACTGGACTTGTTGGCGCTTCTTGGGCGTCGACTGAATGATGTCGACCTTCTCCATGAATTCCTCGGCGGCCTGCAAGCGGGCCTCTTGCTCGGCGATGGCCTTGGCCTTCGCCGCTTCTTCGGCCTCCTTCTTCTTGCGGGCGTCGTCGATCGCCTTCTGCTTGGCCTCCTCGGCTTCGCGGATGGCGCGCTCTTCGGCCTCCTTCTTCTTGCGCTCCTCTTGCTCCTTCTCCTTCTGGGCCTTCTCTTGGGCCTCGCGGAGTTCACGGGCGATGCGCGCGTCGCGGCGTTCCTTGACGCGGTCGAATACGATGTTCATGTACATCGCATCGTGCTCCATGATGGGGCTCGTGGAGATGATGGTCGCGGAGATGTTGTTCTCCAGGATGACCTCACAGAGGGGCTCGAACTTCAGGTCGCCCTTCTTGATGGGGAGGCGGTAACGGGCGTTGCCGTTCTCGTAGTGAATGCCCGTGAAGTGGACCAAGTAGTGGTCCAGTCCCAGGCTGCCGATGCGGTCGAAGACCGCTTGGAAGTCCTCGGGGTTCTGCAGGATGCCGTTGCCGCGGGCGTGCAAGTGGGCAAAGTCGACGACGGGGACGACGCCCTTGACGCGGTGGCAGACCTCCATCACTTCGTCGAGGTTGCCAAACACGTTGCGCTTGCCCATCACTTCGATGCCCAGGCGGGGCTTCCATCCTTCGCGGACGAAAAGGTTGCGAAGCTCCCGGGTGTTGCGCACGACGCGCTCCAGGGTCTCCTCCTTCGTGAGGTCGCCGTAGAAGCCGGGGTGGAACACCACGGTCTCGGCGCCCATCTCGTGGGCAAGCTTGCCGGTGGCGACGATCTTCGAGAAGCTCATCTCGACGTTGCGCTCGTCGCCGGCGAGATTGATGTAATAGGGCGCCTTGACGTGGAGCTCGACACCGGCCTCCTGGGCGGTCTCGTAGACCGTCCGGGCCTCGTCCTCGGTCATCCGGATGCC
>JBFKTF010000237.1:0-2036 GCA_041636435.1 Thermoplasmatota archaeon
GCCTGCGCCTCGAAGTCAACCTCTTCCACCGCACCCCGCAACGCATCGACGCCCTGGTCGATGCCATGGAAGCCGCCGGCGCCACGCACGTGCTGGGGCGCGACCCCGACGCCCGCATCCCGGGCCTCAGCAGCGACCGCGCCCTATGCTGCAAGGCGGGCATTGGCGACGCCGACGTCGTGCTGGTCCCACTCGAAGACGGCGATCGATGCGAGGCGCTGCGCGCCATGGGCAAGACGGTCATCACCATCGACCTGAACCCGCTGAGCCGCACCGCCCGCACGGCCCACGTCACCATCGTCGACGAACTGAGCCGCGCGCTGCGCGTCCTGGCCGATGCCGCGCCGGCCGAGGCTCGATTCGACAACGGCCAGAACCTCGCCAACGTGCGGCGCCGCATGGCCGCCAAGCTGGCCTGAATCCCTCCGAGAAACTCCGCAAGCAGGACCGGAAGGGATTTCAACCCTCAAATCCACGACCGACCAACTGGGGCAGCGCGCCCTCCTGGTGGAACATGGACCGACGCAATCTCACATTCAGCCTTGCGATCATGGCGCTCATGATCACGAGCACCCTCCCCGTCGACGCACAGGGAGACCCAATCCAGAACGCCGGCAAGGCCCACACGGGCCTCGATGCCGCGCCGGGCAACACCGTCCGCATCGCGGAAAAGGTGCCCTTCTACCTGGACATGAACACCGCGCCCACCGGCTCCGGCCACCACGCGGGCTACCAGCACTTTGCTCGGCCCGCCAACAACGAAGCCGTCGCTTCGCTGCAGCTGACCAACATCCCGACGGTCGCGGAACGCACCGCCGTCTTCCACCTGCCCACGGGTGCGGGCCTGTTCAACACCCCCACCGGCCCTGACCTGCGCGCCAAGTCCGGCAACGTCCTCCAGGCCATCGAGGTCTTCGAGGTCGGCGCCACCTGGTACGCCAGCTGCGCCGTGGAAGGCACCGCCCTCGACGGCATCGCCATGAGCGTCGACATCGACGCCGTGGACGACCAAGGCGTGAAGACCGCGGACATCGCCAACGGCAACGCCGATGGGAACACCCTCGTCCTGAACAACGCCGAAGTCGACGGCGTCCAGGAGTTCAAGTTCACCGCCACGAAGGGCGACCCCGCCAGTGGCGGCGGCTGGAACATCCCCGCAGGCCACTACTTGCGTGCCACCTTCGGCGTCAACACCCTCAACGCCCAGTGCACCATGCAGGTCGGCGGTGACTCGAACGGCGAGGCCGCCGGCGTCTCCGCGTCCCGCCTCACGGTCCTGGCCGACACCGCCCGCATCAACACCTGGATCGACGACTTCAACGGCAAGCCCACCAGCAGCCTCCCCAGCGTCGCCTCCGCCAGCCCCGAACGCCGCAAGTTCGCCGTCGATGTCCTCTACCAGAGCGAATGGCAAGTGGCCACCAACTACCTGGGCGCCAACCAACTCAAGGCCGTCACCGACACCATGGACGTCCGCCTCAAGATCCCAGGTGGCGACGTCAAGTACGACAACAAGGCCCCGGACACCAACGTCCTCAAGCGCACGACGGCGCGTTCCACCAGCGCCGTCGCCGCGGGCGTCAACCTCATCTCCTTCGGGTTCCAGACCGTCGCCGGCGCCAGCGCATTGGCCGATGGCAACTACGTCGTCGAAGCCTACGGTCCTGGCTTCGCGGTTCCAACCCCCACCTTCGGCATCGGCCAGAAGAGCCTCACCTTCTTGCCCGTCGATGGCAAGCTCATCCACGAAGTGAACCCCGGCGAACGCACCGAGTTCCGCCTCGTGGTCCACAACAAGGGCACCGCCGTCGACACGGTCGGCGTCACCCAGACCGCCGCATCCAATGGCTGGAAGGCCGACTTGGTCAACAGCCGCGTCACGGTCCAACCGGGAGGCAAGGCCGAAATCGTCTACCTCATCTCGCCCCCCACGGGCGCCGTCGATGGTGCCCAGGGCAAGTTCACGCTGCGCCCCACCAGCAGCTACGCCGACACGAAGTTCTTCAACGCCGCCGGCACGGACGTCACCAGCAACC
>JBFKTF010000238.1:0-2034 GCA_041636435.1 Thermoplasmatota archaeon
CTTGGTCAAGGGCGAGTCGTCGGCCTTGGCAACGATGCCTTGCTCGTCCCAGTCGGCCTCGTAGACCTCCAAGATGGCTTGGGCGGCTTCTTGGCACAAGGCATGCAGCGGGTCGCGCAAGGCGTGCAGGTCCACGCGGCGGCGAAGGGGACGGGGCATAAGTGATTGCAGAATCCGTAGAGAAGGCTCTTAGACCCGATGGCGGCCTGGAGAGCGTGCAGATGGTGAGTGTCACCAACGACCCAGACAACTTCCTGGCGGACATCGGCCACAAAAGCCGCCTGATGCGGGAAGGGTATGCGGCCGGCAAGGCCGGTGCTCGCCCAGACCTTCGACCCTATGGGTTGTTGTTCACGGGCATGGGTGGAAGTGGCGCCACGGCCAACCTCGTCAAGGATGCCTGCACCCGCGCGATGGACTTGCCGTTCACCATCGTGCAACACTACCAAATCCCGCACCACGTCAAGCCCGGCTGGCACACCTTGGCCCTAAGCTATTCGGGCAACACGGAGGAGACCCTGCAAGTGACTCGCGACGCATTGGAGCGCGGCGTGGACGTCACCGCGTTCACGACCGGGGGTCAACTCGGCGCCATCGCCGACGATGTGGTCCAGCAACCCACGGGCTACCACCCCCGCGTGGCGTTGGCGCATCCCTGGTTCAGTGTCTTGGGCTTCCTCGAGGGCAGCGGCATTCTCGACGAGACCGTGCCCATCGATGCCGCCGCGGCTGCAGTGGAGGCCGTGGATGCGGCGTGCGGCATCGATGTGCCAGAAGAGCACAACGAGGCGAAGCAGTTGGCCCGCAAGATTGTGGACAAGATTCCACAAATCTACGCCACGCCCGCCTTCCTGGGCAGCGCGCTCTTCATGCGTTGCCAACTCAACGAGAACGCCAAGAAGATCGCCGGCGTCGAGTTGATTCCGGAGTGCAATCACAACGACTTGATGGGCTGGGCCCAGGACCCCAACTCGAAGCACTTCACGGTCGTCGTCATGAGCCACGCGGAGCAGAACCCCCAGATGCAGAAGCGCATCGACTTCATGGACCACTGGTACACGGAGCACGGCATCCCCTTCCACCACCACACCTTCCGCCCGGTCCACACCTTCCAGGACCACATCATCGCGCAAGCCGAGGCGGTGCAGTTTGCGGACTACGTGAGCTACTACGTGAGCCAACTCCGCGGCATCGATCCCAGCGAAATCCGCGCCATCAACGCGCTCAAGCAACATCTGAGCACCTAAGACCCCCCTCGGAGTCGAGGACGCGTGAAGGCCCTCATCGTCGGCGGCGCCGGCTTCATTGGCAGCAACCTCGCCCACCGCTTCGACGACGCGACCGTCGTGGATTGCCTGTTGACTGGGCACAAGGACAACGTCCCCGCCGGCGCGACGTACCTGGAAGGCGACGCCTGCACCCGATTGGACGATTTGCCCGACGACTTCGACGCCATCTTCCACTTCGGCGGCGCCAGCAGCGCGCCGCTCTTCGACGAGCGGCCACAGTTTGCCTCGGAAGCCGTCACCCTGTTCCAAGCGGTCTTGGAGAAGGCCCGGGCATGCGATGCACCCGTGGCGTTTGCCAGCACCAGCAGCATGTACTCCGGCTGCCCCAAACCATACCGGGAGGACATGCACGTCACGCCCACGACGCTGTACGAATTCAGCAAGTACTCGATGGAGAAGCTCGCCATCGCGTACGCCGCCCGTTACGGCGTCGACATCACCGCCTTCCGTTTCTTCTCGGTCTACGGCCCCCGCGAGCAAGGCAAGGGGCGGTTCGCCAACATCGTGAGCCAATTCTATTGGTGCCTCAAGGCCGGCATCCCGCCGTTGGTGTTTGGCGATGGGTCCCAGACGCGGGACTTCACCCACGTCGACAACTTGCTCGACGCCATCCAACTCGCATACCCCCAGACCGAGGGCTTTGAGGTCTACAACATCGGCACCGGCGTGGAGCACACGTTCAACCAAGTATTGGAGAAGCTGGGGGACTTGACGGGCATCGACTTGCCGGCCCGCTACATCGACA
>JBFKTF010000239.1:0-2017 GCA_041636435.1 Thermoplasmatota archaeon
ACACGCGTTGGACCCCGAACAAGTGACGGTGGCAGGGAACCTCGTGGACGCCCAAGGCCGCCCCATTGAGGCGGCCTATCTCAGCTTCTATGGCCCGCAAGGCGCCGTCGAGGCGAAGACCGACGGCGGCGCATTCTCCATTGATGTGCTGGCGGGCTGGTACAGTGCCAACGTGGAGGCCCCGGGCCACGGCTACACGGAGGAACGCCTGCTCTTGGATGGCAGCGACATCACCATCCAGATGCCCCCGATGCCCGAGCGGGACGTCCTGGTGCGTGGACAGGTCGTCGACCAGGACGGTGTCCCCGTGTCCGGAGCCGATGTCGTCTCGGAACAGTGGCAGGTCCGCAGCGCCAACGGCGCCTACCGCCACGGCGACTTCCGCAACGTCACCGAAACCGACGCCAACGGCGAATACGAATTGGGCGTGTATGCGGGCGGCCTCAACCTGCGCTTCCAGAAGGAAGGCCACGCACCGGTGTTCCAGTGGCTCGAAGTGGCCAGCGGCGCCGAAGAAGTCGTGGACGTCGAACTGCTGCGTTACCCCGAGAAGACCGCCAAGATCCAGGGGCAAGTGACCGGCGTTGACGGGGGTCTGCGCCACGTCACCATCAGCCTCTACCACCCGCAGTATGGCCTGCACGAGTGCAGCATCGAGGGCGACCGCGACGCCGGGCACTCCGAGCCCAGTTCCGGCGCGTCGGTGTCCGAGGACCGCGCCACCATCGCCCCCTACCCCTACTACCAGCAGGAGTGCTCCATCCGCATCGATTCCGATGGACGCTTCGAGGGCATGGTGACGCCGGGCTATGCGACCCTCAACGTCCACCACAACCACTGGATGACGTGCAGCGAGACCACCAACGCCGATGGTTCGTACGTGCGCAGCTGTGGCCGCCAATACCACAGCCACGTCCAGACCCTGAGCTTGGAAGCCGATGCAACCACCACGCTGGACATCACCCTCAAGGCGCGCCCCGCCCCAGACGCCATCATCAGCGGCTACGTGGTGGATTCGGAGTCCGGCAAGGCGATTCCCCGCGTGCACGTCAGCTTCAGCAACGAGGAAACGTATGGCTGGGGCAGCGCCACCACGGACGGGGATGGTAGCTACAAGGTCAAGCTCCACGGCGGCTTGCAACGCATCCATGTGTGGGCCGAAGGCTACCTGCCGTGGCAAGGCATGGTGGATCTGAAGCGCGGCGCCGAACGGCCATTCGACATCTTCCTCACGCCGGGCCAAGAAGCCGGCTGGGGAGGCTGCTGCTACGCCTACTCCGAGGACATGGCGTACGCGGAGGCCACGCCTCGTGCCGCTCCGGCCATGGGCGCTTCGGGCGGGGATGCAATGACCGCCGAGGCCCAAGAGCAGGCGCGCGCCGGCGGCGACGATTCCTTCGAGGACCTACGCGGTGGCTTGGGGCCGTACGACGCCGCCAAGCGTGCTCAGTTGATGGAAGCCGACCAAGACGCTCCGGGGCCGTTTGCCTTGTTGCTCGTCGGATTGGTGGCCATCGCGGCGCTGCGCAAGAGAGGATGAACACGCTCCGCCCTTCGGGGCGGCATCACACCATCGGGGGCGTCGATCGCAGGGTCGGCGCCCCCACCCTATGGGGTGCTGCGCAATTCGTTGGCCGTGGCGGCGAGGGTCCGCAACCCGGACGCCGTCCGGGTCCCAAACCAGGTCAAGGCTTCGCCGTCGATGATGCGGCGGCGTTCGCCCAGGCGACCCAGGGGGGCCCAGTCGATGGCTTGCTGGCGCTTGTGGAACGGAAACGGCTCCGTGGGCAGCAACGTCCAGGCGGCCCCACTGCCCCGGATGGCGTCGGCGTCCACTTCGAAGTACTTTGATCCCTCGTGGTCGCCAAAGGCGTTGATCAGCCCGACGGCCTCCAGCATGGCGTGCGGGTAGGCACTGGAGTCGAAGGTCATCCAGGGATCGTGCCAGATGGGGCACCAGACGGGGATGGGCTCCCCGCCCACCTCGTTCAACGCGTCGTGGATGGTGGCCGCGGTG
>JBFKTF010000240.1:0-2016 GCA_041636435.1 Thermoplasmatota archaeon
ACGGCTCCCGCGGACAAGTCGAATCGCAGGGGCCCATCGAGGTCGGCACGCAGCAGCCAATGCCAGCCACCCGTGAAGGGTTGTCCCTGGAAGTCCAGGGGGTAGGTGAGTGTCTCGCCGGGCTCGACCGTGACGGTTTCCAGCGTGATGTGCTGCAGGGCTTGGCCTCCGAGGTGGTCGGGGTGCCCGGCCACCAGCGGGACGAGGAGCAACAGCAGGACCCAGCGCATGGGCGTCCCACTTGGCGCCTGGATATGATGGTTGTCGAGGCGACATGCCCGCGCCGACAAGACCATGCGATGTGTCGGCGTTGTGCCCACCATGGGCCATCCATTCGATCACGACATCGCCGTCATTGGGGGAGGCCCCGCGGGATTGCAGGCGGCATGGAAGGCCGCGTTGTTGCACCATTCCTGCGTCCTCTTTGACAAGGGCCGCAAGTTCAGCCGCATCTTCTGGTCGCCGCGCGTGGACAACATCCCGGGCCACTTTGGCACCAGTGGCCGCGACCTCATCCAGCGCGCCCACGACGACATCGCGGCCACGGCAGCCGAGTATGGCCAAGAGTTCGTGACCACCCATGAGAACACGGACGTGGAGCGCGTGGAACGCATCGTGGGCCAGGACGCCAAGGGACGCGACGTACACGGCTTCAAGGTCCGCGCCAAGACCAAGGAGGGGGACGTGGAGGCCACGAGCCGGTTCTTGATTGTGGCCACGGGCACCGTGGATGCCCAGCCCAAACTGCGGGACTTCCGCAAGCGGGACATCGAGGCGGTGCTGCCGTACGCCAACAAGGGCTTGGCGGACTACTGCTTGTTGTGCGACGGCCACACCGTCACGGGCAAGCGCGTGGCGGTCATTGGATGCAGCCCCGGCGTGCGGGGCATCGCCAAGTCGCTCAAGAAGAACTTCGGCGCCGACACGGTGTTGGTGCCCTATTGCAACCGCGACCACGAAGGCCACGGCGAGACGGACCCGCAGGAGTCGTGGGAAGCCGTCGAGGACGACCTGGCGCGTTGGGAGATTCCCATCGTGTATGGTGAGATCGACGAATTCACCGGCATCAAGGACGGGCAGTTTGGCATCGTCTTTGCCGATGGCACCGAGGAGCGGTTCGACAAGGCCTGGATCAGCATGGGGTGGTACCGCGTCAACAACGAGCCCGCCAAGGACATCGGCGCGGCCTTGGATGAGCAGGGATTTGTCCGCACCGACGAGGATTGCCGCATCGTGGACGAGGAAGGCAACGTCATCCCCGGCGCGTACGCGGTGGGCGACGTGCGCAGCTATTCGTGGAAGCAGATTCCCATCGCGTGGGGCGATGCGGAGCGCGCGGTCATCGATTGTTTCGTGTCATAGCACGCCGGCTTGCCAGTCGAACCAAATCAGCCACGCACCGGCGCCGATGAGCAGCAACGCGGAGAGCTTGCTGATCAGGTCGGTCTTGCCCAGCATGCCGCGCAGTTCGGTTTGGTGGCCGCTGGCCACGAGGCCTGCGGCGAGGACGACGAACGACGCCACGGCGATGGAGTAGACGAGGAAGGCACCGAATCCGAGGGCGGTGGATTCGGCGAACGCCAGCACGAGCGTGGGCAGGAAGATTGGCCCGGTGCAGCCGAAGGCGGCGAGGCCGTAGCCGATGCCGAAGGCGAAGAAGCCGCGGCGTCCATCGACGTGGCCCATGCCAATGCGCTTGGCCAACCAGTCCCAGCTCACTTTCCAGAACATGAGCGCGCCGAAGACGATGAGCAGCAGCGCCATGGCGAGGCGCACTCGTTCGATGTGGGCGGCGACCACATCGCCAAGGCCCACGAGGCCCAGCAGCCACAGCAGCAAGGCGATGGCGAAGTAGATGCTGACGATTCCCGCGCCGGTGACGAGGCCCGCGCGGAGGGTGCGTCGGGTGCGGGTGACCGCGTCGGCGTCTTGCGTGCCTTGCAGCAAGAAGCCCATGTAGGCTGGGATGAGGCCAATGCTGCACGGCGCGAAGAACGAGCCGATGCCGGCGACGAG
>JBFKTF010000241.1:0-1999 GCA_041636435.1 Thermoplasmatota archaeon
CGGCCGCGGCGGCGTCGCCGACGGTCGGCGATGGGACTTGGCCGAAGCCTTGGCTGACGCAGTCGATGCCGCGAGAGATCCAGTCAATGGTCGGCGACGATGCGGTCAACGTTGGTTGCGTCGCGGGCCCGGCCGACCAGCGCCACCATGCCAGTCTCCTGGGCCAAGAGGCGCTTGATGCGCACCGGCTCCAGGACCAGGTAGACGGATTCCCGTCCGACCTGGTGATGGACCACCAAGCCTTGCTCCTTCAGTCGACGCAAGTGGTGCCCCAGAGTGGAGGCAGGCAAATCCAGGTGCAGCGCCAAGTCGGCCACGCCAATCTCTGGTCGTTCGAGCAGGCCCCGCAGCACCGAGGCACACACCGGTTTGGCCAGGACATGCAGCACTTGGGCGTCGCGCACATCCACTTCGCCCGCCACGTACAACGTGCGGCGACGGCCCGTCTGCAGGGCGAAGACGATGCCATGCTTCTCCAACTGGCGGACGTGGTGCTCCACGGTGCCCAGCGCGAGATCCAAGTGCCGAGACAAGGCGCGCACGTGGGTGCCCGGGACCCGTTGGATGGCCGCATGCACCAACGCCCGCGTGGGCTGCCGCAGCAAGATGCGGCGGAGGGTGTCGGGCGGCAGGGAGGTGCTCATGCGGGGGAGCCGTGCGATGGGGCCAGGCGTTGATAGTCGGCGCCATCCGACGGCGAAGTGCAAGCCTCAAATGGCACCTTCATTTCGCTTGGAGATTCTATTCTGGAGTCGACCCAAGAACGCGTTGCAATGGCCCCCCAGGGCGGCTTGGCGGTCAAACCATCCAAATACCGCCTCTGTGTCGCCGGGCCATGGGAGTCTCGGACTGGCTGTCCAGCTACGACCCGAACGATATCTGCATCGCGACCGCCGCGTCGCACTCTTCGCTGCAGATCTTCCACGGAGCCAAGCAAGAGGGCTTCCGCACCCTTGCACTGGCCTCCGGTGACCGCGACCTGCGCTACTACGATGCCTTCCCTGGCGCCACGCCAGACAACATCATGCGCTTCGACGACTGGTCGGAATTGCCAGCCATCGCCGACAAGCTGCGCGACGACAACACCATCATCATCCCCCACGGCAGCCTCATCGAGTACATGGGTACCGAGGCGTTCACCAAGGTGGATGTCCCGGTCTACGGCAACCGCCACGTGCTCGAGTGGGAATCCGACCGCGACAAGGAACGCGGCTGGCTCGAAGACGCCGGCGTGACCATGCCCAAGCAGATCACGGACCCCAAGGACATCATCGAGCCGGTCATCGTGAAGTACCACGGCGCCAAGGGCGGCAAGGGATTCTTCATCGCGAAGAACTACCACGACTACAAGCGCCACATCCAGGAAGGCGAACCCCACACCATCCAGGAGTTCGTCATGGGCACGCGCTACTACCTGCACTACTTCCACAGCCGCCTGGACAACAGTGGCTTCACCCTCACCGACGACCAAGGCAACGAAATGGGCAGCCTGCAGATGCTCAGCATCGACCGCCGCGACGAATCCAACATCGACGAACTGAATCGCCTTGGCTCCATCAAGGAGCTGGAAGAGTTCGGCATCGACCCCACGTTCGTCGTCACCGGCAACATCCCCATGGTCATCCGCGAAAGCCTGCTGCCCAAGGTCTTCCAAATGGGCGAAGGCGTCGTCAACGAGTCCTACAAGCGCTTCGGCGGCCTCTGGGGCCCCTTCTGCTTGGAGACCGTCGTCACCAACGAACTGGAGTTCAAGGTCTTCGAGATCAGTGCCCGCATCGTCGCCGGCACCAACCCGTTCGTCGGCGGCAGCCCATACGCCGACATGATCAGCCCCGGACTCAGCACCGGTCGCCGCATCGCGTTGGAGATCAAGCAGGCAGCCAAGGACGGCAAGCTCGACGTCATCTGCACCTGAGCAGGCCGGGCGGCAGCGCCCGAACCGAGCTCAGCGCACCATGAAGTAGCCAATCATCACGAACCCAAACGCGGTGTAGATGAG
>JBFKTF010000242.1:0-1997 GCA_041636435.1 Thermoplasmatota archaeon
CCTTCGACATCAAGTGCCTCACGCCCGCGGAGATTCGCGAGAAGCACGACGGCGTCGTCCCGGCGCCGTTCATCCCGCACCAGCGTGGCGAGGGCGACCACCCCGGCGCCTGGTAGGTTCCACCGGTTCACCAGACACGCCATCCGGGTGCGTCGACACAGTGCCCTGCATGGCACACGCACCGTTCCCCCTGCCTGCCTCCATCGCGGAGGGTGTCCAATGACCGCGTACCCGCACTACACGATGCGTCTGTTGAGCATCATGATGGTCGCCACCTGGTCCATCTTCATGATGGTGGGAGTATGAGTGCCGTTGGCGACAACGACATCGTCCGACTCACCTACCTCGCCATCGCCTCTTGGATCGTCGTCATCGTCTTGGCGGTGCTGACGTGAGGCGCGTCGACGAGCCCCAAGCGGACCTGACGCGCAGCATCATCCTGACCGCCGTGGTCACCCTGTCTGGCATCGCCCTGCTGGCGTTGTTCTAGCCGTTGCGGAAGATGTCGGGACCAAAGTCCACGTCGCTGACGCTGCGGATGAAGAAGTTCTGCAAGGGGCCGCTTTCGCGCCCCGTGTAGGCGACCACCAGGTCGCCATCCGGCGTCTGGCGCAGCTGCAAGAAGTCCCCGGGCTGGCGGCCAATGGCTCCAGTGAACAGACCCTCGTCGGCGATGACCGTCGTCCAGGACGGTTCGTCGGTGTGGGCGTTGAGGGAGTACGTGATGGCCAGGTCCCAGACCGCCTTCTCCGAGGCTTCGTCGCGGCTGACGTTGTGCGCCACGTAATGCGCCATGGCCACGACGCCTTCCTTGCCGGCCACCAGCCATGGCTTGTCCGTCAAGCCATCCTCGGCCATCGCCACCGACGAGCCAAGCACCGAGCCATCGGGCTCGATAGCGAAGACACTGATCGTGATGTGTTGCCCCTCGCCCGTGGTGTGCGTCACGGGCACGTAGCTGATGCCCGCCGCGTCGGCCATCGGTTGCATGTACTGCTCCGTGCCGGATTGCCCGTCGGCCAAAGGCAAGTGGATGCGTTGTCCCCACGTGATGCCGCCATCGAAGCTCAACCATGCGCTCGGGTCGCCGGCGCAGCCAGACGCGATGAGGTGGTCCCGTTCGGGGCCTTGCCCGAGCGTCATCAAACCGCAGGGGAACTCGGTGGCGCCGGCGTGGTCCCACGTCAGGCCACCGTCGATGCTGCGGTAGAATCGGCTGCTGAAGCCCGTGTTGTAGAGGATGAACACCTCGTCCTCGGCGCCAGCCCGCACCCAGGGGCGGTCCACGAGCGGCGGGAACGGGTCGGGCTTGGTGTGCTGGTGGGTGCCGTCGCCGCTGTACTTGGTGAAGTACGCCGTGGCGGCGGTGATGTCGAAGAAGTACACGTTGCCCGCGTCGTCGATGGCGAAGTCCCCCTCCACGCCCAGCGCGTCGCGCGTCACGCCGGTGCCGTCGGCAAACGGCAGCGCCTCGAACGTGAGGCCGCCGTCGTGGCTGAGCCAGATGGGCGGCGACTGCCCGACGCAGCAGACGCTGGAGTACCAGATCGTGCCGTCGCCGGCCACTTCGAGTTGGGGCTCACCAAAGCCACCGCATGCTTGGCGATACGTCGGGTAGTCCGGGCAAATCAACTCCACCGGGTCCAGGAAGGACACCAACGGCGTCAACGCCGCCTCGATTTCGTCGCCATCCAGGATGCCATCGCCGTCCGTGTCGGGCAATTGCGGGTCCAAGCCGCGGGCAATCTCCTCCTCGTCGCTGAGGCCATCGCCATCCGAGTCCACGGCTTCGGGAACGGAGGCACAACCGGCCAAGCCGGCCGTCACGAGCAAGAGCATCACCAAGAGGCGCATCACCGTCGACCCTGAGCCGACACGGTTAGGCTTTGCGTCAGGCGCAAACCCTCAAGTCCCAAGGCGGCCAGTGGGAACCATGGACATCCCGATGGCTGGCGACGCCCCCGCCCCCCAAGCGCAGGCCTTGACCCCCGAACTGA
>JBFKTF010000243.1:0-1995 GCA_041636435.1 Thermoplasmatota archaeon
GTTCCAAGCCGCGGATCGATCACGGTGCCCGAGATGACCACGCTTCCACACCAAGCGGAAGGCGTGTCCCAGGCCACGGCGCTGGTTGTGCCGATTTGCTCGAAGCCCACGTTGGCGGGCTCGGGTGAGAAGGCTGCGCCGTCGGCTGTGGCGAAGAAACTGACGGCCCGGTAATGGTAATCGGCCGCATCGGTCGGAATGGGGCCAGTCAATACGGCGCCACCCGGGGGCCCGTCGATGCCTGCGTGGCCCGCACAAGTGGGGCCGATGAGCAAGCGGTGCTCCAGGAACGCGGAGGGAGATTCCATGCGGGCAACGAACTCGTTGCAGCCCAGGTCGCCGTCAAGGACTTCGTTGAGTCGGGCTCCCACGGCGGACGCCGAGGCAATCTCGACGCCGTTGTGGTGAACGCTCATGTCGTTGAGGGCTCCGCTGTGGTCGTTGAGAAACGCCTGCACAAACCACGTCCCCTCCGGGCCTGGCCTGGCAGACAACGAAATCAATTGCGACTCGGGGTCGCTTGAGTGGGTCGCTCCAGCCGTGGAGAACGCCATCAAGCATGCAATCAGGAGGGGTGCGGCGCGTCGCATGAGCCGACATTCTGGCGTGGATCCTACTTGAACGACGTTGACGGACCATTCTGGGGCCTTGGTGGGTGGGTGGCCGAAGGCATCGGGGGGCAGGGTCGTTGTGGCCCAGGGACATGCGGCCTTGGGGCCTGTGCGGGGCGTGGCGCACCTCACTCGCCGGGCCGCACCACACGCCTTAAGCGGCGCACCCCCGGCTGATGGTGGTGCAGCGCCTCCCGTGGATCCTGATTGTGTGCCTATTGTCTGGCTGCACGAGCCAAGTCGTGGACGAGGCTCCCGGGCCCGAGGATGCCGCCGTGGAACCGTTTGCCGGCTTCGAGCCGCCGACGTGGTCCGTTGGGGATTGGTGGACGTACCGCTTCGACGATGGGGCCGCGGTGAGTTGGGTCGTCACGGCCAGCGATGGCGCGTACATGCTGGATGTGGACGACGCGGACTTCGCGTTCACGGACGCCGCCTTGGACGACGTCAGCACCATCGGCGCGGTGTCGCTGGAGTTGGCTGGGAGCCAGGACGGCCAAGAGGTCCGGTTCTTCGATTGGCCCTTGACCGACGGCAAGAGCTGGGACTTGGTCTGGGATGGCCTCGAATTCACGGCCACCGCATCGGTGACGGAGACCGGCGCGCTGGTGTTGGCCCAGTCGGGCGCCATCACGCGCCTCTACGACTACGATCCTGCGACCCAGTGGTTCTCGTTCATTGAAAGCCAGAGCAACGGCACGACCCAGTGGCGCGTGGAGCAGAGCGCCAGCGGGTCCGACTACGGCGGCACGTACGTGCGGGCCCTGGTGCACGACAAGGCACAACACCAGTTTGGCATCGGCGCGGACGTCCAAGACGTGTTTGATCTGGACGTGCCCGAGGACACCACGGACCTCTGGATGGAGACCAAGGTCCAGTGCACCGACGTGGGTTCCATCCAGTACGCGGTGATGCCCCCGACCCCGGCGACGCCCGGGGCTCTGGTGTCGTCTGCTTGCCCCGTGACCATCGACCAGACATCCACCATGGAACCCCAAGCGGGCACGTGGAATGGCGCCATCGACGCGCGCGGCGTGGCGGGCTCCATCACCGTCGTGGTCCGCACCTTCACTGAACTGTCCCTCTAGGTCCCGCACCCTTCTTGAGCACGCCCCGGCTGGCCGCCTCGTGGACTGGACCGAGGCCCACCGACCCCGTTCAATGCAGGATCTGGTGGGCAACGGCCCGGCGATCAAGAAGATGCTCGACTGGGCGCGTGCCTGGGAGACGGGCACGCCCAAGCAGCGGGCCTTGATTCTTGCAGGACCCCCGGGCGTGGGCAAGACCACCGCCGCGTTGGCCCTGGCGGCCGACATGAATGTTGCCGTCATCGAGCTCAATGCCTCGGATGGCCGCAACGGCGACCGCATCAAGCGCGTCGCTA
>JBFKTF010000244.1:0-1982 GCA_041636435.1 Thermoplasmatota archaeon
AACACGCGCTTCGCCATTGATCGCGGAGGTCAACTGGTGACTCTGACGGCCAACCATGCCAACGTCCAGTTCTGTGCTGGTGAAGCGATGGCGTTGGATGAGATCCATCCCCTGGACTTTGTGGCGGTCGATGCGGGTCAACGGGTTGAACTCGTCATCATCGATGAGCTTAGCGAGCTAATCGTGGATGAGCAGCTAGTGCAGCTGCACACCTAACGCCCCACCGTCCAATGCTGGTGCACCCGCACTTGCCGTCGCCGGCGCTTCAAGTCCCATCCAAGCCACAACCCCAGCGCCATCCCACTTAGGTGCGCGAAGTTGCCGATGCCGTCGTTGGGGTTGAGGGCGCCAATCACGTCGAGTGCGGCGTAGGCGATGCCGGCGACCCAGAATGGGACGGGGACGATGCCGTAGATGAGCAGCTTCTCTCGGGGCATCGTGATGACGAGCAGGCCGAACGTCATCATGAGGGCCCCGCTGGCGCCGAGGGCGTAGCCGGGTTCGAGGGTGACTTGCAGGATGCCGCTGATGGCGCCGGCGATCATGAAGAGCCAGACGAATTTCTTGGTCCCCAGGAGTCGTTCGGCGATGGGCCCGAAGAAGAACAGGATGAGTCCGTTGAACAGGATGTGTCCGAGGCTGCTGGTGCTGTGGGCGAGGGTGCTCGTGACGAGCGTCCAGGGTCGCAGGTACCAGTCGGGGCCGATCAGGAACAGGTTGACGTACAGGAGTTCGGAGGCAATCAGGGCGAGCCATTGGCCGACGAAGACGGCGGCGATGGCGATCAGGATGCCGTAGGTGCCCTTCGGTTGCCACGGGGTGGGTGCGACGGCCCTTCGGGGGTCGGGTCCGCGCTCCCAGACGCGCTCATGCATGGCCACGGTCCGGATGGGGCGCGGGGCCTGTTGAAGTGTGTGGTCCCCGCTTTCCGGGGCAAATGCTCCTATACAGGTGAAGCCCGATTGCCTAGGGATGTTGGTGGTAGAGTCCGCCCGGATGGACGAGGTCCGCGAGCTGGTCGACTTGGCGTTCCGTCACCTGGATCGGGACTTGGATGCCCAGTGGCTCAGCCAGCAAATTGCGGGTGGGGCTTGCATCGTGGCCCGCGACGTCGCCTTGGATCGGGTCGTTGGGTTCGCGGTGGCGCGCCGAGAGGAGGGCTGCCAGGCCCAACTGTTGGCGTTGGCCGTGGACCGGGACCGCCGGAGCCAAGGCATTGGCGCGGCGCTGTTGCGTGCCGTGCGGGAGCAGATGACGCGCTCGGGTGCGATGTCGATGCACTTGCACGTGCGCTGCGACAACGACCGGGCCCAGGCCTTCTACACGCGGCACGGCTTCGCGCCCGCCGGTTTCACTCCGGCCGCATACGCCGATGGTGAGTCGGCCGTGGAGTTCGCGCGCCCCTTGTGAGGCCCAAGGCCCCGTGGGCCGACCCGTCAGTCCTTATGGTCTGCGGTCGGAGCTTGGTCCGTGGATGGGCAAGGGACGATGCAGGTGGCCAGTGGCGCCATGTTGGTCGCCATCACCGCTTCCTTGGCCGCGTCGGTCGGCTACGTGGCGTATTCCTTCGATGCCACTCCGTCGGCGACGATTGTCGGTCGCCACGACGAGTTCCAGGACGCGTGGACCGCCTTGGGGCGCGTCTCGGCTGGGGATGTGTCGTGGCGCGCCAGCGGCCCTGGGGTGCATTTCGCGGTCGACGAGGCGGTCGATGCCAATAGCCCGGAGTTGTCCACGCAGCCGGTGCCGATGCCCGTGGGTCGCGAGTATCGCTTCTGCGCGGCCGGCGACGGCGCGATGGAGGCCTGGAGCTTCCTGATGTACTCCGGCGATGAGCTGGTGGGCGCGGTCACCTTCGCGGCAATCATGCCCTGCTGACGCTGGAGAGGTCGTAGTGACCGGGCGACGGCGAGGCTTCAGCTGCTGAGTGCCGCCAGCGCGAAGGCTGGCAAGTGGTCCGTGCGAGGCGCGGGTTCCTCGAC
>JBFKTF010000245.1:0-1980 GCA_041636435.1 Thermoplasmatota archaeon
GCCAACGCCAGGAGCGTCGAGCATGAGCCGCGCATTCCACAAGGCCAAGGGCAAGCACGCCGCGCCCCCGCGTGGCAAGCCCTTGCAAGACAAGCGCCCCGCCAAGTACCGCCTGCAAGAACAACGCCGCGTCCAGAACGGCCACGGCGAGCAAGCCCACGCCAAGCCCACGGCCAAGCCCGCCGAGGCCAAGCCCGTGGAGGCCAAGCCCGTGACGACCACGCCAACCGAGAAGCCGGCACCGGCTCCCGAGGCCAAGCCCGAACCCGTCGGCGTGCGCTTTGCGGACATGGACCTGCGCCCCGAGACCCACGCCGCCATCGCGGCCATGGGCTTCGCCACCGCCACCCCAATCCAAGCCGAGACGATCCCCGCCCTGATGGACGGACAAGACGTCATTGGCCAAGCCCAGACCGGCACCGGCAAGACGGCCGCCTTCGGCGTGCCCCTCGTCGAAGCCGCCCATGAAGGCCGCCGCGGCCTCGTGCTGGCCCCCACCCGCGAATTGGCCAAGCAGGTTCAGAAGGAACTGCAAGCCATCGCCAAGGGCAGCCCCGTGGAAATCGTCTGCCTCATCGGCGGCGACCCCATGAAGGACCAAGTGCGCGCCATGGGCCGCCACCCCAACGCCACCATCGTCGGCACGCCTGGCCGCATCGTGGACCACTTGGGTCGTCAGAACCTCGACCTGCGCGACATCGGCATGTTCGTGCTCGACGAAGCCGACGAAATGCTCAGCATGGGCTTCGCCGACGAACTGGAAACCATCGTCGACGCCCTGCCCGCCGAACGCCAGAACGTCCTGTTCACCGCCACCCTCTCGCCGCAAATCGAGAAGCTGGCCAAGAAGGCCCTGACCGACCCGGTCACCGTCCGCATCGGTGCCGGTGCCGCACCCGACGTGCGCCAGGGTTTCGCCCAAGTCGCCGGCCGCGACCGCCTGCAAGCCGTGCAACGCATCCTGGAAGTGGAAGCCCCCCGCAGCACCATCCTCTTCGCCCGCACCCGTGCCCGCGTCGATGACTTGGTGCAGGGACTGGCCGCACTGGACGCCGAAGCCCTGCACGGTGGCATGGACCAATCCCGCCGCGAGCAGGTCATGCGCCGCTTCCGTGAAGGCCACACCAGCCTGCTGGTGGCCACCGACGTCGCCGCGCGCGGCCTCGACGTGGACACCGTTGACCTAGTCCTGCACGACGAACCCCCGGCCGACGCCGACACCTACATCCACCGCATCGGCCGCACCGGTCGCGCTGGACGCAGCGGCATCAGCATTCTGTTCATCGCCCCCGGCAAGACGAACCGCCTCGGTTCCATCCGCCGCGTGGCGGGACGCTTGGAGACCTACGCGGTTCCCGACGAGAACGAAGTCGAAGCCGCGCGCGGCAAGCGCGTCGTGGCGCAGCTGCTGGGCGAAGAACCCGGTGACGGCGCCCGCAGCGCTCTGGCCGCCGCCTTGGCCAATGGCCTGGAGCTGGAAGACATCGCCCTGCGTGCCCTGCACGGACTCGTGGCCGCGCCACCCGTCGAGACTCCCAGCGAACAACGTCCCTCGGCGTTGGCGCTCAAGGTCGGCAAGATGGACAGCGTCCACCCCGGCGCCATCGTCGGTGTGCTCACCAACGCGGGTGGCCTGCGCGCCGAAGACGTCGGCCGCATCGACATCCTCGAGAAGATGAGCGTCGTCGAAGTGCCCGCCAAGGAAGTGGATCGCCTCTGCGACGCCCTGGGACGCGTGCGCCTCAGCAACCGCCCGTTGCTGCCCCGCCCGGCGGACGACTGGCGCTTCAAGAGCGGCCCCCGCCGCTAGGCAGCGCAAGCAACATAGGCCGCGGCGACACTCCCACGTCGTTGTCTGCCCCACTGGATGCCGGTTTCCTTCAGTTCATGGAGGTCGCCCCCGATGCCATGGTCTGCGTCGACCACAACGGTCGCATCGTCTTGGCCAACCAGCAAGCCGAGGCCCTCTTCGGCCGGTCC
>JBFKTF010000246.1:0-1976 GCA_041636435.1 Thermoplasmatota archaeon
GTGCCGGTGGAGAACATCCGCAGCGAGGGCTTGCGGTTCATTGCCGGTTTGTTCGCGTTGGCGCCCATGCCGTGGCTGCGCTTTGAGGGCGGAGTTGCCCAGGCACGCCTCAAGCCCGGCCGTCCGGAAGCCATCGCCCAGGTCGCGGAGACCCTCACGGCGCGGCTGCGCAGCATCGGCGTCGACAACGAGGTCCGCGTCGAGGATGGCTGGTCCCAACGCTTTGCCCAGCGCGTGGCGGATGCCGGCTGGTAGATTCACCTCCCTGCCCCCTTGATGAACCGACGGCGCCTGCCCCCCTCGTGGACGTCGACCCGCGACTGCTTGCCCGTGCGGAGGCCGCCGCCGCTTGGCTGCGCGCACGCCGCGACGCCGGCCAGCGCGTGACGGTCGTCCACCACATCGACGCGGATGGTGTCACCAGCGGCGCCATCGCCATCGAAGCCCTCGCCCGCGCCGGCATCCGGCATGACTCGGTCCCGGCCAAGAGCCTGGACGACGTGCACGTCGCCGCCATCCAACAAGGCGGTCACGAGGCGTTGTGGTTCTGCGACTTCGGATCCACGGCGTACATGCACTTCGACGTCCCCAAGATGGTCTGCGATCACCACGAATTGGTGCGCGACGGACACGAGGAGGACTTCCCCCACGTCAACCCGTTGCTGGACGACCTACCCGGTGATGGCATCAGTGGCGCGGGCTGCGCCTTTCTCGTGGCCCATGCGTTGGACGCAGCCAACCTCGACTTGCTGCCGGTGGCCTTGGTGGGTGCGGCCGCGGATTTGCAAGACCGCCACGCCCCTCCCGATGCCGACGGCGTGCGCGGTTTCCACGGCGCCAACCGAGCCTTCGTGCAGGCGGGCCAACAAGCGGGGCTGGTCGAGGAGACCGTGGGCTTGGCCTGGTTCGGGCCAGAGACCCGGCCACTGCGCAAGTACCTGGCCTACGCTGAGCCCCGCATCCCGGGCGTCACCGGCGACCAACGCACGGCCGAGGCATTCCTCGAAGACCTGGGCATCGAGCTGCGTTCTGGCAGCGACGAGCGCCGTTGGTCCGATCTCGGCGACGACGAACGCCAGCAACTCATGGAAGCCATCGTGCAGCGCGCCCGGCAGGTGGGCGTGGCGCCCGACGGCATGTGGCGCCGCATCGTCCGGATTGCCGGCGAGGCACCCGGAACGCCGGTGCGGGAGCTGCAAGAATTCGGCACCCTGCTCAACAGCACCGCGCGTTACGGTGAGCCCGACACCGGCTTGGCCGTCGCGCGGGGCGACCGGGGCGATGCGTACCAGGATGCGCTGGATCTGCTGCTGGACCACCGCAAGCACCTCGTCAAGAGCCTCGACGCCTTCCGCACGGCGGGCATCGAAGAACGCACCGGCATCCAATGGGTGCATCTGCAAGACCACGTCCGGGACACCGTCGTCGGCATCGTGTGCGGCATGGCCTTGGATGGCTTGGGCCTGCGCCGGGACATGCCCTTGGTTGGCTTGGCGCACACCGACGATGGGCGCACCAAGGCCAGCGCCCGTGCACCAAAGGAATTGCAGGGCCGCATCGATCTGGCCATCGCCATGCGGGAAGCCGCCGCGGCCGTGGACGGACAGGGAGGCGGCCACGCTGGCGCCGCAGGGGCCACCGTGCCCCGGGACGGCGAGCGCCGTTTCATTGAGCACTTGGACGCCATCGTCGCGCAGCAGACCGGCATGGCGCCGGCACCAATCGAGGAGTCAGCCCCTCCCGCGGATGCCCCAGAGGCTTCGGGCTGGAGCCCGCAAGGCACGGGCCAGATGCGGCTCTAGAAGACGAACACCGTGAACGTCACGGAGACTGGTCCGATGTCCGGGTGCTCCACGGTGACCGTGCGCACGCCGGGAGCGACGTTGGCCTTCTCGGGCAACGGCGGGCCGTAGTCCAAGAACAAGTCACGGTACCCCATGGACAACAGGTTGTTCACCAACACGCGGCCCTGGAAA
>JBFKTF010000247.1:0-1953 GCA_041636435.1 Thermoplasmatota archaeon
GGCAACGACCCCATCGTCGAAGTCACCGACGACCAGGGACGCTTCGCCTTCAGCGACGTCGAACCCGGCGTCTACTTCCTGAAGGCCAGCAAGGACCTGCACGAAGAGATCCAATTCACCGCGACCGTCGAAGCCGGCGTCGTCAATCCCGATCCCATCCGCGTGCAACTGGTCGCCTTCTACACCGGCGACCCGTTCCTGGTGACCATCCAACAGGATGGCTTCTTCCAGTGCAGCCAAGCCGGCATGCCCGGATACCTCTACAGCAGCAGTCCCTGCCACTCCCAGTCCGGCGCCGTTGACTTGTGCGACAACGGCGTCTGCCTGGCACAAGAGCGTGACTTCCACGCCGACGTGGCCGACGGTTGGCAGACGATGGTCTACGAGATGACTTGGAAGGCCAGCTTCGCCGGCACCAGCGAGCGCATGGGTGTGGTGTTCAGCACCTACAAGCCCGAGCGCAACACGAACCACTGGTTTGCCAACCACGCCAGCGACCAACCCATGCGCCTGCAACTCAACGCCGGCGAGATTCACCCCAGCGCCCAGGAAGGCAGCGGCCCCAGCGGCCCCATCCCGGCCAAGGGCATGACCGACATGAGCTACTTCGTGAGTGTCAGGCCCCCCGCCGACGCGGTGTGCGTCATCTACTGCGCCCCGCCCGGCTTCGCCATCGAACAGCAGTTCACCACCTACCTGAGCCAGTTCTACTACGCCAAGGCGCCCGAGGACTGGAGCATCGTGGCCGGCGACGGCGACCCGTTCTGAGTTGGCGTGGGGCCAACGGCCCCACCCGCAGGTTCCCAGGGCGCAGCCCGGGGATGGCGACCCGTTCTAAGCAATCCCATCGGCTCCGTCGGGGCCGCATCCTCTTCCTCTCCTCTCTTGACGTCCAACAACCCTAATCAACCGGATGGGGGATGAGCGGGCATGCGTGTCCTGAGCCTCTTGGCCTTGGCTTCCCTCCTCCTGGCAGGTTGTGCCTCGGTCGAACCCGAGCCCGTGCAAGATGAACCCGGCAACGTGGACGTTGTCGTGGACGACACCACCGGCGCCATCCGTGGCGTCGTCGTGGATGCCTCCATCTCGCCCATTGCCGAAGCCGACGTCGTCGCCGAAGGCGCTGGCGAACGCTTCGAGACCAAGAGCAACGAGGAAGGCATCTTCGTCTTCAACCAACTCGATCCCGGCGTCTACTTCGTCACGGTCAGCAAGGACCTCCACACGGAGAGCCAGACCAGCGTGCAAGTGGAAGCCGGCCTCGAGGACCCGCCCATTGTGCGCGTCCAAATCGAGCGCCTCTACGACGTGGACCCCTTCATCACCCAGGAGAAGTTCAAGGGCTTCTTCCAGTGCGCCTACAGCCTGTTGGTCAGCAGCACCTGCGTCAACGACTACAGCCGCATCTGCAACCCCAACACGGTCCCCGTGTGCTGCCCCGGTGGTTGCTTCCCTGAACTGGCCCGCACCCTCGACAACCGCGAATACGTCACGGAGCTGGGCGAGAACTGGGGCACCGTCAACATCGAGATGGTCTGGAAGCCCAGCGTCGCTGGCACCAGCGCCGAGATGGGCATGACGGTCAGCTACAAGGCCCGTGAAGGTGCCAGCCACTGGTGGTCCAGCAACTCCGGCGAAAGCCCCATGATCACGCGCCTGGACTGCTCCGCGCTCTGCACCGACAAGGAAGAGGAATTCCCCGACAAGATCCCCCGCAGCGGCCTGCCGGACCTGTTCACCTTCATGAGCGCCGGCAGCGGCAACGTGGCCCTTGGACAAGAGTTCGAAATCTTCCACACCACGAGCTACATCGCGCCCCTGCCCGAAGGCTGGAGCTTCGTCGAAGGCGACGAGCCGCCGTTCTAAGCTGGCGTGGGGCCATGGGCCCTACCCGCAGGTTCCCAGGGCGCAGCCCGGGGGTGGTGAGCCGCCGTTCTAAGCTGGCGTGGGGCC
>JBFKTF010000248.1:0-1928 GCA_041636435.1 Thermoplasmatota archaeon
GCATCGACCAGGGCGTCGATGCGTTGCGGGGTGCGGTGGAAGAGGTTGACTTCGAGGCGCAGGCCCGGCACGGCATCCGCGAGGGCGACGCAGCCAGAGGCGTCGAGGGCGACGACGTTGCCGTTGAGGCTCAGCACCGGTTGCTTGGCGTCCAGGAGGAGGCGCTTGGCTTCGGCGCAGGCGATGCGGGCTTCTTCGGGCGTCTCTTCACCCAGGAGGTAGTCGAAGGCTTCGCCGCGGCCGTGGGCGATGAGGCCGGTGGCGTGGACGAGGCCGGCTTCGACGGCGTCCTTCATGCGTTCGCGGGTCCGCAGGCTGTGGGCGCGGGGGTGGTCGTCGGGAATGTTGGTGCTCATTGCCAGTCCAGTCCGATGTCGATGGCGGTGATGTCTTGGGTCAGGGCGCCGAGGCTGATGCGGTCGGCCCATCCGTAGTCGAGGAGGTTTTCGGGGCGGATGCCGCCGCTGGCCTCGATTTTGACTTGTGGGTGCGCGTCCCAGACGGCTTCGGCCCAGGCACGCCCGGTGGCGGGTTCTTGGTTGTCGATGAGGATCCAGTCGGCGCCGTGTTGGGCGGCGGCCAAGGCGTCCTCGAGGGATTCCACCTCCACTTCCAGCAGCTTGTCGGGGTGGGCGGCCCGCAGCCTGGCGGTCGCCTTGGCCACGTCGCCGGCGGCGGCGATGTGGTTGTCCTTGACCATCATGGCGTCGTACAGGGCGAAGCGGTGGGGGTCGCCTCCGCCAAGCGTGATGGCTTCCTTCTCGAAGGCGCGGAAACCCGGCGTGGTCTTGCGGGTGCCCGCCACGACCGCGGGGCAGCATTCGGCGGCCAAGGCCATGGCGAGGCCGCGGGTCTTGGTGGCGATGGCGCTCATGCGGGTGACGATGTTGAGCGCCAGGCGCTCACCGGTCAGGATGGATTTGGCGGGGCCTTCGACGCGCAGCACGGCGTCGCCCGCGGCCACGGCGGTGCCGTCGTCGACCAAGGCGGTCGCTTGCGCGCCGGTGCGTTGGAACACCTCCACGGCGTGCCGGAGGCCGGCAATGACGCCCTCTTGGCGCATCACCATCTGGGCCGCGCCGGGTTGGTCGTCGAAGAGGGGCTCGCTGGTGATGTCGCCGGAGCCAACGTCCTCTTCGAGGTACAAGCCAATCCAATCCACGCTGCCGCGACCAAGACGCGGATGATGAAGGCGTTGGGTGGTTCGACGGTCCGACCAACGACTTCTTATGCCGGCGGAGTCGGTTGTTCTGGCATGCGCTTGCTCGCCGCGCTCCTTGTGTTTGCATTGCTTCCTGCAGGCCAGGCCCTCAGCCTGGAAGCCCAGGCACCGGAGTTGATGGACCTGGAGCCCCTCGTGTCCCATGACCTGGAGATGGACGTGACCATCCGGTGCGAGACCACGGACGCCGTGGCCAACCCGGGCCGCGTGCTGGTGCATGAGATCACGGCATCCGACGATGGCATTGTCCTGCAAGCGGCCAAGGAGACCGCGCTCCCGGACACCTTGTGTCGCTCCGAGCAGGAGACCACCGTGACGGTGGCCTACGGCATCGTCGCCGATCGCATGGTCCAGGGCCTGGTGCCCCACGCCTTGGAGCACACCTTCCGCGTCGAAGCCGCTGGCGCACCCCTGGAGGAGGCCATTGTGTCCCAGACCATCCACTTCGGTTGGATGGAGGATTTCACGGCCACGGCCGATGAGCGCCTCAAAATGGCTGCCCCCCAGAAGATGATCCCCTACGACATCACGGTCACCAACCACGGCAACTCCCGGACCATGTACCGGTTCGAAGTCGTCGAAGCCCCCTCCATGGGCCAAGTCGTCGTCCCCGACCAGCTCATCCTCGACCCCGCCGCCATGGGCCCCGATGCGCGCACGACGGCGGTGGCCACGCTGCATTACGTCACGCCGTTCCAGAACGGCC
>JBFKTF010000249.1:0-1909 GCA_041636435.1 Thermoplasmatota archaeon
CTTCGCCCTGAGTGAACTGGACCGCATGGCCAGTGGCATGGGTCTGCCCCGCAACGTCCGTGAGACGGCTGCGATGGTCTACCGCCGCGCCGTCACGAAGAACCTCATCCGCGGCCGCTCCATCGAAGGTGTCGCCGCTGCTGCCCTGTACGCCGCCTGCCGCCAGTGCGACGTGCCCCGCACGCTCGACGAGATCGCCGACGCCAGCCGTGTCAGCCGCAAGGAAATTGGCCGCACGTACCGCTTCATTGCCCGCGAGCTGAAGCTGAAGCTGATGCCCACGGCGCCGCAGGACTACATCCCCCGCTTCTGCAGTGAGCTGAAGCTGTCGGGCGATGTCCAGCAGAAGACCATCGACATCCTGAAGCAGGCCGCCGACCGCGAGTTGACCTCCGGCCGTGGCCCCACGGGTGTCGCTGCTGCCGCGATTTACATCGCCAGCATCCTGAGCGGAGAACGCCGCACCCAGCGCGAAGTGGCTGAAGTGGCTGGCGTGACGGAAGTCACCATCCGCAACCGGTACAAGGAGCTCGCCGAGCGCTTGGACATCGACATCGTCCTGTAGACGAGCGCAGCGAGTCCATCAGGACCATCGACGCGCCCACGCGGCGGCGAGCAGCGAAGCCTGCAGGGCTGAGCGGACCCCGAGCGAGTCGCGACGAGCTTGGGGGGCGCCGAGCGCTTGGACATCGACATCGTCCTCTGATTCAGAGGCCGCTTCTTTCCCCCTCCTCCCTTTTTGACCCCGCAGCCAATCCCCCCGCGTGCGCCGCCGCACGTTGATTTGGCTCGCCTTGCTGTTCTGGCTCACCACCGGCCTCGCCTATGCGTGGACCGCTGGAGCCGCCCGGCATCTCTTGCCCGCGGCACCCCACGCCGTGTCCAGCAACACGACCGTGTTGTTGGCCGCCGCGCTCGCCACCACCGGCTTGGCCCTGTTGTTCCGCGTCATGGAAGCCACCCTCGCCAAGCGCGCCGAAGGTGGCCGGAGCCTGAACCAACTGCAAGTCGTGGCCGCCGCCGTCGCCGTGGTCGTCGTGGCCATCGGGTTGCTTGGCGACTTCTCCACGGCCTTGGTGAGCGTGGGCCTCGTCGGCTTTGGATTGACCCTGGCGCTGCAGCGCCCCTTGCTGGCCCTGGCTGGCTGGGCGACCATCTTCTTTGGCGGCATGTTTCGCGAAGGGGACCGCATCCAAGTGGGCACCCTGCAAGGGGATGTCCTGGCCGTGACGTTGTTCACGACGCGGCTCTGGGAAATTGGCGCCACGGGCCGCCCAACGGGCCGCATCATGACCGTCAGCAACGCGCAGTTTCTGGAGGAGCCCGTGGCCAACGCCACCAGCGACACGGCCGTGGTCTTCGATGAATTCGTCGTCAACGTCGCCTTCGAAGCGGACTTGGAGTTGGCCAAGCGCCTCCTGCAAGAAGCGGGTGACGACGTGCTGGATGCCTCGCGGCACGAAGAATTGGCCAAGACCTATCGGCGCCTCACCAAGGGCCTGCGCATGGAGGCCGTCTTCCCCGATCGGCCATTCATTTTGATGGAGTCGCAGCCCAGTTGGATGGACCTGCGCCTGCGGTACTTGGTGGATGCCCGCAAGGCCTCCATGGTGCGCACGCGGCTCACCGAGGCCTGGACGGCAAAGTCGGCCCCCCACGGGGACGCGATTCCGCCGGTGTATCCGCGCAGTCAACCAATGCGCATCGGTGGCGACGGTCGACCATTGGAATGAAAGAAGGAAGAAGAAAACGAAGGCTCCACTAGCTGGCCAACCGCGTGGTCAACGCATGGCCGACGGCCAAGACGAGGCCGAGGACAACCGCAGGGACCTCCTTGGATGGGCCCCATGTTCACCTCCGCATTCGGGCATTGATTCTTCATCCGATGCCACACAAGAGTGTCGCGACC
>JBFKTF010000250.1:0-1900 GCA_041636435.1 Thermoplasmatota archaeon
AATGGCGCTGGCGTATTGCCACACAACCTCGTCGCCTTCCGTGCCCACGGAGCGGTACGTGCCGTCTTCCAGGCCCAGCGGCGCGGGGCTGAAGGGGCTGCTCTGGATGGTGAACACCTCGCCGGGGACCAGCACCAATTCGAAGCGGTAGTCATCGCCGAGGACGCGGGCCACCACTTGGCCGCCCACGACGCTGGCATCGAACTCTTGGTCCGGCTCCACCAACAAGCGGGCTTGCACCTCGTTGTCGTCGATGGCGGTCACTTCGGCTTCGAAGAGGTTGTTGAATTGGAAGACCTGGCCCATTTCGGGGGTGCCCAGGTTCTGCTCGAACGTGTTGCGGGGAATGGTCTGGTCCAGCGGCTGCAAGTCGCTGATCCACTTGTCCGCGGTGACGCGCTCGTGGAAGTCCCGCGTCGGGTCGTCGCGGCTGATGACGCGCAGGGTCTGGTTGACCTGGGCGCCCACCAGTTCGCGTTCCAACTCGAAGCCCAGCGGGCCGACGTCGCCCAGGACCAGTTCCTGGTTCAGGGCCAGCTCCATGGCCAGACCCGCGTCGATGATGGCCTGATCGAAGGCGGCCTTCGGCACGGGCTCGACGCCACCGGCACCGGAGACAAAGTATGGCTCCAGTTGGGCCGGGATGCCGTCGAAGGCGGCGCGGATGCGGCTCTGCAGGGCCAATCCGTTGTACTCCTCCGGATCGGCGCCGGTGCGGGGCACGTTGTCCAGTCCCCAAGCCAGCGGCTCGCGGGTGTCGGGGTCGATGGCGACGTACTGGATGCGGACGGTGTCACCGAATTCGGCGGCACCCGGCGGGACGCCGAAGCAACCCGACAGGAGCAAGGCCATCGCGGCGGCGAGCAGGAAACGCATTGGGCCGCCCACTTGGGTGGCGCATTTGGCGGTTTCGTCACCCAAGGCGCTTCTGCATGAAGGACTCGATGCGATCAAACGCATCCCCCAGCGTCGCTTCGTCGGGCAAGATGACGAGGCGGAAGTGGTCCTTGCCGTATTCCTTGTCGAAGCCGCTGCCGTGCACCGTCAGGACGTGTTGGTCTTCCAGCAAGTCCAGCACGAATTCCTTGTCGTTGGTCCAGGGGCCGCGGCCCTCGGCCAGGGCATCGATGCGGGGGAACGCGTAGAACGCGCCGTCCGGCTTGGCGCTGGACAGGCCCTCGATTTCGTTGAGGCGCTTGACGGCCAAATCGCGGCGGGGTCGCAGCGCGTCGTTGACCGCTTGGATGTGGTCTTGGGGTCCATTGAGTGCCGCGGCGGCGGCTTTCTGGGCGATGCTGCTGGCGCAGATGCGGTTGCGGCACACCTTCAGGACGCCTTCCTTGATGTCGGCGAGGCTGCCCGTGGGGTCGTTCCACAACGAGTGGCCCAAGCGCCATCCAGGCACCAAGTACACCTTGCTCATGCCGTTGAGGGTCACCATGGGGACGTCCGGCGCCACGGTGGCGCTGGCCACCTGCTTGCCATCGAACGTCATGTCGTCGTAGATTTCGTCGCTGATCAGGAACGCCTGGTCCTGGTGTTCGCCCACCAAGTCCGCGAATTGCTTCACCACCTTCTCTTCGTACAATGCCCCCGTCGGGTTGTTGGGGTTGATGAGGCACACCGCCTTGGTCTTGGAGCTGATCTTGGCCCGGACATCGTCGATGTCCGGTTGCCAGTCCTCTTCCTCCACGGTGCGGTAATGCACGGGCGTGCCGCCGAAGTACTTCACCAGCGAATCGTAGGGTGGGTAGGCGGGGCCAGGAATCAGGACCTCGTCGCCGGGCACGACACTGGCGCCCAGGAGCATCTGCAAGACTTCCGTCACGCCGGTGCCGACGATGACGTCGCTGGGGTCGTAGCTCACGTGGTTGCGGCGTTGCTCGCGCGCCACGATGGC
>JBFKTF010000251.1:0-1877 GCA_041636435.1 Thermoplasmatota archaeon
CCATGCCGCGGTAGTTCTCCAGGTCCTCGATGGTGCGCTTGAAGACGTACTTCTGGCGCTCCGTCCACGTGTCGATGCCCAACAGATGGGGCGAGTCGCGACTTGTATATGAAACAGGGGACGGCTGTTGAGCAGTTCTGGGCCGAAGTGATTTTGTGGCGCGTCCAAAATTCGGCCGCGTGGTCGGACGTGCATTGGCGCTGGCATTGTTGCTGGCTCCCCTGGCGCAAGGCGAGGTATTCCACGACCCGCTGGGGGACGTGGCGGGCGCCATCGATGGCCGTGAAACGGTGTGGCCGGACATGGACTTGGAAGCGCTCACGATCGAGGATCACGGCGCCCAAATCATCATGCGGCTCGACCTGGCGGGCTTTTCGCACGAGGGCCAGGTTAGCGGATTGTGGTTCTACTACGAAGTGACGTTCGATGTGGGTCTGAGCGCCCACCTGCTTGACATCCGGCAAGGGCGACCCACCGATGGCGCATGGGCTTGGGAAGTCACCCATCGCAAAGAAGAGGAAAGTGCCCGCTCCGTGCCATTCCAATTGGACCGTGAGGAATCTCAGGTCGAGATTCAGATTCCTCGCCACTGGTTGACGGACGAACGGGGCCGGCCACTCTGGGGCGCCATCGGGGTGGACAACCTTCGAGTTCGCTCATTCGACAACTGGTCGGCTGGGCTGGGTCAAGGTGACAACGACGTGCTTCCGGACGACGGGAGTGTGGCCTGGTCTGGCCGCTATGGCCATGTCGACGACTCGTTGGCCGTGAAGGAGCCGCTCCGACTCAGCAATGGCGGCGCGGAAACGTTCGAATTCCGGGTCGATGAGGGCCTCCCAGGTGGGGATTACGCATGGCGAATTGTGGATGCGCCTGCGGATTGGAACATCACTCTACCTGGCCCAGGGCCGGTTGCTGCAGGGGATGCATTCTGGGTGTCCTTGCCAAGTGGCCATCGCCATGGCGACATCCAGGAGGTGCGGCTGGAACTGGAGGGAGAAGCGCCCAGGAACATTGTGGTTGGCGTAGGGTATGCGAACCCTGCCTTCCCCGGGGGCCACCACCCGCACTTGTACATCCATGGACAAGACCGTGGCGACGTGATGGGGGCAATCATGAACACCGATGCGCCATCAGGCAAGGCGCTCGTCCGCTTCGACACGCCGGATGGACGCCTGGTTTGGGATTACGTATTGGAGATTCCCTTGGTCCCGGGCCTCGATGTCGCGCTCGAGGCAATCCCAGGAGAACCGGCCGGCGTGGAGCTTGAACTGGAGAAGGGCGTTCAGTCGATTGCACCGCAAGTTTCGGGGCGCATTGAGCTTCGAAACTCCAGTGGGACGTTCCCCCTTTGGCAGCTCGACACGCAAAGCGGCCTCCCCACGCCCGGGCTGGAACGATTTGCACTCAACGGCACCTGGATTCACGATGGGCCTAGAATTCCACGAGGCTGGGGTGAGTTGGTGCTTGTGCTCAACGTGCGTGGGGACGGCACCAACCAGATGGAGGCGCCGCACCTCGTGACGGGGGGCAAGCTGACGCTCCCTCTGCGCGACGTGTTGAATGAGGTGCCTCGCCTCGAAGACCCTGTTCCTCTGGTCGTCGAAGAGGTCCTGGCCCCATCGAAGGAAAGCCCCGCGCCAATCGCCTTGGCTCCCATTCTTGCGGCCTTGGTTGCGGGCCGACGACGCTAGCGAACCGTTCATGGCATCGGCCCGAGTCGCCCCACCGTGGACTCCGTCGTCATCGCCATGGGGGGCTCGGTCGTCACCAACAGCGGCCCCGAGTACCTGCCCGCATTGGCCGACGCCATCGATGCCTTGAGCCAAGAACGGCAAGTGTTCGTCGTGGTGGGCGGCGGCAAGCCGGCCCGCGAG
>JBFKTF010000252.1:0-1864 GCA_041636435.1 Thermoplasmatota archaeon
CAGTCTCAGCCGCGCCGCGGGCGTGCGTTTGCCCGCCGATCCCGTGGAGGTCTTCGATGCGACCATCGCCGCCACGGCGGAGAATCGGTGCAGCATGTTGCAGGACGTGGACGCCAAGCGCCCCACGGAAATCGAGCAAATTACGGGCTACTTCATGCGCGTGTCGCGCCGCTTGGGCTATCCCCTGTTTGCCAACGAACAAGTCCACGCGGCCATCAAGGCGCTGGAAGAGACCTACCTTGGCGATGCGGCCTGGGCCACGACCCGTGCCGCCGCCGAAGCGTTTCGCTGGCCCTGAATCCCAAGGCCCAGCCAATCAGCTTTAGTGCCCAAGCCGCCGCTTCTTGATTGATGAAGCGCATCGTCGCCCTGTTGCTGATTGCCACCAGCCTCGCCGGTTGCGGCTCCGACGAACACGATTTGGAGCCCTACACGCTGGAGCCCTTCGACTTGCCCGATGCGTGCTACCACATGGACGTGGACGACGAGGACTTCCAGGAGATCAAGGCCGTCACGGGCTTCGACGAGAACCCCGGCAGCATCAACAATTCCCTGATGCGCGTCGGCAACGTGACGCCCGTGGACAACCGCCTGGCGTTGTTCGAGTGCGTCTTTGAAGGCGAGGAATACCAAATCCTCAGCGCCGCGTTGGAATTCGAGGACACCGTCGCAGCCCAAGCTTGGAATGAAGCCGTCCAAGAAGCCAGCAACCCATTCACGGGCGGCCTCACCTGCGTACCCCAGGCCCTCATCCTAGACGATGGGAAGGTCCTGGCCGGCATCGCCACGTTCAGCGAGGAATGGCACCCCGCCGTGCGAGAGCACGCGGAGGACGCGTTCCAGGAGATGCTGGAAGAACACGACGCGCGACCGTTGTGCGCGCAGTAGTTCCAAGGGAAATGGTCGGACCCCTCCCGACAGCCCTAAACGCGTGCCGGTCCGAGTTTTGGGTATGCACGTCACCCCGTCGCAGAATCTGTTTGGCGTCCAGACCCACTACGGAACCCACCCCAAGCAACCACACCCCAGACGCGCCCGCATCGGGGCGGCGGTGGCCGGAGCTGGCGCGGCGGTGATGGTGGCGGCCGCTGCGGCAGCGGCCTTGATTCGGCGCTAAGCGGCCGGGATTATTCCCACTCGACCGTTGCGGGGGGCTTGTCCGTGATGTCGTAGACCACGCGGTTGACCTTGTCCTTCAGGTCCTTGTGGTTGGTGATGCCGCGGCTGATGCGGCCAAGCACTTCCCACGGGATGTTGGTGGCCTGGGCAGTCATGGCGTCGAAGCTCTGCACGGCGCGCACGGCGACGGTCTCACCGTAGGCGCGCAGGTCGCCTTGGACACCCACGGTCGGGGTGTTGGTGAGGACGGCGAAGTATTGCCAGGGCACTTCGGCCATCTCGCCCTTTTCGACGGCCTTCTCCAGCTCGGTCTCCACGATGTGGCAGGCTTCGCGGGCAATCATGACGCGCTCGGGCGTCAAGTGGCCAATGACGCGGACCGCGAGGCCGGGGCCAGGGAACGGTTGGCGCTCGGCCACTTCGATGCCTTGGTAGCGGGCGACGGCGCGGACCTCGTCCTTGTACAGGTCGTACAGGGGTTCGTGGAGGTCCATCTCCATGTCGTCCGGGAGGCCACCGACGTTGTGGTGGCTCTTGATGGTGTCACGGTTGCCGCCACCGGATTCAATCCAGTCGGGGGCGATGGTGCCTTGGACGAGAATCTTGGCGCCAGTCTTCTTGGACTCGCGCTCGAAGATACGAATGAATTTCTCGCCGATGATCTTGCGCTTGCGCTCGGGGTCAGTGACACCCTTGAGCGCTTCGAAGTATTCCTCGGCAGCATGGACGACGGTGAGGTTGAGGC
>JBFKTF010000253.1:0-1836 GCA_041636435.1 Thermoplasmatota archaeon
GCAAGTCGGTGTTGTGGCCAAGTTTGCTCAGGAAGCGCCCCGCCAGGACGCGGTCGGCGTGGGTCTTGGTGATGGCGTCGGCCAGAATCAGCGAACCGAGCAGGAAGAAGATGGTGTCCTGGGCGTAGGGGCTCCATGCTTGGTTGGGGTGGTCCACGATGCCCAACAACACCAAACCCACACCAGCGCCCAACGCGGTGACGGGCAGGGGCAGGGCTTCGGTGGCCCAGAAGTAGATGATGACGGCAAAGAGGGCCAAGGTGTCCTTGCCTTCCCTGGTGAGGCCCTCGGGCTCGGGGAGCAAGAAGAGGACCACGGCGAGCAGGGCGCCGACGACGAGCTTGCGGAACTGGGGAGTATCGAGGCCCCACGGTGGTTGGAAGTCGCCAAAACGGCTCACTTGCGCACCACCCAGACCGGGAGGTCTGAATGGCTGGCAAGCCACGCCACGGTCGCGCTGCGGCCGGTGTGGGTGCTGCTGCGACCCAGGCGGCTCAACGCGATGAGCGGGCTATCGTTGTCTTGGGCGTGCTTGAGGATCGTCTTGGCCTTGGTGCTGAACAACTTGGGGCTCAACACGTTGGTGACCGCCTCCACGCCGTCTTCCTTGGCCAACAGAGCGGCCTTGTCCAGGTGCCCTTGGGCTTCGGCCCAGGCCTTGCTCTTGGCGACGTACACCAAGTCCAGGCCGGCGCCGAGCGCCTTGGCGAATTTGATGATGCGCGGCAGGGTCGCCATGGGGCGGTCGCTGCCGTCGAAGGGCACCACGATGCGTTCCCCGGCTTGGGGGATGTCGTGGCCTTTGCGCACGACGAACGTGGGTCGTTCGTTGTGGTGGATGATGTCCACCACGGTGCTGCCCCACAGTTTGGGGTTGGCGCGGCTGTGGTAGCCCCCCAACACGACGGTGTCCGCCCCGGTCTGCAGGACCATCTGGAAGAGCGCCGTGGGCGTGGAGCCGTAGGCGAGGGTCTTCTGGCAGTCCAAGTCGGGGTGGTGGTCGGCGAATTCCTGCATGGCGTCCTTGCCGACCCATTCCAGGGCTTCGTCGATGCTGGTGTGGGCCTCCTCGGCCACGGGGCCCAGCAGATGGTCGTCGATGACGTACGTCATGACGATGCGGCTCTCGAACTTGTGCGCAAGCTGCACCGCGTATTCGTTGGCGGCTCCGAATGGTCGGGCCGGGTCGACGGGCAAGAGCAGCCGCTTCAACATGCCGCTCGGGTCTACGCCGTGGTCCTTTGAAAAGCGAGCCGACTCACAGGGCGTCGACCACGATGGCCAGCGCAGCGACCACCATGCCCGCCGCCACGACCCGTTGCAGGCCCTTGGCGGGCAGGGCGTGGGCAATCTGCACGCCGAGCAGGCTGCCTCCGATGGCGCCGATTGCGAGGGCAATGCCCCGAGTCCATTCGAGGCCGGCGGCGAGGTTGAATGCGGTGGCCAGGGCGGCGTTGGTGAAGACCGGCACGAGGCTGGTGCCCACGGCGGTATGGACGGGGACGCCGGCCATTGCCAGGGCGGGGACGGTGACGATGCCTCCACCCACGCCAAGCAGCCGGCTGATGGTGCCCGCCAGGATGCCCACGGCGGGGATGGTGGCGATGCGGGGCTGCTTGGCCTCGATGGGGGCGCGGCCGCGGGCCAGTTGCCAGGCGGTGGCAGCCAGCAGGAACCCGAAGAGCAGCTTCAGTGCGGTCACGGGCACTCGGGCAATGATGGCTTGGCCAATCACGACGCCGAGGGCGCCTCCGGCCACGAGCAAGGCACCCATGCGCCAATCGACGGCGCCTTTCTGTGCGTGGCGCCAGACGCCAATCGGGCTTTGCACGGCGA
>JBFKTF010000254.1:0-1829 GCA_041636435.1 Thermoplasmatota archaeon
AGTAAGACGGACGACCAATCATGTCTGCGCCTCGTGCGCCGGGCCTTGCTGCATCGGGCCACGTCACAGTACCCGCAGTCCCGCCCAAGCCCACAGGCATTGGCCGAGGGGAGCAATCCATTGGGACCCCGGGTCGAACCGCGCAGCGTGGGTCCGGTCGGAACCCGCCCAGCCACCACGAGATGGCTGGTGTCAGATCCGGCCATTTCCTGTCAATGCACCCAGGTGGTGTTCAACGCCACGTCCGGGCGTGGGCCGTCGGTGACCACCGCGTCAGCAAAGAGCCACTCGATGCCGAGGGCGTTGCCACCCAAGGCCGGCAGGGGGGCGTGGTGGTCGGTGCCGCTGTGAACGAACAGACCCGTGGTGTCGCTGCTTGGGGCGTAGTAGTCCAACGAGTAACGGAAGTCGTAACTGACGGGCCGGAACGGGCCGGTCTGCTCGTGGTGGTTGTGGTGTCCGTCCGTGGGGAGAAGCAGCCAGAACCTGGCGTGCTCGGCGATGGGAACGGGCTCGGCCAAGGCGTGGTTGAATGTGCCTTCGTACCGGCCATTGTGATCGTCTTCCAACAACATCGTGGTCTGGAACGTGTTGCCGGTCACTTGGACGTCGAGGGCCTGGCTGGCGTGGCCAACAGCGGCGACCTCGTCGCGCAGCACGGAGTCCCAGCTCCAAACGGCGACGAGGAAGTTGAGCGGCGCTGGTTCATCGTCCCAGACTGGGGGCTCGATGGCGATGGCGACGAAGCCCCAGTTGGGTTGCTCAAAGCATTCGATGGCCACGTGCCAGTGGCCGGTGATGGCATCCCCGGCCGTGAGCCAACCAGCGCCGTTGGCACTGACGACCCGTGGGTCGCCAGTCAAATCGGCGATGTCGCGCAAGGCGATGCCTTCGGGCATGGGCACGCTCGCTTCGTATTGGTCCAGCGGGTAGATGCTGAGCCCTCCAACAGCCCAGCATTCGTCGAAGGCCAACTCCAGCGCGGGCGCCACCGCAGCAAGCGGTTCGCCTTCAGTGACATCGGGTGCATCGACGGGCAGTTGACTGCAGCCGGCCATGAGGACGAGCACGACGGCTAGGGCACGCATCGGTGCCTCAGCGGCGCTTTGCCACTTAATCCTTGACGGGCCAGTGTTGCCACAGTTCGGCGTCGGGCTCGGCGAGGCTGCACGAGCCGATGGCGAACGGGGTCTGCATGGCGTGCCCCAGTTGGGCGCGGTCGATGCGGTGGCCGCTCCATTCCAGGCCGCCTTGGAAGTCGAACGCGTTGGCGTCGGTTTCCTTGATGCACGCTTCCAGGCCGCCTTCTTCCAGTGCGCCTTCTTCGTGGAGGCGCAGGGCCGTGGCCAAGCCAATGAAGCCGACGGCGTTGTCGTGGCTGCCGGCCAGCGCGTGGTGGAGGCCTTGGGTGACCTTCCAAGGCAAGTCGCGCTTGTGGACTTCGGGGATGATGCGCGCGAGGGTGGCGGGGCTGAGGGCGTTGTCGCCGCCGCAGCGGACCTTGAGGCCCACGATGGGCAATTCGGATTCGCTGTTGCAGCCGTCGATGACGGCCCAGACGTCGTCGAAGCGTTCGTTCCAGGCGGCGTCGTCGAGCAGGGGTTCCCAGAAGACTTGGATGTCTTGGCCACTCAGGACGAAGCGCCCGGGCATCAGTTCGCCCGCGCTGTCCATGGGGTCGTCCTGCAATTCGGAGTGGAGTTCCAGGGCGACGACTTCGTGGGGCGCTTTGTCGATGCGGCTCTCGCGGTTGTACGCGAGGATTTGGTTGGCGCGCTTGTGGCCATCATGGGCGGGCACGCCGACGAGGCACATGCGGACGTGGCTGG
>JBFKTF010000255.1:0-1819 GCA_041636435.1 Thermoplasmatota archaeon
CAAGGAGAACCCCGGGGCACGGGTCACGCCGTGGCACAAGGTGCCGCACGCGTGGATGGAGATGCTTTGGTCCTGATGGGGGACAGCCTCGTCTCGACGCAGACCCTCAAGCACCTCGTCGAAGGCGAGGGCCTCATGGTCGCGGCCAGCCGCGTCGAGGACCCCCGCTCGTACGGCGTGCTCGCCGTGGATGGCGCCTCCATCGTGGGCCTCGAAGAGAAGCCCGAGGAGCCATCCAGCGACCTGGCCAACACGGGCTTCTACCGTGTCGATGCCGCGTCCCTTCAAGCAACCACGAGCCTCCAACCATCGCCTCGCGGCGAGTTGGAATTCACGGACGTCGTCCGCCAAGCGGCACGCGATGGGCGCGCCACGTGGATTGAAGCCGAGCAATGGATCGACGTCGGCAACCCGTGGCAATACCTGGCCGCACACGAACAAATGCTGGGCGATGCGCTTGCGGGTTTGGACGTGGGGCAACACGACGGCGATGGCCACGTGGAGCCGGGCGTCCACGTCCGCGGCCGCCTCCGCGTCGAAGGCGGCGCCATCGTCAAGTCGGGCACGTACATCGAAGGCGACGTCCTCGTCCGCGCTGGCGCGACCGTTGGGCCCAACGCATACCTGCGGGGCCCCATCGAAGTGGGCCCCCGTTGCAAGGTCGGGGCATTCACGGAAATCAAGAACAGCATCCTCCTCTCCGGCGCCAAGGCGCCCCACCACAACTACGTCGGCGACTCCGTCTTGGGTCACGATTGCAACCTGGGTAGCGGCACCAAGCTGGCCAATGTCAAACACAGTGGGCGCACCGTCCGCGTCGACTGGAATGGCCAAGTGCTGGACACCAAGCGACGAAAGTTCGGATCCATCATCGGCGACGGCGCCAAGACCGGCATCAATGCCAGCCTCAATCCCGGCACCATCCTGGATGCGGGGGCCGGCGTTGCCGCGGGCGCCACGGCCTCGGGCTGGGTCGCCAACACGTCCTAAATACGAGGCCCAAGTCGGCCGCGACGTGGCCATCTCCCTCCTGGCGCCCCATGGCGGCGAACTCAACGACCTCTTCGTGGACAACGAGCGCCGCGCCGAGCTGAAAGCCGGCCTCGACGCGATGGCCAGCTGGGACCTCACGGACCGCCAACTCTGCGACATCGAACTGCTGCTCAACGGCGCCTTCAGCCCCCTGATGGGCTTCCTCAACGAAGGCGACTACGAGTCCGTTCGCGACACGATGCGCCTCCAAGATGGCACGCTGTGGCCGATGCCCATCACCCTCGACGTGCCCGCCGCCTTCGATGCACAAGTCGGCGACCAAGTCGCCTTGCGCAACCCCGAAGGCGCCGTCGTCGCCGTCCTGACCGTCGAGTCCCGCTACACGCCGGACAAGGAGAAGGAAGCCAAGCAAGTCTTTGGCACCACGGACAAGCTCCACCCCGCGGTCAACTACCTCTTCGAGAAGGCCGGCCACGTCTACCTCGGGGGCCGGATTGAGGGCATCGAAGGCATCCAGCACCACGCCTTCAAGAAGGACCGCCACAGCCCCGCCGAGATGCGCGCCTACATCGAAAAGATGGGCTGGCCCAAGGTCGTCGCTTTCCAAACCCGCAACCCCCTCCACCGCGCCCACTTCGAAATCACCCAACGCGCAGCCAAGGAAGTCGGCGCCGCCTTCGTCCTCAACCCCGTCGTCGGCATGACCAAGCCCGGCGACGTCGGCGCATACACCCGCGTCCGCTGCTACCGTGCCATCATGCGCCGCTACGAGCAGAACACCAGCATGCTGAGCTTGCTGCCCCTCGCCATGCGCATGGGCGGCCCC
>JBFKTF010000256.1:0-1783 GCA_041636435.1 Thermoplasmatota archaeon
CCCTCGGTCTGGGGTTCGTCCATCTGCCCCACGACCAGCACGTGCCCGATGCGCAGGTCGAGTCCGTTGGGGGTCAGATCCTCGGGGCGCCAGGGTTCGGCGTCGAAGTCTCCGTTCTCCTTGGCGGCGAGGAAGTCCGTGTCGGACCAGATGGGCATGCGCCTCCATGCGGGCCCCGGTTTGAAACGGATTCGGAGGGAGCCCCGTCGTCCAAGCCCGCATCCGCCCGTCCAAGCGACCCCGATGCGTTGGGAGCATTCTTATCGGGCCGCCAAGTCGGCGCAACTCCGTGGCCAAGGCCCCCAACCTTGGCACCGTGCACGCACGACCTCCACGGCCCCATGGGGTAGTTTGGTATCCTCTGGCGTTTGGGACGCTATGACCTGAGTTCAAATCTCAGTGGGGCCACTTTGGTGGGTTCTGCCAAAGGCAGGACCCGCCGCGGATGCAACGAGCCCGTTGCGAGTTCACAGCTCAGTGGGGCCACTGTCGAGAGCGCCGAAAACGGGCGACACATCCAAGTGCGGTGAGGGCCGTCACTGGGGTTGCATGACCGGCATCGATCCCCTGCTCCTGGCCCTGAAGCGCTGCGGTGGTGCCGCCGATGCGAAGCAATTGGCCGCCAACACAGGACGTTCCGAGACGTTCATCCTGGGCCATCTGCACGCATTGGAAGGCGCGGGCGAAGTGTTCGAGGACAACGGTACCTGGCGCGTCGTCGTCATGGCCTGACGAAGCCCTGAAACCGTGCAACGACCGTCCCACGCCGTGCGCCGCATCTTGCCCCTGCTTGCCATCCCGTCGGTGGCCGCCCAGAACCAGACGGCGGAACCCGTGACCATCCCACTGAGCTTGATTCTCAGCGTGGTGGCCGTGGTGATCTTGATTGGCGTCTTTGTTTACCTGGCGCGACGGTAAGCGACCAACAAGCCAAGCAATGCCAAGGGCAACGCCAAGCCGGGGGCTTCGTTGTCCGCGTCGCGGGCGTCGGCCAACGGCCGAACCCCAATGCCCCAACCGGGCCCTCCGTCGTGTTCAATTTCCAGCCAGAGCAATTGCTCGCCATCGCGCTCGGCGGTGAACTCGAATTCCATGCAGCCGCTCCACTTGGCGCCGCCGTGGCATGGGGCCTTGCCGACCTCAAATGAGCGACTCCACGATTCGCGCACGCCCAAGCCACGGTCGGTCATCTCGACGTGCTTCACGGCCACGTCGACGTGGCGCGGCTCGTCTGCTCCGGAGGACAATGGGGACGTGAAGAAGGTCAGGTTGAACCAGACGTTCTGGGTGGCGTTGGCGGGCAAATCCAGCCAGACGGGACCGGATTCCATGGGCACCAACTTGTAGAGGCACTTGCAGGTCTGGTCGTAGTAGAACGACGTGGTCACCGGGGCGTTGCCGGGGTTGTGGACTTGGAGGTTCAGGGTGGTGTTGAACGGGATGGTGGCGATGCCAATCTGCTGGCCGGCGGACCAGTCCCAACTCCCCACGGAGACGGCTCCAGCGGACAAGTCGAATCGCAGGGGCCCGTCGAGGTCGGCGCGCAGCAGCCAGTGCCAACCACCCGTGAAGGGTTGCCCTTGGAAGTCCAGGGGGTAGGTGAGTGTCTCGCCGGGCTCCACGGTGACGGTTTCCAGCGTGATGTGCTGCAGGGCTTGGCCTCCGAGGTGGTCGGGGTGCCCGGCCACCAATGGGACGAGGAGCAACAGCAGGACCCAGCGCATGGGCGTCCCACTTGGCGCCTGGATATGATGGTTGTCGAGGCGACATGCCCGCGCCGACA
>JBFKTF010000257.1:0-1750 GCA_041636435.1 Thermoplasmatota archaeon
GGCCAAGAAGCGCTACGAAGGCCAAGCCCTCATCGACGAGTTGCGCGGCCGCGGCATCCACGTGCGGGCCACCAGCAACCAAGTCGCCGCCGAAGAGGCGCCCGGCGCGTACAAGGACGTCAGCCACGTGGTCGAAGCGGTCGAAATGGCTGGACTGGCCAAGCGCGTGGCCAAGTTGCGGCCGTTGGGTGTGGTGAAGGGTTGATGCGCGGCCGACCGTAGCGCGTGGCGCGGCTGCGACCCTTGGGTGTGGTGAAGGGCTAGTAGGAATTGCCTACCACTCAGTTGCCATTTCCTACTGTGGCATCGGCGGCTCGAAGAACGCGGCTTCGTCGCGCTCCACCACGGGCAACACCAGCACGCTGCGGCCTTCGCCGTAGCCGATGTCCATGGGCGTCCCGGCACCCGGTGCGGGGATGCGGTCGCTGGGGGCGTCCGTGACGTCGATGCGCAGGATGAGTTGGTGTCCCGCCGGCACGATGGCGTCCATGGGTTGGATCTGGGCCTTGGCCATGAGCCATTGTTCGGGGACCACGGTGGAGGGGTTCTCGGTGCCGTCGGCGTAGCGGAGGTTCATTCCGGTCCAGCCGATGCGTTTCTCGGTGCCATCGGGGGCGACGTCGATGAGGCGGGCGCCGAAGTAGCCGGTGGTGCCGTGGGGGCGCACGTCCAAGTGGACGAGGGGCAGGCCAGCGATGCGGAGGTCCTCTTCGACGTCGAAGACGTATTCGTGGGGGCTGTTGGCGGCCAGCAATTGTTCGCCGCTGCCGGGTTCGCCCAGGGACCAGGCGGAGAGGTGGAGCTTGACGTGCTCGGCGTCCTTCGGCGGCCACGCCAATTCATCGCGCCAGCGGCCGTCGTTGCTCTGCACTTGCACGGGCGGACCGACGTCCACGTCTTCGCCCTTGAGTTCGCGGTCGAACCAGCGCAGCAGCACTTCGCCGAAGTCGTAGCGGCGCACGTCGTCGCTGCTGCCTTGGTCGGGCCAGTCGTGGGCCCATTGTCCAAGCCATTGCTTGACCTCAAGGCCCGAGTCGGCCAGTTGTTGGGTCCATGGGATGGCGACGGCGGGGTCGACGTTCCAGTCTTCGAGGCCGTGGACGAGGAAGACGCTGCCTCCGTAGTTCGCCTCGACGGCGGGTTTGCTGTTGCGCTCGTCCCACCAGGCGTCGTCGAGGCGTTCGCCGGTGAGGCCGCTGCCCACGCCGTTGGCCCAGCCTTGGTAGACTTCGACGCACGCGAAGTTCTCCACCTTGTGCGCGGGGCTGCGGTCGGTGTTGGCGGCGGCGGTGGCGCCGTAGTTGGGGACGATGATGGCGCTGCGGACCTCGGGGGTGCCGTTGCGGTTGTAGACTTCCCAGGCGTTGGTGGAGCCGCTGGTGGGGACGATGGTCTTGATGGCCTCGTTGCCGGCACCGGCCGCGTACCACGGCGTGGAGCCCGGGTAGGACTTGCCGATGAGGGCGACGCTGGGTTCGGCCCAGTCTTGGGCGACGAGCCAGTCGATGGCTTGGTCCATGTCGGCGACCATGTTCGGGCCCCGGAAGTCATCGCAGCCACCGGAGCCAGCGGTGGACCGGATGGCCAGTTGCACGTACGCGTAGCCATGGGGGACAAACACATCGTGCATCCATTGCCCGAATTGTTGGCTGCCAAAGGGTTGGCTGGTGTCGACGAAGTAGGGGCTGGCCTGGATGATCAGGGGCACGGCGCCGGGTTCGGTGCCGTCGTCGGCGGTGGTGGGCAGCCA
>JBFKTF010000258.1:0-1671 GCA_041636435.1 Thermoplasmatota archaeon
CGTCGATGGCAACGTCATCCGCATCGTGTCGCGGCTCTTGGAC
The DNA here is from genome assembly GCA_041636435.1 of Thermoplasmatota archaeon. Classification (GTDB taxonomy): domain Archaea; phylum Thermoplasmatota; class E2; order JACPAO01; family JAHFTW01; genus JBFGSX01. Next base: position 44 of record JBFKTF010000258.1, read on the forward strand.
ATGGACGCGCCCGTGGATCGAGCCGCTGGGCGTCGCACCATCGATGCATTGGCACGGGATCTCGTGGCGGCCTCGCGTCCCGGCGATTGGAACCAGGCCCTCATGGATCTCGGCTCCACGGTCTGCACGCCCGCCGGACCGGACTGCCCCGCCTGCCCCCTGGCATCTCACTGTGCTGCGTTGGCCGCGGGCACGGTCGATGCACGCCCCGTCACCGTCGCCAAGCGAACCCAGCGACTCGAGCGACTGCACTTTGCCGTTCTCCGCCAAGGGCATCGTGTCTTGATGTGTCGGCGCGCCGAGGGACTCTTGGCCGGCACGTGGCTCCCGCCGGGGGGCTCCGTGGACGAGCCCCTCGAGGACCTGGTGCGACGACAGACCGGCCTCCACGTCCGCATCGACGAAGCGGCCGGCCAGGTGCGCCACGTCTTCTCCCACCGCATCTGGGATGCCACCGTGCATGGCGCGGAGGTCCTCGATGGCGACCTCGAAGGCGCGGCATGGGTCGACCCGGAACAGATTGGCATCAGCACCGCGGCCCGCAAGTTGCTAACGCAAGTACAACGCGCCGTTCCACAGCAAGCCGACCAATAACGCCCCCGCGCCAATCCAGCCGGCCCGGTGCTCCAGGGACTGCATGCCGGCGCGCACGCGGGGCGCCATTGCCGCGGCTTCCGTCGCCGCCAAACCCACCGCGAAGGCCGCCACGAGGCCAAACGTCTCCATGGGGGCGGTCCGCAACATGGCGGCATACAACACGGCGCCCAACGCCGGCAGCATGTACCACAACGTGTTGCCCCAGAACCCGGCCACTCGCCATGCCGCGTGTTCGTGTTCCAAGCGCTTGCCGTGGACCTGCACCGCTTCGGTGCCCTTCACGCGCCACCACACCACCACCAAGGCACCGGCGGCCGCCAGCCACGGGGCGACCACGACGATGCGGCCACTGATGGGTCGCGAGCCCCACGTGGCCAACGCGGCCACGGCCAAGTACAGGCCCAAGCCAGCCAAGGGGGACCACGCCGGACGGCGCCGCTCGGCGACCGTGTGGGCCAACAGGAACGGCGAGAACCACGCGGCGGCCCCCAGCAGGAACGCCAGCACCAGCAGCGGCGTGGCGGCCAGGTCATAGCTTGGCGCCTCACGCACGGTGACGGAATCCAGGGCCGCCGTGAAGGTGGCGGGCAGGGTCTCGCCGCGATTGTAGAATCGGATGTCGCCTTGGCCGTCGATGATGGCGTAACTGGGCCAAATCATGGTGGCGTCTCCTGCCACGCTGCGGTGCACGTCGCGCACCAAGTCGGCGTCGGCGATGTGGGGCCACGGCGCATTGTACTGGACGCGGAAGTCGTCCATGGCCTGCCGCCCGTCCGTGCCACTGACCGACAAGACCACCAGATCGGGGTAGGCCGCTTGCATGTCGCGCAGCAGCGGCACCGAACGCTGGCAAGGCCCGCACCACGTGCCCATGAAGTCCAGCAACACGGTGCGCCCTTGCAGCTCGGTCAGGTTCCAGTGCCGACCGTCGATGTCGACGGCCTGGAACGCTGGCGCGGGCACGGGGTCGTCCAACTCGCCCGTCAAGAATTGCCCCACGCAACCGCTCAGGGACACGGCCACGACCAGGA
>JBFKTF010000259.1:0-1648 GCA_041636435.1 Thermoplasmatota archaeon
CTCCACGGTCAATGTGGCGTAGCCGGTCTGGTTGGCACCGCGCAATTCGCGCGTGATGGCGATGGCTTGTCCGGCGACCTCGGCGTCGAGTTCGATGCGCAGCGGGTCGCCGTGGGGAGCCCGATCGTGGCGCAGCAGGTCCTTGTTGGTGCGCGTCGCCTGGGTGCCGTAGAATGCGAAGGCGATGGCTTCCAGGACGCTGGTCTTGCCGCTGCCGTTGCGGCCGATGATGGCCGTGACGCCGTCGGGGAATTCGATTTGGGTGTCGCGGTGGCGACGGTTATTCGTGAGGCGGAGGCGGCGAATCTTCATTCGAGCAACTCCCGCGCCATAGCTCGGATGCGGGCCCGGTCCACGCCGTCCATGGTCTGGCTGGCTTGGTATGCGTCGAATTCGTCGGCCAGTGCGCCAATTTCCACGTGCCCGTCGACGGGTCGGTCGGCGTCGTTCCAATCGATGCGCAACTCCAGGTGCACGAGGTGGCCGGCGCTTTGGCGGATGCTGCGCTGGTCGATGCCGCCGCGCAGGGAGCCGTCGACGTCGCGGATGCGCAGGCGCGCGATGGCTCCATCGGGTGCGCGGCCGATGGCGCTCTTGGCTGCGGCTTCGATGGCGCCGGCATCCAGCCCTGCGGCTTGCACGATGGGCAAGTCCATCATGGGCCGCACGGGCAGCGGTCGGTGCTGGATGGTGCCGACCTCCAGGTCGACGTCGAGGTAGCCCTTTTCGTCGCCGGCTTCGGCGATGCTGACCCGGTCGGGGGCGCCGCAGTACCATGCGTTGGGCAGCACTTCGGTGGTGTTGTGGTAGTGCCCCAGGCAGACGTGGTCGAAGCGTTCGAACCAGGCCGGGTCGAGCGATTGTTCGTTGAATTCGGCGTGCCGGAACGCGTCGATGGTGGTGACGGCGCCGTGGATTACCAGCACGTGCTGGCCAGGCGTTGATGTGTCGATGGCCGTCACCTGCTCATGCAATTGCTCGGCGCTGCTGCATTGCGGGACGGCATGGAACTGGACGCCCTCCATCGACGTGGTCTCGACGCGGCCCTTGTAGGCGACGTGGATGTCCGGCAGGTGCTCGAAGAGGCGGAAGGGGCTACCCGTCCCACGCATCTTGGGGTGGTCGTGGTTGCCTGCGATGACGATGGTCGGGATGCCCGCTTGGCTGAGGCGCAGGAACCCGTCCATGGCTGCCGCGAGCGCACGGTTGCTGGGGCGGACGCCATCGAACAGGTCGCCCGCGTGGATGACGGCGTCCGGCTTGGTCTCGATGGCTTGGTCGATGAAGGCGGCCCACGTGTCGTAGATGTCCTGCTCCCGCTGGTTGAGACCCGTCTTGGGGTCGCTGCGCGGGTATTGCTGGTGTCCGAGGTGGGTGTCGGACGTGTGCAGGAACCGGACCACCACGGCGGCGATGCCGGGACCGGGCTATGGGGGTGTCGGGTGGGGGCGGTGAATTCAGTAGAACCCGTCGTCCACCTGGACGGTCGCCTTGGCCGGCGCCGGGGCGACTTCCTCGATGCGGCGCTCGTATAGGTGCGCCATCAACGGTAGCGCGAAGGGCGCACCGGGCGTGGTGACGAGGGCTTCGCCGGGCTCCAGCATCTGGATCTCCTTGACAAGTTGCGACAGGTCTTGCCGGGCGCCAC
>JBFKTF010000260.1:0-1632 GCA_041636435.1 Thermoplasmatota archaeon
CTCACCAGGGAAGGCAAGGACACCTTGGCCCTCTTTGCCGTCATCATCTACTTCTGGGCCACCGAAGCATTGCCCTTGCCCGTCACCGCGTTGGGCGCTGGTGTGGGTTTGGTGTTGTTGGGCATCGTGGACCACCCCAACCAGGCGTGGAGCCCCTATGCGCAGGACACCATCTTCTTCCTGCTCGGTTCGCTGATTCTGGCCGACGCCATCACGAAGACCCACGCCGACCGCGTCCTGGCGGGGCGCTTCCTGAGCAAACTTGGCCACAACACCGACTTGCTCCTGTTCGGCATCGTCGCCATCAGCGCCATCGCTGCGATGTTTGTCAGCAACCACGCCGTGGCCGCCGTCATGCTGCCCCTGGTGCTGGGCATCCTGCGCCAGACCGGCCTCATGAAGGAACGCCGCTCGGCGGCCGCCTTCATCCTCGCCATCGCCTTTGGTGCCAGCATCGCGGGCCTCGGCACACCCAGCGGTGGCAGCCGCAACGTCATCATCATCGGTTACCTGGACGAGATCTACAACATCCAGATCAGCTACCTTGACTGGACCATGCGCGCGGCCCCCATCACGCTCGTGCTCATCCCGGTCGTCTACTTCATGCTCAAGTGGACGTTCAAGCTCGAGCACAAGAAGCTCGACGCCACGGTGTTTGCCAGCGACGAGAAGCTCAGCCCCGAACAACGCCGCGCGCTCATCATCATGGGCCTCACCGTGGTGCTATGGATCACCGTCGGCACCAAGTACGGCCTGGGCACCATCGCCGTCGTCGGCGCCATCCTGCTCTTCGTCACCGGCATTCTGGATTGGATTGACACCCGCAAGCGCATCGCCTGGGGTGTCCCCGTGATTTACGGTGCCGCACTGAGCATGGGTCAAGCCCTGCAGGACACCGGCGCCGTCACGTGGATCGCCGACCTGTTGCGCGGCGCCCCCATTTGGGAAGGTGGCACGGTGCTCATCGTGGGCAGCCTCGTCATGGCCACCATCCTCACCAACATCATGAGCGACGGTGGCACCGCCGCGGTGCTGGGTCCCGTCACCCTCGCCTTGGCCGCCAGCCTCGGCCAAAACATTGGAGAAGTGGGCATGGTGACCGCCATGGGTGCCGCCTTCGGGTACCTCTTGGTCGTCGCCAACCCCGGCAACGTCATCACGTACCAGTCCGGCCTGTTCACGCCCCGGGACCTGGCCCGCGTTGGCTTGCCTCTCACGGTCGTCAGCATCATCGTGACCTACGTCGCCGTGACCGTGTACTGGCCGATGCTTGGGCCGCTCTAAGCCGGTCTATTCGCTCGACTTGGCCTTCTCGCCGCCGCGGCCGGCCCAGCCAGCGATGGTGAGGCCAACCAGGCCGAGCCAGAGAGCCAGTAGACCTCCTTGTTCGCCGAGGTTTTGGCCCTCGACGAGGCTCACGATGACGCCTTGCAGCATCACGGCGCACATCACCGTCGCAACGACGAGCCCAGTCAACGCCCACGTGTCGCGTTCCATGGCGGCGAAGCCAAGGCTCGAGCCTTGAAGGTGTTCATCCGGGGGTGCAAAGGGAGGGAAGGGGGAAGAGGGAGCTCCAGGATTACTGGAGCTTCTTGCGCAGCACGATGGCGAAGACCACCAAGCCACCAATCA
>JBFKTF010000261.1:0-1602 GCA_041636435.1 Thermoplasmatota archaeon
ATTTGCTCGATTTCCGTGGGGCGCTTGGCGTCCACGTCCTGCAACATGCTGCACCGATTCTCCGCCGTGGCGGCGATGGTCGCATCGAAGACCTCCACGGGATCGGCGGGCAAACGCACGCCCGCGGCGCGGCTGAGACTGTGCACTTCCCGCACCAACTTGCGTGCGTCCTCCAAGCGTTCCCCAATTTGCCCGTTGGGCACTCCCAGAAGAGCGCACGTCGGGTTGAGTCCCGCGTTGACGGCGCCCTTGAGCCACAAGCGCCCCGTCATGTCCGCCTCGACGGTGGGCTCCAGCCCCGCTTCCTCGAAGAGGCCCGCCACCAAATCGACGGGGCCCCGGGCATCGGGAGCGCCACCCACTTGCACGGTACCAAAGCCGGCGTGGACGATGTGCCCGGGGGCGTCCACGAGCACGCCGTGGTTGGTGCTGGCCACCACGACCTTCCCCTCGCCACAAGCCGCGGCCAGGATGGCGCTGTTTCCCAAGCCGTTTTGGAGGCTCACCACGGCGCGTCCCACGCACGGTGCAATCTGCTGAGCGAGGGTGGCCGTGTCGTGGGCTTTGCACGTGACGAACACCACATCAAACTCCAGCTCCGGCGCCTCCGTGTGCACGGCCACATCGACGTGCAGTTCCGTGTGCCCGGTGACGTGCAGACCGTCCTGGCCCACGGCGTCCTGCAGGGTCTGTCGACCCAACAGGTGCACGTCGTGGCCCGCGTGCCGCAAGCGTGCACCGAGCATGCCGCCGATGGCGCCGGCGCCCGCGATGAGGATCTTCAGACCGTCACCACCTGGCGCAGGCGCAGCAACTCCTCCGCGGGCTCGCCGCCAGAGTCGACGAGCATGTCCGCAGCGGGTTCTTCGTCCTCCACGCCGAGGCGCTTGGCGATGTCGTCCACCACCGTGGGGTCCAACCCGCAGACGGGCCGCAGAATCGGCATGGGGGCGTCGCACATGGTGCTGTCCAGGGTTTCGCCCGTGACGAGTGCCTGCCCCTTGGTGCGCTTGGCCACCTTGGCGGCGGCCTTGAGCAGTTCTTGCTTGGTGACTTGGCGGCTGCACACCGGCAGGACGGTGACGTCCTCGCCGAGGCCCCACTTCTGCAGCGCTTCCACGAGCTCCACCGGGGCGCTGCCCATGTCGCCGGCGTGGATGGGCACGACGCGGCAGCCGCGGCGCATCATGAGCCACGCCGCCACGGCGCTTTGCTTGTCGTTCAGGAGCAGCGCGACTTTGCCTTGGCTGCCCAAGGGCAGGCCGCCGGGGCCGTCCAGTTGCTGCGTGGAGACGAACGCGTGGGTGTCGCGGGCCTCGATGAAGATCTCCAAGTCGGGGTGGTCCAGGTCGACCTTCGGGGAGCGCCCCGCGGCTTCAGCCGCCTTGAAGATGGCCGAACCCACTTGGATGGCCATGTCTTGGCTGGAATAGTCGTGGTGGCCCTGGCGGCGGCTGCGCACCGCAAACGTGGTCCACTCGTGCTGCAACGCCACGTCGGCCGCCGCCGCGCCCATGGACTCCATGCTGGAATCGCAGCGCTTCGTGGGGCTGACGGAGACCACACCGAAGGTGCGGCGCGCCACGTCGATGAGGGCGTCCA
>JBFKTF010000262.1:0-1552 GCA_041636435.1 Thermoplasmatota archaeon
GCTGTTGCATCATGCAGCGGCTCACCGTCGCCACGATCGCCCTTCTGCTCCTGCTCGGCACCGCCGCCGCCCAGGGCAACGCCACCGACGTCCCCGTCGACACGGAAGGCACCGCCCTGCAGGACATCTTGGACGGCGTGGGCGACGCCGCGTCCGGACTCGGCGACGCCGTCGTCGACGCCGGTGAAGGCATCGGCAAAGGCGCCAGCGCCGTCGGAAGCGCCTTGGGAGCTGCCCTCGCCGCCATCGGAGATGGCGCCGTCGCCCTCGTCAAGGGCATCGGCATCGCCGGTGGCGCCGTCGCCGCCGGACTCGCCACGGCCGCCGCCGCCCTCGTGCCCGCCGCCGCATGGGTCGGCCACATCCTCACCAAGGGCATCGTCGCCAGCGCCGTCGGCGTCGCCGATGCCGCCGTCTTCCTCTCCCTGGCCATCGCCGATGGCGCCGTCTTCATGGCGCTCCTCATCGCCGATGGATTCCTCGCATACACCGGCCTCGTGGGCAGCATGCGCCCCGAAGCCATGCCCGTCGCCGCCTTCGGCACCGTCGTCGGCGTCGGCGCCGCAGGCTCCGCAGGTGCCGGTGGCTGGGCGGGACTCCAGGCCCTCAAGAAGTGGGGCTGGCTCGGCAGCGGCGTCGGCGTCGCCGGCTTCAGCCGCATCAGCAACGACGATCTGCTCGAGCACCCCATGCGCGCGCAGATCTTCGACGTCATCAAGACGCACCCCGGCATCCACGCCAGCCAACTGGCTCGCGAAATGGACGTCGGCTGGGGCACCATCACCCACCACCTGGACAAGCTGCAACGCGCGAAGATGGTCACGACGCGCCGCGTCAACAACCAGAAGTGCTTCTTCGAACAAGGCGGCGAAATCAGCCGCCAAGACATGCAAATCGCCAGCGCCCTCAAGGGCGACACCGCCAGCAGCATCGCGGCCTTCGTCATGCACCACCCCATGACGAGCCAGAAGATGATGGCCGAAGCCCTCGGCATCAGCCCCGCCTTGGCCAGCTTCCACGTCAAGAAGCTCACCGGCCTCGGCGTCCTGGAAAAGATGCGCCACGGCAAGGAAACCCTCCTGACCACCAGCGAAGGCCTGCGCCGCGTCCTGGAAAGCGCCGATCCGCACATGGCGGCCGCATTCCAGAACGCCGAAGGGGCGTTCGAATTCGGTAGCTAAGCGGGCAAACTGGTTGCTCAATTGGTGCAATTAGCGGGGGCCCGTAGCAACTGTTGCGGGCCTTGTTTTGGCGACGTGGCAGGCACCTTTATTTGCATCTGGTTGAATCGATGGATGTGCGCCGCATCGTATTGATTCTGGCCATCCTCCTGCTGGTCCCCGCCGCCACTGCGCAAGGCCTGCCAAAGTGGTCCAACGTCGTGACGGATGTGGGCTCGATCGCTCCCATCCAACCCGGAAACACAGTGGAGATTCGTGCGGTCGGAGAGGTCGCTTGCATGACGACAGCCGACTACCGGAATGCACCGGCCTTGTCCGCGACGGTTGCTGCGCCGCCCGGTTGGCTGGTGTCCGTGCAGGTCGCTTACGAC
>JBFKTF010000263.1:0-1524 GCA_041636435.1 Thermoplasmatota archaeon
GGCATCACCGCCTTCATCGAGAAGCGCTCGCCCGAATTCAAGGGTAAGTAGAACGAGGGCTCGGGGCCCGAGCCGTCGTTTGGGACGAGGTCGTGCTTGCACGGCCTTGTCCATCCTCTTTCTCTCCGTCCTCCCCTTCGTTGCCCATGGCCGTCACATTCGACTTCCCATCCGAACTGCGCCTGCTGCAGCGCAGCGCCCGCCGCTTCCTGCAGACGGAAATCGAGCCCTTCCTGCCCAAGGACGACTGGACCGGCCACGGCGGCGACTCGCCCCTGGACTTGGTCGCCAAGATGTCCCAGCAAGGCTACTTCGCCATGCCCATCCCCCGCGAATTGGGTGGCGCCGGCATGGGCGAACCAGGCTACTGTGTCCTGATGGAGGAGACCGGCGCCATCGACGCCAGCCTCGGCACCATCCTCGGCGCCCACACCGGCATCGGCCTCATGCCGATCTACTTGTTTGGCGACGACGACCAACGGGAACGCTGGGTGCGCCCCGTGGCGGAACAAGGCAAGATCTGCGCCTTCGCTCTCACCGAGCCCACCGCGGGCAGCGACGCCGCCAGCATCAAGACCAAGGCGGTCCGCGACGGCGACGACTACCTCATCTCCGGCACCAAGATTTGGTGCAGCAACGGCAACTTCGCCGACTACATCGTGGTCTTCGCCGTCACCGACGAAACCCTCGGCGCCCACGGCGGCGTCACGTGCTTCCTCGTCGAGAAAGGCACCGACGGCATGACCGTGGGAACCATCGAAGACAAACTCGGCATCCGCCACAGCAACACCGCCGAACTGATCTTTGACAACTGCCGGGTCCCGAAGGAGAACATCATCGGCAACGTCGGCGAAGGCTTCATCGTCGCGCTGACCGCCCTCGACGGTGGCCGCGTCGGCCTCGCCGCAGCGTGCCTCGGTGGCGTCAAGCGCATCTTGCGGGACTGCGTGCACCGCGCCAAGACCCGCGAACGCTACGGCAAACGCATCGGCGACAACCAATCCGTGCAATGGCTCCTGGCCGACATGGCCACGGACATCCACCACGCCCAATACGCCACGTACCACGCGGCAGAACTCACCAACCGATACTACCACAAGATCGCCGCCGGCGAACCCGTGAGCCGCAGCCTGCGCGAGCAAGTCAGCCGCGCCGCCGCCGCCACCAAGGTCTACACCAGCGAGATGCTGGGCCGCGCCGGCGACGCCTCCATCCAGATCTTTGGCGGCGATGGCCTGCGCCGCCGCTTCGGCGTCGAGAAGGGCTTCCGCGACCAAATCATCACCGAGATCTACGAAGGCACCAACGAGATTCAACGCCTCATCATCGCCCGCGAACTGATGGGCGGAGTCGGGGTGGACCTGTGAAGGTCCTCATTCCGGTGACCGGCGCGTTCCACGGCCGCCTCCGGGTGCGCCGCAGCACCGGCACCCTCGACACCGAAGGCCTGCTGCGCGTGTTGAGCGACCCGTCCATTCGCGCCATCAGCCTCGCCAAGCAACTGCAAGCCGAAGCCGGAGCCGA
>JBFKTF010000264.1:0-1503 GCA_041636435.1 Thermoplasmatota archaeon
CGGCACGGCCGAGATGCTCGGGCGGGGTGTAATCCCTTCGGCCAAGGTCATGTGCCCTACGCATCGCTGCAAAGAAGAAAAGCAACGCACGTGAAAACGCGGCCACAGCCGCGGAATCCGCGAAATCACTGGTGATGCACGAGCGGGGCCATGCGCGGCCCTGGGGACCCCCCCGACGTCGGACCGCGAAGCGGTCGGCGCCCGAGCGCAGCGAGGGCGACCTCGGGGCTGGGTGCGTCTGAGCGAAGTGAAGACCCCCCGGCCCCGAGTAAGCCCCGTTCTGTTCCCCCCACCACCTCGCGATGGTGGGGCTTGCGGCATTCGACTTAGCGTCTCGAAGACTTGCACTCGGGCGCACGTGGCCGTTTCATCAAATCCGCCAGAGACGTCCGCGGCAGCCCGCTTCATCCCATTCCGGCGACTGTGTCGTTTCTGCTCCCGTGCGGCCAGTCTCCCAGCCTCTGCTTGTGCAGCACCTTACGAGTGCGGGGACTTTCCTCAGTACCCGAAGGCCCGTGGGCCGCGCTGGGGCGAGGGGGTCGAACGTGGCGAGCCGGACGCGCTCATGACGGTTGCGTTGGATACATGGGGTCCGCGGGGCGGCCGTTTATGCCCCTGCGGTCGTTCTTGGCTCTGTGCTGTTGCGTCGCCCCTTGCATGCCGTTGGCCAGGAATTGGGATTGCAGTTCGCCGCCGACCTGGGTTGGTGGGGCACCATTGGGGGCATCGATGTCCTGATGCGGCGCCAGAAGGGCGGCAAGACCACGGTGACGTGCGCGGCGGCCATCGACGCGCGCTTTGCCATGTTGCGCACGGACGACCGCGACGGGCTCCTGGCGGCCAATCACCGCACCGGGGATGCCGAATTCGACGGGGCGTTCCACGTCACCACGGAGACGCACTTGCGTTTGGATGGGGCCTTGGATGGGTTGATGCGGGCCGCGTTGGTGGACGCCGAACCGATTCGTTCCATCCGAGGCCAAGACGACCACTTGCACGCCGTGTTGGTGGCCGCCGACGACGACGCCATCGCCACGGCCGTCACGGTCTTGACGGAGTTTGCCCGGCGCTTCGTGACGGGGTCCCAGGCCGCTTAGGCGTAGGCGTCGTGCCATGGGGCGACGTGGAACACCATCACGTCGCCGGCCACGTCCGCCTCGTACGCGCCTTGTGGCAGCGCCATGGTGACGTCGAACGTGCAGGAGTCGATGGTGGGATCCAGCACGTGCTCGGCGCTGGCCGTAGAATTGAGTGGCGCAATGCGCAACACCACTTGCTTGGGGCATTCCGTCTCGTAGAGGATGCGCCAAGTGAATGGGTGGCCCGCGACCATGTGTCGCGGTGCATCCAGTGCGTCCGCGAATGCGGGATACCAGATGGTGCGGACCAGGCCGATGGCGTCCAGGTCCGTGGGCGGGGGCAACAACGCCACCTGGCGCATGACGACGTCCTCCACGGGTCGGTCGGCGCCCGGAACCACGTCGACGGCGGCGATTTGGCGGA
>JBFKTF010000265.1:0-1463 GCA_041636435.1 Thermoplasmatota archaeon
GCGCGCCGCCATCCTGAGCGCGGAGGGCGACCGGCAAAGCCGCATTCTCGAGTCCGACGGTGAACGCAAGGCACAGATTCTGCGAGCCCAAGGCCAAGCCCAAGCACTGCACGTGCTGAGCATTGGTGCCGCACCACTGGACCAGAAGGCCCTGGCGGTGTTGGGTTTCGACGCCGTGGCCAAGCTGGCCGACGGCCAGGCCACCAAGATCGTCTTGCCATTCGAGATCACGAGCCTCATGAAGGGCGGCGCCGCCGCCCTGGGTGCCAGTTCCGACGTGCCCGCCATGCCAGCCAACGACCTGCCCTCCTTGGAGAAGATTCTCGGGAAGGTGCAGGACATCATCGGCGAAGTGCCCAACGCGGCCGAATTGGCCAAGGAGTTGGACCGACTGGCCGCCGAGACCGGCCGGGACGCCGAGGACAAGGCCGCCGAGGAAGCGCGCAAAATCCGCGCCGAGGCCTAAGCCGAGCAGTTATTGACCAACCCGGAATCCGAAGTCCCATGGCGTCCCGATTGGTCATCCTCGATGGTCCCCGGGAACGCCTTGCCGCTCGCGTCAAGCACCTTGCAGCCGACCGCAGCGTGCTGGTGATCACCTCCACGGTGCCCATCCAGACGGTGCGCAAGGAACTCGATGCCGCGGGCGTTGACATGAAGCACGTCTTCATCGTCGATACCGTGACCGACGAGCTGCGCGCCGTGGTGCAGGACCCCGAGCACGAAGCGTTCGTGCCCAACGCCAGCCTCCTGGAGTTGATTGCCAGCCGCGTGCGCCGCATCATCGTCGACAAGGCCGAACGCCCATGCACCATCGTGGTGGACGACGTCTCGGGCTTTGCCAAGGTCGCCCCCGTAGCCGCCCTGGTCGAAATTGCCAGCATCGTGCGGGCATGGACTGGACGCAAGCACCACATCGAGTACGTGCTGCGGCCGGGCACCGTCGGAGAATCGACGGAAGCCCACGTGCGCGCCACCCTGGACGACATCCAGCAGATTGCCGAGGATGGCTCGTTGGAGCCGATTCAGCGGAAGTAGAGCAGGTCGACGGAGACGTCCAACCCCTGCACCACCTGGTCCGGCATCGGTTCCAGCGTGATCTGCACGTCGTTGCCTCCAGGGACGGAGAACGAGAACTCCTGTCCCGGCGTGGCGCTGCCACGGTAGGCCTCGTCGTTGTCGATGACGACGCGCAGATACAAGGCCGCGTGCTCGGCGTCGTGCCAATGCGCCTCCACGACCATCAGGTCCGCTTCGGGGGGCGCGGCGAATTGTTCCTGGTACGAGTTGCCAATCACGACGCCGCCTGCCTTGCCAGCCTGGATGGTGCCTTGGCCACTGTCGAAGCCCACCTGGCGGAACGGGGCATCCTTGCCGACGATGGTCGCCGCCGGACCTTCACCGGCCAAGCCGGCGGTGAAGAGGGCGATGAGAATGAGGCCAGCCACGGCCGCCACGGAACC
>JBFKTF010000266.1:0-1449 GCA_041636435.1 Thermoplasmatota archaeon
GCGAGTGTGGGACAGGAATTCACCTGAACGGCCAACGGCTGACGGTGTCTGGCGCGTCGGTGGAAGGATGGGGAGTCGGGATCGACTTAGCCGCCGGGTGGGCCAACGTTTCCGATGTACAGGCCAATGGCAACCACATGGGCGGCCGCCTGATTATCATGGATGGGGAAATCGCAAGCTCCGCGTTCTCCGATAATGGCATCGGCCTGGGGCTGAGAGCCCACGAAGAAGGCGTGTTGTCGGCAGTCCGTCTGCAGGGCAGCGAGATTGCAGACAATGGTCGTGGAATCTGGGTTGGCCAAAGCGGCGCTGCCAACCCAACGCCTATTGCCGCAAGTCAGGCGGGGCGCAACATTGTCGTTACCGGGAGTGACTTGGTCGGCAACGTGGAGCATTCGGTGTACGTGGATACTCGGCGTGTGCCGGAGGGGTGGCCAAGTGACTACATGTTGGATGCTCGGGGCAATTATTGGGGGGCGTCGGGGCCGTCCTTTTCGGGGCCGAATGCGGTTGTGGGTCCGGTGGATGTTGGTGATGCTTCGCAGCGGCCGTTCGTGGGTGGCGAGCATGAGGGGAGTGCCAGGCAACATGCCCCCTTGACGGGTCTTGCAGGAGTTCTGGTGGCGGTGGCGTTTGCACATGCGGCTTTCCGGCGCACCCGCTACCACTAGGCCTGCCATTGTGACCGCTGGTCTCATTGCACTTGGATGCCTTGAAGTGACGCGGGCCATGGCCACCGTGTGCCCGGACGCCATTACGAGGAGTTCGAACCCGGTCAGGTCATCGACCACGACGCCACCTTGGAGGTCACCCTCGAAGAGAACGTCCAGTTCTGCCACTTGACCCGCAACACCCAACCCCTGCACTTGGACCGCGACGCCGCCCAAGCCGCTGGCTTCCGCGACGTCTTGGTCAATGGGCTCTACACGTTCAGCGCCAGCGTCGGCATGAGCGTCCCCGATCTGACCGAAGGCACCCTCATCGCCAATCTGGGCTACGAAGACGTCCAACACCCGGCCCCGGTGTTTCCCGGCGACGTGTTGCGTGTGCGCTCCACGGTGCTGGACAAGCGCGAAAGCAGCAAGCCGGGCCGCGGCATTGTCCGCATCCAACACGAAGTGCGCAACCAAGACGACGTCGTGGTGTGCAAATACAGCCGCGCCGCCATGGTGCGCAAGGTGGACGAATGACTTGGCGCAGCGTCCTCTTCACGCCCGCCACGCGCATCGACCGCGTCGAGAAGGCCTGGGCCAATGGCGCCGCCGACGTGGTCGTGGCCGACCTGGAAGACGCCACGCCCCCGGACCAGAAGGACCAGGCCCGCGCTGAGGTCGTCGCGTTGCTGCAACGCACCAACAGCGATGCGTGCCGCCGCGCCGTCCGCATCAACACCTGGCCTGGCCCCATCGGCGATGCGGACCTGCAAGCCTTGATGGAGTGCCCCCCGGA
>JBFKTF010000267.1:0-1437 GCA_041636435.1 Thermoplasmatota archaeon
CCGCGTTGCTGGCACGCCTGCTTGAATCGTCGCATGGAGTAGAGCCGGGGCTCGCGCGTCAGGAACAGGAGGCGCACGGCGTCGTGACCTCGGTGGTGGCTTAAATGGTCGCTGGTGAGCCTTAGTGGCGCCAGGCCTCCGGGACCATCAGCAACAGCGCCGTGAAAATCTCGAGTCGCCCAATCCACATCTCCAGTGACAAGGTGACTTTGCTGACGGGGTTGAGGGCGGCGTACGTGTGGGTGGGGCCGACGACGCCGAGGCCAGGACCCATGTTGCTCAGGGCCGAGATGCTGGCGCTCGCGGCATCGATGGGATCGTGGAAGTGGGCCGGGTCCCCGGCCAATAGGATGACGCTACCGAGGGCCCAGATGAGCAGGAAGCTGAGGAAGAAGCCCGCCGTGGCGGCGACGGTTCCGGGATCCAAGATGCGGCCGCCCAGGCGGACATGGGTGATGGCGTTGGGGTGACGAATCCGAGTGAACTGGGTCCGCAAGAGCTGGAACAACACCATGGCACGCACCACTTTGAGGCCCCCGGCGGTGCTGCCGGCCGTTCCTCCGGTGACCATCAGAAACAGGATGGCCAGCTTGCCCAGTTCCGGCCATGCATCGAAGTCGACGGTGGCAAAGCCGGTGCTGGTGAGCAGGCTGGCGACGGTGAACACGGCGCCACGCAGGGCGCCCAGGATGGGTTGGCCGGCATTCCACAAGACCAGCGTGATGACCAAGGCGCTGCCGGCAAAGATGCCCAGAAACAGCCGCCATTCAGGGTCCTTGAGGAAGTCGGTCTGTTTCTGCTTGAAGAGGCGGTAGTGGAGGGCGAAGTTGGTGGCGGCGGCCAACATGAACACCACGAGAATCGCCTCGATGAGCCAATCGCCGAAATGGGCGATGCTCGCGTCGTGGTTGCTGAAACCCCCCGTCGAGATGGTGGTGAATGTGTGCAGCAGGGCTTCGTAGATGGTCGTCTTGGCGTCCATCCCCAAGCGGGCCATGGCGGCCACGAGCAACAAGAAGAGCATCGCGGCCATGCTGAGATAGACGCTCCAAAGGATGCGGGCGGTCTGGGCGAGTCGCGGGGCGATGCGCGTGACGCTGGGGCCGGGCGCCTCGGCTTGCAGCATTTGCAATCCGCCTTGGGTCAGGCGGGCCAGCAACGCGACGGAGAGGACGACGATGCCCATGCCGCCAAGGAACTGAAGGAAGGCGCGCCACAGCATGACCGAGGGCGCAACGGCGTCGAGGCTGCCACCGATGACGGTGGCGCCGGTGGTGGTCAGGGCGCTCATCGCTTCGAAGAACGCGTCGATGGGGCTGGCCAGGACCCCAGTGAGCAGGAACGGGACCATGGCGAGCAGGCAGATCCAGAGCCAGCCGATGCCAACGAGGATGTAGGCCTCGTTGTCGCGCAAATCGTCATGGCGTCCGGCCCATC
>JBFKTF010000268.1:0-1386 GCA_041636435.1 Thermoplasmatota archaeon
AGGCGGACATGCAGCAAGCGGCGGCCGAGGAACGATTCGAGGACGCGGCCCGCCTGCGCGACCAATTGCGCGGCCTCGAAGGGGTCCTGGAGCGTCAAGTGATGGTGGCCGACCGCTTACAGGACCGCGACATCGCGGCCATCGAAGCCCAAGGCGATCTGGCCGTGGTCACCATCGTGCACCAGCGCGATGGGAAGGTGGTGGGCCAATCGCCGTACATCGTGCACGGCGTCGAGGGCGAAAGCCCCGAACATGCGTTGGCCGATTTCCTCGTCGGGCACTACGCGGACCGCACCGTGACTCGCTACGTCGCCGCAGCAATCGACCCCGACGAACAGAACGAGTTTGAAGTGGACTTGCGCTTGTTGTGCGACCACGCCGTCACCGTCGAAGCCCCGCAACGCGGCGAGAAGGCCCGCTGGTTGGATGTGGCCTCCACCAATGCCCGCTTGCGTCTGCAAGAAGAACTGCTCAAGCAAGAGAAAAAGTCCGGGACCTTGGTGGCGCTGCGGGACGCCCTCGGCTTGCCCACCATGCCCAAGGTCATCGAAGGATTCGACATCAGCCACCATGCCGGCCACCACACCCGGGCGGCGATGGTGCGATTCGTGGATGGCGACGCGCAGAAGGCCGGCTACCGGACGTTTGGCATGCAGAGCCTCGGCGAGGACGCCATCGCCGCCGGGCAAGCCATGGCCAAGCACGGCAAGGGCCGCGAGATCGACGACTTTGCCAGCATGGCCGAAGCAGTGACACGCCGCTACCAACGCCTCGTCGAGGAAGGCGACGACCTGCCCGACTTGGTCCTCATCGATGGCGGACAAGGCCAACTCGGAGCCGTCCGGCAAGCGCTGCACAAACTGGGCGCACCCGCCAGCGACATCCCCCTCGTCGCGATTGCGAAACAAGAGGAGGAACTGTGGCAGCCGGGCAAGGTGTTCCCGCTCAAGCTCCGACGCGACCACCCCGGCCTGCAGTTGCTGCAACGGGTCCGTGACGAAGCCCACCGCTTTGGCATCACGCAGGTCCGCCGCAAGGCGCAGCAAGCCGTCGTGAAGTCGCCATTGGACGGCGTGCCCGGCGTCGGCCCCAAGCGCCGCGCGGAGTTGATCAAGGCGTTTGGAGGCCTTGAGGGCCTGCGGGCGGCCTCCGTGGACGACCTATGCCGCGTGCAGGGAATCACGCCCACGATGGCCGAAGCGATTCAGGACGCGTTGCTTCAGTAGCAGGGTTCGCCGAGGTACTCGAAGTCCTCGTCGCTGTAGCCGGCGGGGCCGACCAATGTCAGGGTCAATTCCCAGACGAGGTATGCACCCACCGAGCCGGGCCCCGCGAATATGAACCATGTTCCGAAGCCTGGGTTCTCGACACCGAGGTCGAGGGGAC
>JBFKTF010000269.1:0-1353 GCA_041636435.1 Thermoplasmatota archaeon
CCCGTCCATGGCGGACGATGCGGTCCTTGAGCGCCTCGATGCCGGACGCATCCAGTCCCTCCAAGGGTTCATCGAAGAGCAACACCTCCCCATCGTGGACCGCCATGGCCAAGCGACGGGACTCGCCGCTGCTCAGCGTCGCCACGTCCCGGTGGTCGTCCGGCGCGGGCAGGTCTCGGAAGCGATGTTCGCCCGCCACCGTCAATCCCACCAAGCCGTCGCGGGCGTCTTGGGGGACGTAGGCGGGCTTCGCGACCGGCACCGCATCGCCATCAATCCACGGCGTGGGGAGATCGGCCAACAAACGCAGGAACGACGTCTTGCCGGAGCCGTTGGGGCCCCGCACCTGCACGATGCCCGACGGAACTTCAATGACGCCCTGGCCGGGCCAATGCACGGACGCCATGGGGGTTCGATGGGTTCTTGCCGCTTCATCGTTGCTGCGGGCCATGCGCGTCGTCACCGTCCTCCTGGCCTTGGCGGCGGTGGCCGTGGCGACCTTTGCATGGTGGTCGGCTCCCGAGGCCAGCGTCGAGGCGCGCACCGTGCCCATCGAGGTCCTTGGCCCCAATGGCCCCATTTGGGTGGGCAACGCGACGGGGGCCACGGCCCACGAACACTTGCTGGACGCCGCGGGGCGCGGAGGATTTGATGTGGAATCCATGGGCTCAGGCCCAGGCCTCATCGTCACCCGCATCGCGGAATTCAGCAACGAGGGTGCCGGCGGCTGGTGCTACTTCGTGCTCGATGGGGAGTGGACGGATCCGCCCGTGTCGGCCGCCATCAGTGGCGTGGGCGATGGCGTGCGGTGGGAGTACCGCGTCGACGGCTGCCCGTCGAGTTGAAGGGGATTGGCCCGGGGCAAGATGTTCCCCCATGCCGCCCCGGGCCAGGTCAGCGTGAGAGGGTGAATGGGAAGAAGAAAGGGAAGAGCCGCGGCGCCGAGAGCGCCGCGCGCGGGGTCGAGCCCCACGTGCTACTGGTCAGCGAGGCCGATTAGAAGGGGAGCAATCCGCGCAGGCCGCTCAGCATGCCTTGGAGTTGGCCAAGGAAGCCGGTGGGTTCGCTGGGCAGTTGGCCTTGGGCGTCCTCGACGGCGCCCTGGGCGCTGGCCGGACTCACGCAGCTGGGCACGTCGGGGGTGGCGACGGGCGCGGCGGGGACGGGCACCGGGGCGGCGGGCACTTGGCTCGTCACGGGGGCAGCGAGGCCCTTGGCTTGGTCCGCGTCGGCGCAGACGGTCTGGGTGGCGGGGTCGGCGCTGACGGGCAGGTCACCGACGCCGGGGGCACCGGGCACGGCGGGCACACCAGCGGGGACGCCGGGAACCGCCGGCACACCGGCCGGCACACC
>JBFKTF010000270.1:0-1323 GCA_041636435.1 Thermoplasmatota archaeon
ACAACGGGGCGCGCCTGGGCGCTTACGTCCACGTCCAAGAATCGCCGGGCATCGTCATTGGTGCCGACGCCGTGCTGGGCGATCGCGTCACGGTGCTTGGCGGTGGCGTCATCGGAAGTGGAGCCAAGGTGGCCGACGGGCGCACCGTGCACACTGTCCCGGACGGCGGCCAAGCCGTCTGACAAGCTACTTACGGTCATCGGCAACTGGAGGAATCCCCGTGTGCGGCATCGTCGGAGTCTTTGGCATCCAGGATGCACCCCGCATCGTCCAGGCTGGCCTGCGCCGATTGGAGTATCGAGGCTACGACTCGGCGGGCATCGCATGGCTGGAGCAACCCGGAATCGAAGTGCGCAAGTGCCTCGGAACTCCCGGTCGCCTGGACATTCCGCAGGTGGCTGCGGACGTGGCCATCGGCCACACTCGGTGGGCCACCCATGGAGGCGTCACCGAGGCAAATGCGCACCCGCACCTCGATGGAACCGGCCGCATCGCGGTCGTGCACAACGGCACCATCGAAGGGCACCTGCAACGAAGGGCCCAACTGCAAGAGGCCGGACACTCGCTGAGCAGCGAGACCGACACCGAGGTACTTGCTCACTTGTTCGAAGTGGAACGGCGCCAAGCCGAACCCCTGGACGCGCTTCGGCGGGTGGTGGCCCAAATCGAAGGCTCCTGGGCATTCGTCGCCATGGACACCGACGCCAAGGCGCTGGTCTTTGCCGTCCACCGGACCCCCTTGGTGCTGGGCATCGCCGAGAACGGCGTCATCCTGGCCAGCGACCTCACTGCAATCGTCGAGCACACCCGGCAAGTCCACTTCTTGGAAGACGGAGACCACGGCGTCATCACACGGGATGGCGTGCAGCTCTTTGGCGGCGACGGCCAAGCCAAACCTCTCCAGCCCACCACAATCGACTGGGACCTGCGCCAAGCCGAGAAGGCAGGCCACGCCCATTTCATGCTCAAAGAAATCCACGAGACCCCGCAGGCCATCAACCAGTGCCTCGGGGGTCGCATCCGGCGGACGCCACTCGAAATCGACACGGGCTTCCCGCGCGATGCGTGGCGCCACGCCAAGCGCGTCCGGCTCGTCGGCTGCGGCACCAGCTACCACGCCGCGATGCTTGGTGCCTGGTTCCTCGAATCCTGGGCCGGCATTCCGGCCCGAGCGATGGTCGCCAGCGACTTGCGCGACCGGCCAGCCATCGATGAGACGGGGACACTCTATGTGGGTATCAGCCAAAGTGGCGAGACCCTGGACACCCTGGAGGCCCTGCGGGCCCAAGTGCGCCTAGGGCACCACGTCCTGGGCATCACCAA
>JBFKTF010000271.1:0-1310 GCA_041636435.1 Thermoplasmatota archaeon
ACCCGTGACGGGCACCAGTTGCTCGGCCAAGAGCCCGACGCTGCCAGCCGATCCATTCGAGAACGAGATTTGGATGGAGTACGATTTCACCAATTCACGTCCAGGCGGCGGCACATGGTTGCCATCGGAGCTGGACAACGTGGACGTCATCATCGAAGGCGTCGTCGTGGCGGGTATCCGCGACGGCGATTACGTCGTCAGCATGGCCAGGCTGCAGGCCCAAGTGGGTGCTGGCTACAGCATGGACCACGAATTCTTCTGGCAAAACAAGAGCATCGCCCCGACGAGCAACAGCTTGGAGATGCGCTACTACAGTGCCAATGGAGCGTTCTTCGTGGAAGTGTGGGATGGCGCCGCCTACAACAAGAAAGGCGCCGACTTGCAGTCCCCCGGACTGACCACGTGGAACACGGTGCTCAACAGCAACGAGTGGAACAACGGCAACGTCCAGATTCGCATCAACAGCAAGGAAACATCCCCCGCCGTCCAGGCGACGTTGTACATTGACTATCTGCGGGTGACGTCCGCATGATGGACGACAACGCCGTCAGCAACGTGCTGGGCGCCGTCCTGGTGACGGCACTCTTCTTCACGTTCCTCACCACGGTGGAGGTCGAATACCGCCCCGTCTGGGATGAAGACGAGGAAGCAAAACACCTCACGTCCGTCGTGGGCCAATTCGCCGACCTGAAGGCCGAAGTGGAGCGCCAGACGGAGAATCGGACGCTGGCCCCCGTGGCCAATCCATTCAATCTGGCCCCGCCGCCAGGCACCGGCCTCTTGGGCACGAAGATTAGCCAAGGCAGCTTGGAACTGCAGCCCGCCACGATCAGCACCACCGTCAACTCGCCGCGCATCGTCGTCGTCGAGAAGGACGGCAAGCCCCTGGGCATCCTGAACGAAGACTGGACATTGGCCGGCACCTCCTCGGAAGTGACCCAAGTCGACCGGTTGGACTCCCTGCGCCTGCGCATCATCAAAGCGGACAACGGCGAAGACCAATTCCAATTCGAGAAGGGCATGTTCGTTCGATTGGACGTGACCGATGCCAACGGGATTCCGGCCGGCGTGTTCAAAATCTACGTGCCCACCAAACAGAAGCACGACATCTGGGCCCGCGTCGAAGCGGCCTCCGGTGAGGTCCTCATTGACCAGGAAATCGCGTCGGACGTGAAGTACAAGGAGCACACCACGTTTTGGGTGGACACGCTTGACCCCAGCCTGCCCTTCCGCCAGGTCTTGGACGCCGCCGAGCCCCCGTTCAAGATTGAACTGACGCACGATTGGAACACGAACGACGCCAAGAAGCA
>JBFKTF010000272.1:0-1295 GCA_041636435.1 Thermoplasmatota archaeon
GAAATTGTCCACGGGCGCGTCCACACGGTGCAACGCCTGACCGTCGCTCCAGACGATTGCATCGGGCGTGGCGAAGGCGACCAACGGGCCATCCACCAAGTGGCGGCGAATCTCGGCGAGTGGTTCGGTCTGCTGGATGCCCGCCGGAGTCGCCAGGTGGATGGCATCGTCTTCTTGCAGCACCATCGTGGTGCCATGCAAGAGCACCAACTGGCCGGGCAAGGACACGTCATGAATTGTGTTGGTTGCCTTGTCAATCACGGAGAGCCCAACCCCCGGGTCGAAGACGAACGCATGGGTGGCGTTCTCGAACACCCGCCCGAGGGGTTGCCAGCGGTCGGTGGCGCCATCGGCTGCGGGACCCCATGCGCGCACGACGTCGTCCCCCACCACAAAGCGAGCACCCGTGGCATGCCATGCCCAGTGACCGCCTTGCCCGTTGACGGCTTCGATGCGGGCGCCGTCCCATTGCGCCGTGCCGGCCGTGATGGGGCTGCAGGGATCCATGTACTCCTGCACTTGCTGCCCGCAGCCATGCCACTGGCCGGTGTCTTTGTCGATGCAGATGCGCTGGCTGCCCAGGTTGGTGACGTACACGTCGTCGAGGACCCAGAATAGGGCGTGGTCCTGGGTCTCTGGTGCCTGCGTGCCGGTGCAGGCCTGGGCCATCGGCACGGCCACAAGGAAGACGAGGACAACGGGGAAGGAGCGCACGCCGTGCAAGCAGCGCGCCTCTACTTTGGACCTTCGACGATGTTGTGGTCAAACCCAACAACGCCCCGCCGCCGGGCCAAGAACGCCAGCAGCAACGGCAGGATGGCCAGCGGGGCCGGAGCGTCTTCGACGTCGTCCCGGGGCTGCTCGGCCACGTCCGCGACGGGGCCGCTGGTCCAGCGCCACGCAGGCCCCTCGTCCACAACCCAATCGTTGCCTTCGCGCATGTGCCACGTGCCGGCGTTGCGACCATCCAGACGTTGGATGCCCAGCGGTTCTCCGTGGGCTTGGCCCGCCAGCACCATCAACACGGCGCCGTCGTCGTCGGCGGCCACGGAGCCAATGGCGTGGCCATTGGGCACCACGAGGCGACGCGTGGTCTCACCGTCGACGTGCAGCACGGTGCTGCCGTATTGGAGGTAGAGGTCCTTGCCGGCGGCGATGTTGGTCTCGCCCCAATCATCGCTTGGGACGTCCACGGCGATGTACTGGGTGCCCCGGGCGATTTGGAAGGTGACGCCAGGGTCTTGCGCGACGGCCATGACCAAGTCGTCGCCGAACCAGTCGAGGGCCCGCACCGC
>JBFKTF010000273.1:0-1238 GCA_041636435.1 Thermoplasmatota archaeon
CTTGGCCGAAGGGATTACACCCCGCCCGAGCATCTCGGCCGTGCCGATGAACGTTGACGAACAAGTGCCCCTGCGTACGCTCCTGGTCGAGGACAACCGCTCGGAGGCCGCCCTCGTGGGTCGCCTGCTCCTGATGGCCGGTGCCCCGCGCTTCGATGTCATCACCGTCCACCAGCTCCAAGACGCCATGGACATCCTGTCCGAACGACGCGTCGACCTGGTCATCCTGGACCTAGGCCTTCCTGACGTCACCAACGAATTGGACGGCGTCAAGGCCATCCACGACACCCACCCCGACACGCCCATCGTCGTGTTGACCGGCGTGGATCCCAGCGACGAACTGCGCCAGGCCACCATGGACGAAGGCGCCACGGAGTGCCTCTTCAAGGAAGGCATCAGCCCCGAAGGCTTCCACAAGTCCCTGCGCACGTCCGTTGTGCGGGCCCGCCGCGCCTGGGCGGATACCCTCCGCTTGGCGGACGCCGTCAACCGTCGCCGCGAGTAGGCAACGGCAAGGCCGTGGCGATGATGCTGCTGGCCAAGCCCGTGATGAACGCGGCCCACAATTCGATGACCTCCTCGAGGATGGCACCGAGGATGAGGAACACCAAGATCATCCCCACCGCAGCGGCCAGCACGATGCGCAGCGTCGGGTTGGCGAAACGCAGCCCATAGACGCAGGCACCCATGCTGAAGCCCAGCAAGCCCAACCAGAACCAGGGGAGCCAGCCCACTTCGTTGCCGAAGCCGAAGAAGAGCCCGTAGAGCCAGATGGCCAGCACGGCGCCTCCGCCAATGGCGGCGCCCAGGGGATTCGATTCGCCCATGCCGCATCCTTGGCGCCACCGCCAAGAACGTTTGCATCCGGACCTCGGCAACTGCCGCGAAGCATCGGCGTCCGTCTCCGGCACCTTCATGGATGGAGCATCGGTCGGCGGCGCGTGGCCCCGACCGCTGGACGCACCCTCGCCGTCGCATTCGCGGTGGTGCTCGCCGGCATCCTCCTGGGCCGCTTGGTCTTGGAACGCACCGGCGCCGGCATGGTGCTGTTTCTGATTGCGTTGCCCGTGGTGTTTCTGATTGCCGCGGCGTTGCTTGGGCTTGGCCGTGCCGCCATCGTGCTGGGGTTGTTCTCGGGGACGGCCCTTCTGATGCGGGTCATCGTGCTCGAAAGCGGCTGGGTGGTGCTCCTGCTGGCGCCGGTCATCGCGGTGGCCGCCTACGTGGCGGGCTCGACC
>JBFKTF010000274.1:0-1216 GCA_041636435.1 Thermoplasmatota archaeon
CCTACGAGGAGGGCGCCCAGCTCGTCATGGAAATCACCGCCACGTTCACTGGGGGCGACCCGAGCCACGATGGCCTGCGGCTCTACGAAGGCCGCCTCGATTTGCCGCTGCTGGAGTACCACGACGGGCGGCCTGCTGGTTTCGTCGGGGGCGTGGTGACGGACCCCGTCGACCAGGTGCTGGAGGACTTGGAGGAGTCCGTGGCCGAGGAGAAGGAGAGCCCTGCCGGCTTCCTGCCCGTGTTGGTGGCCATCGCCTTGGCCCGACGGCTCCGCTAGGCCGCCCGATCGGCACCTACAACGATTCAGCGCAGGTTCAGGTACGGCTGGGGGTCCTCGACGATGCGGCCGTGGTCGACGGGGATGTCGAGCCAGGCGCCGTGCAGGTCGAGGGTGATGAAGCCGCCGTCGCTGACGGGTTGCAGGCTGGGGCCCGGACCGCCGATGGTGTTGCCACTGGCAATGAGCACGATGCGGTTGCCTTCGTGGACGACGTCGTCCTGCGGGAAGAAGCGGACCTCGACGAGTTGCTCCTTGCCGCTGATGTCCTCGTCGCCCGCGGCGAGGCTGCGGACGTGGTTGAGGCTCTGGGCGGCGAAGTTGAAGCTGCGCAGGGTGCCATCGGGCAGTTCTTCGGCCAGGGTCAGAATCAGTGCGGCGCGAGCGCCCTCGGCGGTGACGTTGGCGCGGAACACGGGCAAGCCGTTGATGGTCCAGTCGCTGCCAAGGGGCTCGCTGCGCCACAGGACGCGGTCGACGCCGGGCGTGACCGGCGTGCCGAGGCTGGCGGCGCCATTGGTGAGTCCGCCGGCGCGGTCGTGGTAACGCGCGCTGCCTTCGCTTTGGGCGCCTTCCACGAGGGCGCCGTCGACGAGGCCGAAGCGGTGCCACATGTTGTCGTCGCTGGGGAAGCTGTTCTCGTGGCGCCAGATTCCATCATCGTCTTGGATCTGCACGGCGGGCGCGTCCAGGATGCCGGTGTCGACGCCCTTGAGGAATTGGTCGAACCAGGCGACCATGGTCTCCGTCCACCAGTCCACGCGGCAACTGGAGCCGCGGTCGGTGTCGTTGTTGTAGCTGCAACCGTCGTTGCCGGGCCAGGCGTGGCCCCATTGGCCAAGCCAGGCCTTGAACGGGACACCACTTTCTTGGACGGCGTCGAGCCAGTCTTCCATCATGTGGGGCTTGACGTTCCAGTCTTGCAGCCCGTGGATGTA
>JBFKTF010000275.1:0-1196 GCA_041636435.1 Thermoplasmatota archaeon
CGGCGAGGCGGGAATGGTGGATGCCGGGCTCGGATTGGATGGCCTCCATCAATTCGGCGCGGCGGGGGTGGTCCAGCAGGCTGTCCTGGCGCAGCCGCGTGAAGCCGCCCATGATGGGCAGCCAGCGCAGCCAACCAATCCAGGCCCACGTGGCTCCGGTCACCGTGAAGCCCGCTGCAGACCACAGCACCCACGGGGCGGGTCCCTGGCTGCTGCACGACGCCTTGCCCGAACCGTCCACGTTGATCTTCACCACATCGGAGCACGAAGCGCCCGCGGCTTCCGCGGTGCCCGCGAGCAACAGCAAGACCAGGAACCACGCGGCGCGCATCAGCACACCTCCACGTCGATGTCGAACTGCGCGCGGCCGCCTTGGGTGGTTTCCACCACAAACGTCACCTTGCCCGGGCCGCCCGTGGCGCATAGCTCCATGCGTTGACCAACCTCGATGGGGCCGGAGAACAACGCGGCGGGTTCACCCACGACGCGGGCGCTTTGGCCGTTGGCTTCGAACTGCACGGCACGGTCGGCGCCGAGGCGCAAGTCACTCCAATCGGTCCAGCGCCCCACGCCGACGACCTCCAAGCTGGAGCGGTCCATGACCAGTTCCGTGCCTTCGAAGTCCAGTTCTGCCCGGTCGACACCGGCGCAGCCAGGGAGCAGGAGAATCAGTGCAATCCATGCTGGGCGCATGCCACAAAGACATCGGACGGCCAGTATAAGCAGCCTGGTGCAAACCTCGCGCAGGGGGTGGGCCGGCCCAGTGGAGGCTGGGCCGACCCGGAATCGGAGTGATTCAGGTGCGGCGACGGATCGCCACGGCGGCCAAGACGGCCGCTCCGACAATCCAGACGCCCATCGGGCTGTCCTCGCCTTCCGAGGCCGGCTCCTCTTCCGCAGCCGGAGCGGGGGGCTTGGGCGGAGCCAGGACCTTGTCCGTGCGTTGCACGGGGATGACCTCGGGCTCGGGCTCGGGGGGTGGCGCGGTGGTCGTCGTGGGGGGAATCGGCGGCGGCGGGGGCAACGCCGGAATCACCACTTGCATCGCGGCAATGCCGCCGGTGTCGCTGCGGGCGAACCAGCTCAGTTGCTGCGATTGGCTTTGGCGCGGCACGTCGTAGACAATCGTGATTTGGCCACTGGCGGGCAGGACCGCGTGGGCCACGCCGCCTTCGAAGGTCACGTTCTCGTGTGCC
>JBFKTF010000276.1:0-1165 GCA_041636435.1 Thermoplasmatota archaeon
CCCCACAACGAGTGCGTCTCGCGTGCCGTCATCGTGGCCAGCCAGAAAGGCTACTGGCGCCTGTGGTCCGGCTGGAACCAGGTGCTCATGTGGTTCCTGTGGCACGTCATCATCCCGTGGTCCACGAAGATCAACGGCCACTTCCCGGCCCCCAACTACGGCATGGGCGAACCGATGCCCGCCGGCGTCGCATTGGAATGGGCGCGTTGGTGCCGGGACGAGAAGTTCATCGTGGACGAGCGTGGCCGGCGCATCCGCAAACACTTCGATGCGTGGCAGGGCAGCTTGCACGCCATCGTCCTCGAGGACGACACCAAGTTCGCCCCCCGGCGCGCCGCCGAGGAGCTGCTGAAGATGTACCCACACGCCGCCACCAGCCTCGAAGTGCTGGCACCCGAGGAGCTTGGGTTGGAGGAGATTGGCCACTTCGGGTACTTCCGCAAGACCTGCGCCAAGGACTGGGACCGGGTCGTGGCGCGGCTGCGCACGTAGCCGCTTCATATACCGAGGGCCGCAGCCTTTCTAACCCGCTCCCCTCCTGTTGGGCTGGGATGCATGAGGTGATGCTTTAGTGGCCGCCATCGCAGAGACTCTGGCCAAGGGCCAGAAGGAAATCAGCGTCGCCGAGTTCTTTGAACGGAACCGGCAGATTCTGGGCTTCGACTCGCCGACCAAGGCGCTCATCACGAGCGTCAAAGAAGCCGTGGACAACGCCATCGACGCGTGCGAGGAGGCCAACATCCTCCCCGACATCGATGTCTCCATCACGCCCACGGAGCACGAGGAAGAGTACAAGCTCGTCATCGAGGACAATGGTCCCGGCGTGGTCAAGAAGCAGATGCCCAACATCTTCGCGCGGCTGCTGTATGGTTCCCGGTTCCACGCCATCCGCCAGAGCCGCGGCCAGCAAGGCATCGGCATTTCGGCGGTGGTCTTGTACGGGCAGATCACGACGGGCAACCACGCCATCGTGACCAGCAAGATTGACAAGGGTCACCCGGCCGTCCGCATGGAGCTGGGCATCGACACCAAGACGAACCGCGCCAAGGAATACAGCGTCGAAGCCGACCACTGGGACAAGGACCACGGCACCCGCATCGAAGTGGTCCTGAAGGGCCGCTACCAGGGTGGCAAGCAGTCGGTGTTCGAGTACCTGCGCAGCACC
>JBFKTF010000277.1:0-1069 GCA_041636435.1 Thermoplasmatota archaeon
AAGGCATCGCCGCTCGGCTGACGCGCCTATTGACGGAATCCGACTCGGACCGCGCCAAGGAACGCATCCGGGGCTTCATGGCCGAACGGGACTGCAGCGGCTGCCGCGGTCTGCGCTTGAAGCCCGAAGTCCTGGCGGTCTCCGTGGACGGCGAATCCATCACCAGCTCCACGCGGCTCTCCGTCACCAAGGCACTCGAATGGTACGAGACGCTGCCCGAGCGGCTCAGCGCACGCGAGAACGACATCGCCCGCGAGATTCTCAAGGAAATCGTGGCGCGCCTGCGGTTCTTGGACAACGTCGGCTTGGGGTACCTGAGCCTGGACCGCTCCTCGGGCACCTTGTCGGGTGGCGAGTCGCAACGCATCCGGTTGGCCAGCCAAATCGGCAGCGGCCTGCAAGGCGTGCTGTACGTCTTGGACGAACCCAGCATTGGGCTGCACCAGCGGGACAACCACCGCCTCATCGAGACCCTGCAGCACCTGAAGTCCCTGGACAACACCGTGCTGGTGGTCGAACACGACGAGGACACCATGCGCGCCGCCGACTACCTCGTCGATCTGGGGCCCGGTGCGGGCGAGCATGGCGGCCACGTGGTCGCCGCCGGCACCCCCAAGCAGGTGGAGAAGAACAAGCAAAGCCTCACGGGCCAATACTTGGCCGGCAACCTGCGCATCGAGGTGCCCGACGACCGCCGCGACGGCAACGGCAAGCACATCGAAATCATCGGAGCCACCGAGAACAACCTCCAGGATGTCTCCGTCAAGGTGCCCCTTGGGAAGTTCGTCGCCGTCACCGGCGTCAGTGGCTCCGGCAAGTCCACGCTCATCAACGAGACCCTCTACAAGGGCACCCTGAAGCACCTGGATCGTGTCGGCGGCGAACGCCCCGGCGCGCACAAGGACATCAAGGGCCTGAAGCAAGTGGACAAGGTCATCGACATCGACCAGTCGCCCATTGGCCGCACCCCCCGCAGCAACCCGGCCACGTACACTGGCCTGTGGACGCCGATCCGCGACCTGTTTGCGCAGACCCAGGAAGCCAAGAGCCGGGGCTACAAGCCGGGGCG